>NZ_DASZUF010000001.1:0-13235 GCF_035547795.1 Nocardioides sp.
AACAGGATTCGGGGCCGACGGCCGCGAGCAGAGCGGTGTCGGGGTCTCAAGACCCCGCGCATGTACCAGTCATGTAACAAGCCACCGACGAAGCACGAGAAACGCCGCCGAACGACCACGACGGTCGTCGGCGGCGTTTCCACAGGTCAGAGGCGGTTTGTGGTCAACATTGGGCGTTGACTGGCCGACCCTGAGACACCCGAAATCAGATGTCGTAGTAGAGCTCGAACTCGTGCGGGTGCGGGCGCAGCTGCACGGGGAGGATCTCGTTGTTGGTCTTCCACTCGATCCACATCTCGATGAGGTCCTCGGTGAAGACGTCGCCGACGGTGAGGAAGTCGTGGTCGTTCTTCAGCGCCTCGAGTACGGCGGAGAGCGACGTGGGGGCCTGGTCGATCTCTGCCATCTCGTCCGGCGGCAGCTCGTAGATGTCCTTGTCGATCGGCGCGGGCGGCTCGATCTTGTTGCGGATGCCGTCGATGCCGGCGAGCAGCAGCGCCGAGAAGGCGAGGTAGGGGTTCGAGGACGGGTCGGGGAAGCGGGCCTCGACACGCTTGGCCTTGGGGTTCGACCCGGTGATCGGGATGCGGACCGCGGCGGAGCGGTTGCGCGAGGAGTAGACCATCGAGATCGGGGCCTCGAAGCCGGGCACCAGGCGGTGGTAGGAGTTCACCGTCGGGTTGGTGAACGCGAGCACCGAGGGCGCGTGCTTGAGGATGCCGCCGATGTACCAGCGGGCGATGTCGGACAGGCCGCCGTACCCCTTCTCGTCGTAGAACAGCGGCTCCCCGCCGTTCCAGATCGACTGGTGCACGTGCATGCCCGAGCCGTTGTCGCCGAAGATCGGCTTCGGCATGAAGGTGACGGTCTTGCCGGCCGCCCAGGCGGTGTTGCGGACGATGTACTTGAACTTCATGATGTCGTCCGCCGCCTTGAGCAGCGTGTCGAACCGGTAGTTGATCTCGGCCTGCGCCGCGGTGCCGACCTCGTGGTGGGCGCGCTCGACGAGCAGCCCGGCCTGCTCGAGGTTCTTGACCATCTCGTCGCGCAGGTCCTGAGTGCCGTCGGTCGGCGTCACCGGGAAGTAGCCGCCCTTGGTGCGGACCTTGTAGCCGCGGTTGGGCGTGCCGTCCGGGTTGAGGTCGGCGCCGCTGTTCCAGGAGCCCTCGAAGGACTCGACCTCGTAGAAGGACTTGTTCATCCCGGTGGCGAACTTCACCGAGTCGAAGATGAAGAACTCGGCCTCGGGTGCGAAGAACGCGGTGTCGCCGATGCCGGTGGTGGCCAGGTAGGCCAGCGCCTTGCGGGCGATGTTGCGCGGGTCGCGGGAGTAGGCCTCGCCGGTGATCGGGTCGTGGACGAAGTACATCATCGCCAGCGTCTTGGCCTTGCGGAACGGGTCGACGTACGCCGTCGTCACGTCCGGATACAGCGCCATGTCCGACTCGTGGATGTTCTGGAAGCCACGGATCGACGAGCCGTCGAAGGCCATCGGGTCCAGGTTGAACGACGACACCGGCACGGTGAGGTGCTGCTGGATGCCGGGCAGGTCGACGAAACGGACGTCGACGAACTCGACACCCTCGTCCTTGATGAACTTGAGCAGCTCATCGCCAGTGCTGAACATTCGTCCTCCTTGACCGCGCATGACGGGGCGGTCGAGTTCCTCGCGAGTGGTCAGGCCACGGCGGCGCTGCCGCAACCATCGATGGCAACGTATGTATGAGCAGTTGCGTCGCCGTGTCGCGATTGTTTCAGACATGTAACAGGTCGCGGGATCGGTGTCCGGGAACGGCGCCTCTAGGCTGGGACGGTGACCGACGCACGACCGACCGCCAGCACCGCCTCCGACCCGCGCGCGCTCCCGTTCGAGACCGCCTCGTGGGCCCGCCGCGTGCTGGCGCTGGTGGTGGACTGGGTGGCCTGCTCCCTGGCCGTCGCCGGCGTGGTCGGGTGGCACACGTTCACCGCCCCGGGCAGCGAGGCCAAGGCCTGGGTCCTTCCCGTGTACGTCGTGGAGACCGTGCTGCTGACCACCCTCGTCGGCGGCTCCTTCGGCAAGCTGGCGACGCGGTTGCGCACGGTCCGCATCGACGGCGATCCGCGGCCGCTGGATCCGCTGCGCACCATCGCCCGCCAGATCCTGGTCGCGGTCGTCATCCCGCCGTTGGTCTTCCGGCCCGACGGCCGCGGCCTGCACGACCTGGCCGCCGGGACGGCCTCCGTGACCTTGCAGACCTACCGCTCGTTCTTCCTGCGCCGGGGCTGACGCCCGGCGCCGCCGATGCCGCCGTCGAGAGAGAGCCCCATGTCGCCCCGGACCCGCCGTACCGCTTCGATCGGGATCGCCGCCGTCGCGCTGGCGCTGACCAGCGCCTGCGGCGGTGGCTCTGCGTCGTCGCACTCCTCGACCGGTGCGACGCCCTCGGCGAGCAGCGCCCCGGCCGGCGACCACTTCGCGCCCGGCTCGAGCGTCGACCCCGCCGCGGTGCGGCAGATGTTCGCCGACGCGCTGTCCTCGGCGAGCACCGTGCACGTGTCGATGAAGATGACCGGCGCGATCGCGATGTCGGGCAGCGGCGACCTGGACCTGAAGTCCAAGCCGCTCAAGGCGTCGCTGGAGCTGAGCTCGGCACAGCTGAGCGCGACCGGCAGCGACACCGCGACGATGCTGTTGGTCGACGATGCGATGTACGTCCAGCTGGCGGCCTTGGGTGACAAGTACGTCAAGGCGCCGCTCGACGACAAGTCCAGCCCGCTGGGCTCGCTGGGCCTGGACTCGCTGGACCCGGGCGCGCTGTTCGACAAGTTCGGCGACGCGATCTCCGGCGGCACCTACGTCGGCAAGGACACCGTCGACGGTACGCCGACCGACCACTACCGGTTCACCGTCGACGGAGCCCAGGTGGCCTCGGCGCTGCCCAGCCTGCCCTCGGCGGCGGCGAGCGCGCTGCCGGCGAACGAGACCGTCGACGTGTGGTTCGACGGTTCGGGCCGCTACAAGCAGATGAAGATGGACGCCGGCGGCGAGAACGTCACCGAGGTCTTCTCCGACTGGGGCAAGAAGGTCTCGATCACGGCGCCGCCGGCGAGCAAGGTCACCGACATCAGCGGCCTGGCCGGCGCCCTCGGCGGCAGCTAGCCAGATCAGCGGCCGCGCAGGTTCTGCCGCATGCCCTTCATGTTGGTGGGCATCGGGCCCTTCGGCATCGGCAGCGTGCCCCGGGTGGAGTCGAGCGCCTTGAGCCGGTTGAGGATGTCGGTGATCTCGCCGGGCCTGACCTCGCGCTTCATCCGCGAGACCTTCGAGACCAGCTTCGGCAGCGGGACCTCGCCCTCGCCGTTGCCGGCGACCAGCTCGGTGATCGGGGTGTCGGGCAGCACCCGCTGATGTTTGGTGCGCTCGGTGGCGAGCAGGCCGCGCACCCGGGCCGGGCTGGTGCCCTCG
Source organism: Nocardioides sp. (assembly GCF_035547795.1). GTDB lineage: Bacteria > Actinomycetota > Actinomycetes > Propionibacteriales > Nocardioidaceae > Nocardioides. The sequence goes on from NZ_DASZUF010000001.1 coordinate 3,449, forward strand.
CCGACCAGCACGACTCCCGGCGGGCCGACCACGCGGTGGACGACGTCCTGGCTCTTGTTGAAGCCGACCGCCGGCGTCACCGTCCAGCCGCGGCGCAGCATGTTGAGCGCCGCCGCCGCGGCTCCGGGCTGGCCCTCGATCCGGGTGTACGCGGCCTTCTGCGCGCGCCTGGAGAAGACGAGCAGGGCGGCCAGGACGCCGAAGAGCACGGCGCCGATGACCGCGAACACCACGCCGAGCACGCCGCCGGCGGGCAGCAGCCAGAACAGCAGCGCACCGATGACGGCGCCGACGACGAAGGAGCCGCCGACCCACAGACCGATCGTCGGGTCGGTCTGCTTGGTCATCCGGTAGGTCTCGACGAGCTGTTGGCGGCGGCTCATCGTGCTCGGGTCGAGCTGGGACATGCGGGCTGGGGCCTCTCTAGCTCTCGGTGGACTCGCCGCGGGCGGCGATGGCCTGACGGTACAGCCGACCGGCCCGGTACGACGAACGGACGAGCGGGCCGGACATGACACCCGCGAACCCGACCTCGGTGGCCTCCTCGGCAAGCTCCACGAACTCCTCCGGCTTCACCCACCGCTCCACCGGGTGGTGGCGCAGGCTCGGTCGCAGGTACTGGGTGATGGTGATCAGCTCGCAACCGGCCGCGTGCAGGTCGCGCAGTGCCTGGGAGACCTCCTCCCGTGTCTCGCCCATGCCGAGGATGAGGTTGGACTTGGTGACCAGCCCGAACGAGCGGGCCTGGGTGAGCACGTCCAGCGAGCGCTCGTAGCGGAAGCCGGGGCGGATCCGCTTGAAGATCCGTGGCACCGTCTCGAGGTTGTGGGCGAGCACCTCGGGTCGGGTCGCGAAGACCTGCTGGAGCAGGTCGGGGCGGCCGTTGAAGTCGGGGATGAGGTTCTCGACGCCGGTGCCGGGGTTGAGCTCGTGGATCGCCCGGACGGTCTCGGCGTACAGCCAGGCGCCGCCGTCGGCCAGGTCGTCGCGGGCGACGCCGGTGATGGTGGCGTACTTCAGGCCCATCTTCTGCACCGACTCGGCCACCCGGCGCGGCTCGTCGCGGTCCAGCGGCTGCGGCTTGCCGGTGTCGATCTGGCAGAAGTCGCAGCGCCGGGTGCACTGGTCACCGCCGATGAGGAACGTCGCTTCGCGGTCCTCCCAACACTCGAAGATGTTGGGACAACCCGCCTCCTGGCAGACCGTGTGCAGCCCCTCGGACTTCACCAGCGAGTGGAGCTGCTGGTACTCCGGTCCCATCTTGGCCCGGGTCTTGATCCACTCCGGCTTGCGCTCGATGGGGGTCTCGCTGTTGCGGACCTCGAGGCGGAGAAGCTTGCGTCCTTCTGGGGCGAGAGTCACCCCTCAAGGGTACGCCGGGCATCCCGCCGCTCGAACTCCAGCCTCACGCCCGGCCGCGGCCGATCCGCAGGCCCAGCAGCGCCGCTCCGGCGACGACCAGCCCGGCTCCGGCCGGCAGCGGCCACAGCGGTGGGCCGCCGGTGTCGGGCAGGGTCGGTGTCGCGGCGGACACCGGGTGGTCGGTCTCCTCGTCGGCGGCGTCGTGCGGGCACCGGCTCGCCTCGCACACCGCGGCGGGATCGCCGGGGTCGCCGGGCTCGGTGGTGGTGTGCCGGGTGAGGACGTTGTGCAGCGTGACGCCGGCGGCGTCCGCCGCGACCCGGACGCGGTAGACCAACCTCCGATGGCCGGTGAGGGAGGGGATCGTCCACACCAGCCGGTGCCCGTCGAGGTGGGCGTGGCCGGTGCTGGCGTCGATGCTGCCCTCGATCAGGGTGGCGTGGTCGAGCACGTGGGTCAGGTCGTCGACGATCCGGACGTCCTCGGTCGCGTGACCGGCGAGGTGGTCGGCGTGCACGGTGTAGGTGATGACGCTGCCGGGCGCCACGGTGCTGCCCGAGACCGGGTCGCTGGTCTTGGACGAGGTCCAGGTGCTGTAGGAGTTGGTCGCCGTACAGGTGATGTTGGCACCCGCGGTGACGGTCAGCAGGATGCCGCGGGCAGTCGGCTCGACGGTGGCGCAGGAGAGTCCGCGGAGCTGGTAGCCGTCCACGTCGCCGGTCTCCTCGAGCCGGTAGCTCTGGCCCGGCCGGAGCGTGGTGGTGCTGCCGGGGGCCGCCGCGCCGGCCAGCGTGTGCGAGCGCAGTCCGTCGACCGCCGGGTCGACCGGGGTGAGGTGGAAGGTCCACTCCGCCGGAGTGGCGCCGCCGCCGACGACGTCCTTGACGACGCTGATCTGCGCGGTGCGGTTGGTCGCGGTGCAGACCATGTCCTGGCCCAGCGGTACGACGACGCCGCCCTCGGCGCCGGTCGCGTCCCCGGCGGCGCCGGCGACGTTGCAGGCCATCGAGCCCGTGGAGAGCGGGTTCTGCAGCGGCCGAGAGCGCTCGTCGTCCTGGACGTACTCCAGCAGCGCCGGGTCGTCGCCGTGACTCTCCGCGAGCTGGTAGGTGAGCTCCGGCGTCACCTCCGCCGACACACCGGTGGAGCCCGACGGGCCGGTCAGCGCGCCGGTGGGGCCGTCGGCGTGCAGGGTCCATGCCGACGGCGGAGCGGAGCCGCCGACCACCCGCTTGGTCAGGATCAGGTGGCTGACGCAGTGCACCTGGTTGGTGACGATCCAGTGGTTACCGCCGGCGGCCAGCGTCACGTCGCCGGACGGCGACGAGACGCCGAGGTCGGTGGTCGGGCCGGTCGGCCCGGTGCCGTCGTACGCGTTGAGGCTCGCCGAGGTGAGGGTGCAGCCGGGCAAGCCGAGATCGACGTGCTCCGCGACGGTCACCCGGTCGCCCTCGGCGTACCCGCCTCGTTCGACGCCCCACGGCTGCTCGCTGGCCGCTGCCGCCTCGGGGCCGGTGAGCGAGAGCGTCGACTCGAGTCCGGCCGGCTGCTCGCCCTGGGGATAGGTGTCGGTGTGGGTGCCGCCGGGAACGTCGGTGACCACCTGCCAGCGCTTCTCCACGGTCAGCTGCGCCGGCCGGATCGGGGGCGGTGGCGTCGGTGCCTGGTTGTAGACCACGCAGCTGATCACGCCCTTGATCCCGACCGGCACGGTGAAGCCATCGGTGCCGACGTTGGTCACTGTCACCGGCTGGTCGGTGCCGTTCTGCTTGTCCACGCAGGAGGCGTTCTGGGTGCCGCTGCCGGTGCCGTCCCGATCGACCGGATAGGTGCTGTAGCCGGCCTGCTGGGTCTCCGCCACGGTGAAGTCGCTGGTTCCCGTCGCTGGCACCGTGACGTTGAAGCTCACCCCGCCGCTGCCCGGGGCGGTCTGGGCCGGGGAGGTCGAGTCGACCGAGGCACCGGGCGAGGCCGTGGTGGCGGCGAAGGTCCACGGCTCGGTGGGGATGTAGGAGTCGGCGATGCCGCCGCCGGGTGGGACGATCCGCTTGATCACCGAGATCGAGGGGGCGCAGCTGGACAGCACCAGGTCGTGCAGCGCGTCGCCGACGGCGTCGTAGCTGCTGGCCTGGAGGTAGTCCGCGTCGAGGATGTTGGTGCCGTCGTAGGCGTCGCGGCCCGAGATCGCCCGGAGGTTGTACTTCGCGTCGCCGGTGGCCCCCGAGCCGACGCCGACGGCGACCACTCGTGTTCCCTGCGACTTCAGCAGGTTGGCCGAGGCGACGGCGGTCCCGATCTCCCAGAAGCGGGTGTAGCCGCTGGTGCGGGTGTCGACCTGGCCGTTGCTGGTCAGCGGGCCGTAGACGGTCGGGTTGCCGTCGGTGATGACGACGGCGAGGTCGAACCGGTCCGCCGCGGGCAGGGCAGCGTTGTCCTGGGCGACCGCGTCGATGCCGGCGTCCCAGTTGGTGTAGTTCGTGGCGAAGTTGTTGTGCCAGCCGGCGTAGAGCGCCTTGAACTTCGCCGCGTCGGCGGTGGTCGCCACCGACATCGGCGAGGAGTTCGGTTCGAAGCCGAGCGCCGGCGAGCCGGTGCCGAAGGTATAGAGCGCGGCGGTCGAGGGCGTGCCGCGCAGCGCGTCGACGTAGGTGTCGAGCGCGGTCCTGACGTCGGCGATGTGGCCGTCGACGGAGCTGGAGAGGTCGACGACCAGCGCGACCTTCAGGCCGCACTGGTCCGGCAGGGCAGGGTCCACCCGGGAGAGCGGCCACACGCCGCCCGAGGCGGTCCGGCGCGCATAGTCCTCGGTGGAGCTGGCCGGGCTGGTCTGCAGACCCGGGTCGGTGATCCAGTCGGCGCCGGAGCGGTAGGTGCGGTTGCCGTAGAGCGCCGGTGTCTGGAAGACGTGGCGCAGCGAGACCAGCGGATGGGCGGTGCTCGGGCTCAGCGGCCCCGTCTGCCACAGCGGGTTGGCGAACCAGTCGGCGGTGGAGTCGGTGACCGCCGCCCACAGCCGGGTGCCGGCGGTGATGCCACCGGCCCCGATCGGTACGGCGACCGAGCAGTCCCCGTCGGCGTCGGAGACACACGTCCACTCGGGGGTGTCGGTGGTGTCGCCGTCGTTGTCGTTCCAGTGGGTCGGCTGAGTGCGGAAGAACCCGTAGGTGATGCCCGCCAGCGGCCCGATCGTGGTGGAGGTGTCCCGATCCCCGCCGACCTTGATGGTGACCACCGCGGTGCTCGCGGTGGGGGACGGCACCGCCGCTCGGCTGCCGCCCGGCGTCAGGAGGAGGCCGAGCAGGACTGCCGTGACGACGCCTGTGGCGAGCTGACGCGGTCCCGAGCGCATGGCTCATGCGTACTCGGGATGCGTGTCCCGTGTAAAGAGTCAGCTTCGGCGACGCGCCGCCACGGCGGCGATGAGCGTCCCCAGGACGGCCACCAGGAGCGCACCGGCGATGAGGTAGCCGAGGTGGCGGCTGTCGGGGCCGCCGGCGACGTAGGTGCGGTGCACCACGGCGTCGCAGCGGGTGGTGGCGCGATGGTCGGTGTCGCCGGTGACGGTCTGGGCCAGGTCCGTCTGTGCGCACGGTACGGCGGCGTCCCCGGCGCCACCGGGCTCGGTGGTGGTCAGCGTCTTCAGGGCGCCGACGAGCTGGCTGCCGTCGGTGCGTTCGGCGACGCGCACCCGGAAGGTGGCGGTCGCGGAGTCGGCGAGCTGCGGGATGCGCCAGGTCACGGTGGTGCCGTCGAGCTTCGCCGTCCCGGCCGTGACGCTGACGGCGCCGTCGACCAGGGTGCCGTGGTCGAGTACCTGGGCCAGGTCGTCGCCGATCAGCACGTCGGCGGTCGGGCGGCCGCGCAGGTGAGTGGCGGTGAGCGTGTAGGTGATCACGGCTCCGGGGGAGACCCGCGACCCGGATGCGGGGTCGCTGTGTTGGCTGGCGGTCCACTGGCTGGCGGTGTCGTTCGCCGTGCAGGCCGCGCCCGAGCCCGGAGGGATGGTCAGCGGCCCGGTCACGGGCACGCCGTCGACCGTGCAGGCGATGCCGGTCAGCTGGTACCCGGCCGGGCCCTGGCCCTGGGTCACCGTGTAGGCCAGTCCGGGGCGGACCAGGACGGTGCCGTTGCCGGTCACCGACTGCGCGCTGACGCCGCCCTGCGGCTTGGTCGGCGTCACGGTCATCGGCCAGGTGGCGGTGCCCGAGGCGGCGCCGTCGACGGTGCTCGCCAGCATCAGCGACGCGGTGGCGTTGACGAACGTGCAGGTCACGTCCTGACCCAGTGGGATGGTGAGCGAGCCGGCCGTGCCCGCGTCGTACCCGATCGCGCGACGGCCGCCGGAGGTGATCGCGCAGTCGGTGCGCACCAGCGCGTACGTCGCCGGCCCGCCGGCCTGGGTGAGCGTCAGGCTGCGGCCGCTCGGCACCTCGCCGGTGGCGCCGGTGGGGCCACTCGGCCCGCTGGGGGCCGCCTGCAGGCTCCATGCGGTGGACTGGGCGTCGCCGCCGAGCACCGTCGTCGTCAGGGTGAGGTGGCTGTGGCAGGTGACGTGCTCGGTCAGCGTCCAGTTGCCGGGGGCGAGCGTGCCGGCAAGGGCGTCGCCGCCGTCGACAGTGGTGCCGGTCAGGCTGCAGCCGGGCAGCCCGATCGCGGGTGTGTCGGTCACCGCGACAGGTTGGCCGGCGGTGAGCCCACGCCGCGGCGTGCCCCAGGGCTGCGGCGTGCCGGCGACGGTGAGGCCACTGTGCAGGTCGGCGGGCTGACTGCCGTCGGCGTACGTCGTGGTGCCGGTGGCGGTGGTGACCGACCAGCGGTGGGCGACGGTGAGCGTCGCGGAGCCGTCTGCCGGGCGCGGCAGGGTGCAGGACAGGGCGGCGCCGGGGGCGGCCGTCAGCGCGAGCGAGCCGCCGGTGAGCGTGGCCGCGACCGCCGCGCCGGTGCCGAGGTCGAGGCAGTGGGCACTCGTCGGTGCGTAGGGCAGCGTCAGCGTCACCGGCCCGGCGGTCAGGGGGAGCGCGACCGCGCCGGTGATGGCCTCGGTGCTGCCGCTGGCCCCGGTCGAGGCGGACACCGCGACCGGAGCACCGGGGGAGACCACTGTCACCGAGCCTGCGCAGCCGGCCAGCAGCGAGTCTCGCAGCGCCGCGATGTCCGTGGCCGCGACGACGCGGGTGCCGAGGCCCTCCAGCCGGTTGGCGGCGGCGCCGGTCGGGTCGGTGGCGGCGGTGACGACCACGAGGTCGACGTGGCCGGCACTGCCGGCGGGCTGGTCGGCCGCGGCGAGCGCGTCCAGGCTCTTGCGCCAGCTCCGGCTGCCCCCGCTCTTGACCAGCGCGGTCAGGCGCTTGGCGTCGCCTGCTGAGGTCACCGGCATCGCGTCGGTGGCACCCGCGGCGCCGTACCAGGCCACCCGAGAGGGGGTGCCCCGCAGCGCCCCGGCGAGGTCGGCGACGGCGGTGCCCGGCGTGCTGCCGGTGACCACGGCGACGGTGTGGCCGCAGCCGGCGGCGAGGCTGGGATCGGCCCGGGTCAGCGGCCAGACGCCGTACACCTGCACGTCGCGGCCGGCGTAGAGCGGGTCGGTGCGGAAGTCCTGGCTCGGGTCCGGCGCCGTGCTCCAGCCGGCGGGGAGCGCGGTGGGCGCGGCCCACAGCCGAGTGCCGGGCGTGACCCCGCCGGTGCCGACCGGGACGGCGACCGAGCAGTCGCCGTCGGCGTCCGAGACGCAGGTGTACGCCGGCGGCTGGGTGGTGTCGCCGCTCGGCCCGACCGCCGTCGGCTGGACGGCGAAGAGCCCGAACGTCACGCCGGCCAGGGGTGCCAGGGTCCGCGCGGTGGCGCGGTCAGCGCCGACCGTGAGGTGGACGACGGCCGTCGTGGCCGTGGGCTGCGGCACCGCCGCTCCGGCCGTCTCCGTCGAGGTCAGCGGCGCGAGGCCGAGCAGGGGCGCGACGGCGGTGGTGACCGCGAGCGCGCGCATGGACCGGCGCACGGCCCCTCCTCCCATCAGGCCCGCCTGCCACATCAGTCACAGGCGAGCGGAACGCTATCAGCGCCGCCGCCTCGTCTGCGGGAGGCGCGGCCCGTCCCGCTGGCGTGGGCGGGTGGCCTGGGACGGTGGCCCGGGCGGGTGGCCTGGCCAACGGCGGCGGTGCGTGAGCCTCCTCGCGTCGCCGCGGGGAGCTTCCCGTGATGCCGACCGGGCCGGCCCCGCGGTCGTGCGCGCACAGAAGGGCGACGAGGTGGTGCTGACGTGTCGGGAAAGGGACGCCACCGTGCCCCTTTGCCGACGCCTGGGAGGCGGGTCCGCACGCCACGGCATGGGGCCCGCCCGAGGCCGGCCGGTCGGCGAGGCGGCGTCAGCCGTGGGAGGGAGTCAGCAGCGGGATGCGCGGCGCCTGCCCGTCGGCGGGCGTGGCCCGGTGCCTCGGCTCGGGACGCGGTTCGTAGTCGGGCGTGGCGTCGTACGGCTCCCAGGCCAGGTAGGTGCGCAGGTGCCGCTCCAGGATCGGGCTGGTCTCCGCGACCGTCACGTCGCGGCCCAGCTCGAGGGCCAGGCTGGTGACGCCGGCGTCGGAGATGCCACACGGGACGAAGCGGTCGTACCAGGCCATGTCCACGTCACAGTTCATCGCGACGCCGTGCATGGTGACGCCCTTGCTCACCCGGAGGCCGATCGCGGCGATCTTGCGCTCGGGGCCCCTGTCGTCCTCCCGCAGCCACACGCCGCTGCGGCCGGGCACGCGGGCGGTGGTGACGCCGAGATCGGCACAGGTGCGGATCATCGCCTCCTCGAGCCGGCGGACGAAGTCGACCACCTTGACGTGGTCGGGCAGCCGCACGATCGGGTAGGCGACCAGCTGGCCGGGTCCGTGGAAGGTGATCTTCCCGCCGCGGTCGACGTCGATCACCGGGGCGCCACCGGAGTCCAAGGGCCGCTCGTGGTCGTCGGTGCGCTTCCCGGCGGTGTACGTCGGCGGGTGCTCGAGCAGGAGCACGGTGTCGGGCCGGGTCCGCTCCACGACCTCGGCATGGACCCGGCGCTGGAGCTCCCAGGCAGCCAGGTAGTCGATCGTCCCGTGGTCCTCGAAGCGCAGGTCACTCACGCTGACAACGTACGCCGGGACCCGAGTACTCGCGAGTCGGGTCCCGAAATGCCGCTTCCCCTGACGAACCGGCGGGCTCGTCAGGGGAAGCGGGAGGCGGATCAGAGGTCGAAGACGCCGGCCTCGAGGCGCTTCTTGACGTCCTGCAGGAAGCGGCCGGCGTCGGCGCCGTCGACCAGGCGGTGGTCGTAGGTCAGCGCCAGGTAGACCATGTGCCGGATGGCGATGGTCTCGCCGAGCTCGGGGTCGTCGATGACGACCGGGCGCTTCACCACCGCGCCGGGGCCGAGGATCGCGACCTGCGGCTGGTTGATGATCGGCGTGTCGAACAGTGCGCCGAACGAGCCGAGGTTGGTGATGGTGAAGGTCCCGCCGGAGAGCTCGTCCGGGGTGATCTTGTTGGTGCGGGTGCGCTCGGCGACATCGGCGATCTTCTTGGCCAGGCCGGCGATCGACAGGTCGCCGGCGTCCTTGACCACCGGTGTGAGCAGGCCGCGCTCGGTGTCGACCGCGAACGCGATGTTCTCGCGGTCGTAGTAGGTCACCTCGCCGGCCTCGGTGTTGAGGTTGGCGTTGAGCTTCGGGTGCGCCTTGAGGGTGTCGATCGCCGCCTTGGCGAAGAACGGCAGGTAGGTGAGCTTGACGCCCTCGCGCGCCAGGAACTCCGCCTTGTTGGCCTCGCGCAGGCGGGCGATGTTGGTGACGTCGACCTCCATCACCTGCGTCAGCTGGGCGGAGACGTGCAGCGACTCGGTCATCCGCTCGGCGATCACCTTGCGCAGCCGTGAGACCTTCTCCGTCGTACCGCGCAGCGGGGAGGCGGCGGGTGCGGCCGGAGCGGCCGGAGCGGCGGCGCCGCTCTGGGCGGCCGGGGCGGTGGCGCTCTGGGCGGCGCTCGCCGCGGCGAGCACGTCCTCCTTGCGGATGCGGCCACCGACGCCGGAGCCTTGGACCTTGCTGAGGTCGACGTTGTGCTGGGCGGCGAGCTTGCGCACCAGCGGCGTGACGTAGCCGCCGGCCTCGATGCTGGGCGCGATCGGGGCGGACGTCTGCGGGCTGGTCGGCGCCGGTGCCGCCGGAGCGGGGGCGGCCGGCGCCGCCGGAGCGGGAGCAGCCGGAGCGGGAGCAGCCGGAGCGGGAGCAGCGGCCGGGGCGGGCTCGGCCGCGGGGGCGGCCGGCTCAGGGGCGGCTGGGGTCACCGGAGCAGGGGCGGCGGAGGCGTCGCCGATCAGCGCCAGCTCGGCGCCCACCTCGACGGTCTCGTCCTCGGCCACCTTGATCTCCAACAGCGTCCCGGCGACGGGGGAGGGGATCTC
>NZ_DASZUF010000002.1:0-24779 GCF_035547795.1 Nocardioides sp.
GGTCCTCGGCGCCCGGGCCGGCCTCGATCTTGACGGTGACGTCGTGGTGCCACGTGCTGCAGGTGTCGCTCCACGCCTCGACCGCGAAGCTCCACGGGCCCTGCCGGTCGAGCACGATGTCCGCGTGCCACTGGTCGGTGCCGGGGGCGCCGGGGGCCATGCGGACGGTGGCGACCTTCCTGCCGGCGGCGTCGCGCAGCACGACGCTCGCGCCCACGGCGTCGTGCCCCTCGCGGAACACGGTGGCGGTGACGGGCAGACGCTCGCCCACGACGGCACGGGCGGGGAACTCGCCCGACACCGTGGAGCCGACGACGGGGCTGACGTTGGTGAGTCCGAATCGTCCTACCACCGGGCTCACGTTACCGCCCACGCCGCCTGGGGCCGGTGGGCCGGCGATCCCGTCCGGCAGCACCTCCGGCGTGTGCGGTGGGCGGCCGCCGGCAGCGCTTACGGCCTGCTACCGTCGGTCCGCGTGAAGGCTCTTCGCCGGCTGACGGTGCACGCTGCGTACCCCGCCGAACTCGCCCCGCTGGCCGACCTCGTCGCGAACCTGCGCTGGTCCTGGCACCCGGAGTCGCAGGACCTGCTGGAGTCGGTCGACCCCGAGCTGTGGCGCTCGTGCAACGGCAACCCGAACCGCGTGCTCAGCGAAGTCGCGCCGGAGCGGTTCGCCCAGCTGGCCCGCGACCGCAAGTTCCTGCGGCGGCTGGCGGACGTGCACGACGACCTGCAGGACTACCTGACCAGCGAGCGCTGGTACCAGCGGCAGGCCGCCGAGGACCCGACCTACCCGGACGCCATCGCGTACTTCTCCCCGGAGTTCGGTATCACCGAGGTCCTGCCGCAGTACTCCGGCGGCCTGGGCATCCTCGCCGGTGACCACCTCAAGGCGGCCAGCGACCTCGGCGTCCCGGTCATCGGCGTGGGGCTGCTCTACAAGCACGGCTACTTCGCCCAGTCGCTCTCCCGCGAGGGCTGGCAGCAGGAGGCCTACCCCGTCATCGACCCCGCCGGCCTGCCCATCACCGCGCTGCGCGAGGCCGACGGCACCCGCGCGACCGTGTCGATCGCGCTGCCCGGCGGGCCGCCGCTGGTCGCCCGGATCTGGGTCGCCTCCGTCGGCCGGGTTCCGTTGCTCATGCTCGACACCGACGTCGAGGACAACCCGCCCTCCTACGTCGACGTCACCGACCGCCTGTACGGCGGCAACTCCGAGCACCGGCTGCGCCAGGAGCTGCTGCTGGGCATCGGCGGCATCCGGGCGCTGCGGGTCTACAGCCGGCTCGCCGGTGCGCCCGCCCCGGAGGTGTTCCACACCAACGAGGGCCACGCCGGCTTCCTCGGCCTCGAGCGGATCCGCGAGCTGACCGCCGACCCCGACGGGCCACACCTCGACTTCGACACCGCGCTGGAGGTGGGGCGCGCCTCCACGGTGTTCACCACGCACACGCCGGTGCCGGCCGGGATCGACAGGTTCCCGCGCTCGCTGGTGGAGCAGTACTTCGGTGGGGAGTCGGGCGAGGGCGGCGCCCTGCCCGGTGTCCCCGTCGATCGGGTGCTCGCCTTCGGCTGCGAGGACTACGAGGGCGGCGACCCCGGCGTGTTCAACATGGCGGTGATGGGCTTCCGGCTCGCTCAGCGCGCCAACGGCGTCTCGCTGCTGCACGGTCACGTCAGCCGGGAGATGTTCAACGGCCTGTGGCCGGCCTTCGACGAGGCCGAGGTGCCGATCGGGTCGATCACCAACGGCGTGCACGCGCCGACGTGGGTGGCGCGTGAGCTGTTCGCGCTGGCCCAGGCCGAGGGCGCCGAGCCCGACAGCGACGACCTCGACGCATTCTGGGCAGCGGTCGACAAGATCCCCGCCGACCGGGTCTGGCACACCAAGCGGACCCTGCGCGGGCATCTGGTCGACGATGCCCGCCAGCGGCTGCGGGCCTCCTACCTCAAGCGCGGCCTGGCCCACGCCCAGCTGGCCTGGATCGACGACGCGCTCGACCCCGACGTGCTCACCATCGGGTTTGCGCGGCGAGTGCCGTCGTACAAGCGGCTCACGCTGATGCTGCGCGACCCGGCCCGCCTCAAGCGGATCCTGCTCGACCCGCAGCGCCCGGTGCAGCTGGTCATCGCCGGCAAGGCGCACCCCGCCGACGACGGCGGCAAGAGGCTGATCCAGGAGATGGTCCGCTTCGCCGACGATCCCGAGGTCCGGCACCGGATCGTGTTCCTGCCGAACTACGACATCGCGATGGCGCAGCCGCTCTACCCGGGCTGCGACGTGTGGCTCAACAACCCGCTGCGGCCCTACGAGGCATGTGGCACCTCCGGCATGAAGGCGGCGCTGAACGGCGGCCTGAATCTGTCGATCCTCGACGGCTGGTGGGACGAGTGGTACGACGGTGACAACGGCTGGGCCATCCCCTCGGCGGACGGCGTCGACGACCCCGACAAGCGTGACGACATCGAGGCGCACGCGCTCTATGACCTGATCGAGAACGAGATCGCCCCCCGGTTCTACGACCGCGGCCCGGACGGCGTCCCGGTGCGGTGGGTGGAGATGATGCGGCACACCCTCAAGTCGCTGGGCCCGCGGGTGCTGGCGACCCGGATGGTGCGCGACTACGTCCGCACGCTGTACGCGCCCGCGGCGGCCAACGCCCGCTCGCTCAACGGTGACTACGCCGGCGCGCGCGAGCTGGCCGCCTGGAAGAGCCGGGTCCGGTCCGGCTGGGAGGGGGTCCGCGTCGAGCACGTGGAGGGCACGGCGCCGCGGAGCCCCGAGGTCGGCGCGCGCCTCGACGTGCGTGCCTTCGTGGCGCTCGGCGCGCTCTCGCCCGAGGACGTCGACGTGCAGCTGGTGCACGGCCGCACCGACGAGAACGACGTCCTGGTCGACACCGCCGTCACGCTGCTGGCGCCGGTGGAGACCTACGACGGTGGCCGCTACTGCTTCGCCGGCGAGGTGGCGCTGGAACACGCCGGCGCGTTCGGCTACACGGTCCGGGTGGTGCCCCGCAATGCGCACCTGACATCGGTGGCCGAGCTCGGGGTGGTCGCCGTCGCCTGACGCCTGGAGAAATCCGGCGGATCGGCGTGACCTTCGGCGATAGAACTCGTTCTATCGGATGACGCCCGCGCATCGGGGTGCGGGCCGACCACGGGAGGCCACCGTGCCGAAGCTCCACGCGCTCGGGCTGAAGGGCCCGGCCGCCATCCTCACCGCGCTCGCCGCCACCCTGGTCTGGGCGGGTCCCGCGCACGCCGACGCGCCGTCGGGGACGACGGCCAACCTGCTGCCGGGCCTGTCGCAGGCGACCGATCTGGGGCCGGTCGCGAGCAGCACGCCGCTCGACCTCGTCGTCACGCTCGCCCGGCCGGACGCGGCGGGGGAGAGGGCCTACATCGCCGCCACCGCCGACCCGGGCAGCCCCCAGTACCGGCACTTCCTGACCCCGGCACAGTTCGCCCAGCGCTTCGGCGTGCCGGACGCCGAGGTGGCCAAGGTGCGCGACTTCCTCTCCGCCGGCGGACTTACCGTCGGCCACGTCTCCACCGCCGGCGACCAGCTCAGCGTGCGCGGCAGCGCCGCCGACGTCGAGGCGCTCTTCCGCACCGCGGTGCACTCCTTCAGCGCGCAGGGCAAACGGTTCGTGGCGAACCTGTCCGCGCCGAGCTTCCCCAGCGACCTCCCGATCGCCAACATCGTCGGCCTCGAGACGTTGACCAGCTTCACGGTGCCGCACCACGCCGGTGGCCAGCAGAGCACCTGCCTGCCGCTCGGCGTGACCTGCACCGACACCTGCCTGCCCGCCGTCGGCTGCACCGGCGGTACGACGCCGGCCGACCTCGCCGGCGTCTACCAGCGCCCTGCATCGGCCCGCGGCGCCGGCCAGGGCCTCGCCGTCCTGGGCGAGGGCCAGAGCGACGACGTGATCGCCGACCTGCGCGCCTTCGAGCAGCACTTCGGGCTGTCCCAGGTGCCGGTCACGGTCAAGCACCCCGCGGGTGACACCGACTTCAGCGACGACTCCGGCCGGCCGGAGTGGGACATCGACACCCAGGCGTCCTCGGCGTTGGCCGACCAGGCCAGCGGACTGACGCTCTACTTCGGCACCGACCTGTCGGACGCGGACGTCGCCCGGGTGTTCAGCATGTTCACCGACGATGCCGACGGCCCGATGCAGGCGTCCGCGTCGTACGGCGAGTGCGAGAGCCTGCCGGGCGTGAGCAGCCTGGTCTCCACGACCATCGCCCAGACGCCGCTCGGCGACTATGTCGGGCTCGGCAACGACATGGACGCCACCCTCGACCAGATCACCCGACAGGCCGCCGCCGAGGGCAAGACGATCTTCGCCTCGACCGGCGACAACGGCTCCTCGTGCCCGGTGGTGGCGCTGCCGGGCATCGGCTCGGCCAACGGCCTGCTCAACGAGGGTGTGCCGGTCACCAACTCGCCGGCGTCGCTGCCCTACGTGACGGCGGTCGGCGGCACCGTGCTCTACACCGACGGCCACGGCCACCGGGTGCGCGAGTACGGCTGGACCCACAGCGGTGGTGGAGACACGCTCGTTACGCCGGCGCCCGACTACCAGCAGGGCGTCTCGGGCCTGAGCCTGCCGTGCGTCACCGACCCGGGCGTGACCTGCCGCGGGATCGCCGACGTGGCCGCGCAGTCGGGCGACGCGCTGGGCAACGGCTTCGACATCGTCATGGACGGCACCTACACCGATGCGGGCGGCAGCGGCACCTCGCTGTCCGCGCCGTTGCTGCAGGGCCTGTGGGCCGACGTCCAGTCGGCGGCGCCGACCTCCGGCGGCTGGGGCTTCGCCAATGAGTCGCTCTACCGGGCCGGCAAGGCGGACCAGTCCGCGTCGTTCTTCGACGTCAGCTCCTTCGACCCGACCACGGGGGTGCCGTCGAGCAACGGCCTCTACCCGACACTGCCCGGCTGGGACTACGTCACCGGTTGGGGTACGCCGAAGGTCGACGGGCTGATCGGCTTCCTCCAGCAGCAGTGATCAGCTGGAGCGGACCACTAGCACCGTCTTCGGGCCGAGGGTGAGCTTCGCGCCGGCGCGCACGGTCGTCCCGGCCGGGTGCGCGCTGTCGGTGGAGAGCACCACCTCGCCGACCTGCACCCAGTCGTTGACGGGCAGCGCGATCTCCAGCGGCGCCTCGGCGGCGTTGAACCAGAGCACGAAGGAGTTGTCGATCTGCTGCTCGCCGTGCGGGCCTGGGGAGCGCAGCGGCGATCCGGAGACGAACGCCCCGACCGCGCACAGCGACTCGTCGGCCCAGTCCTCGTCGGTCATCTCGCGTCCGGTGGGGTGCAGCCAGACGATGTCCTTGGGACCGCCCACGATGGTCGGCCTGCCCTCGAACCAGTGCCGCTGCCGCAGCACCGGGTGCTCGCGGCGGAGCCGGAGGGCGGTCTTGGTGATCTCGTAGACGTCGAGCCAGGCGTCGTCGGGGCGCCAGTCGACCCAGGAGATCTCGTTGTCCTGGCAGTAGGCGTTGTTGTTGCCCCGCTGGGTGCGGCCGCGCTCGTCGCCGGCGGTGATCATCGGCACGCCGTTCGACAGGCACAGCATCGCCATCATGTTGGCGGCCTGGCGACGGCGCAGCACGGTGATCGCGGGGTCGTCGGTCTCGCCCTCGACACCGTGGTTACAGGAGCGGTTGTCGTCCGAGCCGTCCCGGTTGTCCTCGCCGTTGGCCTCGTTGTGCTTGTGCTCGTAGGAGACCAGGTCGCGCAGCGTGAAGCCGTCGTGGGCGGTGACGAAGTTGACCGAGTTGTACGCCGAGCGCCCGTCGTCGGCGTACAGGTCGCTCGACCCGGCCAGCCGGGTGGCGACGTCACGGATGCCGTGGGTCCGGCCGCGCCAGAAGTCGCGGACGGTGTCGCGGAACTTGTCGTTCCACTCCACCCACGGCGGTGGCATCCGGCCGACCAGGTAGCCGTCCATGGAGGCGTCCCACGGCTCGGCGATGAGCTTGACGTGGCGCAGCACCGGGTCCTGGCCGATCGCGATCAGCAGCGCGTTGTGGAAGTCGATCTCGTAGCCGGTGCGACACAGCGCCGGCATCAGGTCGAAGCGGAAGCCGTCGACGTGCATGTCGGTGACCCAGTAGCGCAGCGAGTCGAGGATGAGCCGCAGCGCCAGGTCGTCCCAGGTGTTGACGGTGTTCCCGCAGCCGGTGACGTCCCAGTAGGTGTCGTCGAAGCCCGGCGCGAAGTCGCCGCCGCCGGTCGGCACCGGTGGGATGACGCGCTTGTAGAAGCCGCGGTCGTCCAGGCCGCGGAAGGAGAGCGTCGGGCCGAGCGGGCCGGCCTCGGCGGTGTGGTTGTAGACCACGTCGAGGATGACCTCGATGCCGGCGCGGTGCAGCGCCTTGACCAGCTGCTTGAACTCCGTTACTTGGCCGCCGCGGTCGCCGGAGGCGCTGTAGGACGCGTCCGGCGCGAAATAGGAGATCGTGTTGTAGCCCCAGTAGTTGACCAGCCCGCGCTCGAGCAGCGCGGGCTCGGAGAAGAACTGGTGGATGGGCATCAGCTCGACAGCGGTGATGCCCAGGTCCTTGAGGTAGTCGATGACGTGCGGCGTGGCCAGGCCGGCGAAGGTGCCGCGGAGCTTCTCGGGAACCCGGTCGTGCAGCCGGGTGAAGCCCTTGACGTGCAGCTCGTAGATCACCGTGTCCCGCCAGCGCGTCCGCATCGGCTCGTCGCCCTCCCAGTCGAAGGACGGGTCGATGACCACCGAGCGGCCGGTGACCACCGCCGAGTCGGCGTCGTCTCGTTGGGTCGGGTCGTCCCAGTCGTAGCCGAACAGCGCGGGCTCGTTCTCGATGGTGCCGGAGGTGGCCAGCGCGTAGGGGTCGAGCAGCAGCTTGTCGACGTTGAACCGGTATCCGTTCGCCGGGTCCCACGGTCCGTCCGCGCGAAAGCCGTAGCGCTGGCCGGGCGCGATCCCTGGCAGTCTGCCGTGCCAGATGCCGAGGGAGCGCTCGGTGAGCTGGTAGCGGGTCTCGGCGCCGGCCTCGTCGTACAGGCACAGCCACATCGCGGTGGCGTTGGGGGCGTAGACCGCGAAGTTCGTCGCCTCCTGCGTCCAGGTGGCGCCGAGTGGCCAGTTCCGCCCCGGCCACACCGTCGATGTCTCGCCCAGCTGGCTCCAGATCCCGGGTTCCACGAGCCGCATTCTCCCTGATCGGCCATTAGGGTCGGTCACATGAGTGCTGACTACGCCGGGGACTTCGTCCGGCTGGAGGTGGCCGACGGCGTCGCCACCCTCCGCCTCGACCGTCCGAAGATGAACGCCATCAGCTTCCAGGTGCAGGCCGAGCTGCGGGCCGCCGCCGAGCAGGCCACCGAGCGCTCCGACGTCCGAGCGGTGGTCCTGTACGGCGGCGAGCGGCTCTTCGCTGCCGGCAACGACGTCAAGGAGATGGCCGAGCTCAGCTATCCCGAGATGGTGGACCGCTCCGCCTCCGTGCAGAGCGCCGTGACGGCCGTGGCGTCGATCCCCAAGCCGGTGGTCGCTGCGGTGACCGGCTACGCCCTCGGCGGCGGCTGCGAGCTCACCCTGGCCGCCGACGTGCGCTTCGCCGGTCCCGACGCGGTCTTCGGGCAGCCGGAGATCCTGCTCGGCATCATCCCCGGCGCCGGCGGCACCCAGCGCCTGGCCCGCCTGGTCGGGCCGAGCCGGGCCAAGGACCTGATCTTCACGGGGCGGTTCGTCAAGGCCGAGGAGGCGCTCGCGATCGGCCTCGCCGACCGGGTCGTCGAGGACCCCTATGCCGAGGCGCTCGGCTGGGCCAAGCAGTTCGCGCAGGCCGCGCCGTACGCGCTGCGGGCGGCGAAGGAGGCGATCGACAGGGGGTTGGCCACCGACCTGGCGACCGGCCTGGAGATCGAGCGGCAGCAGTTCGCCGCCGTCTTCGCGACCGCGGACGCGGGCACCGGGATGGCGTCGTTCGTGGCGAACGGGCCGGGCAAGGCCGTCTTCGAGGGGCGCTGAACGGTGGCTGACTCGCCGGCGCGGCTGGCGCGCCCCCGCACGATCCTGGCGCAGCTGTTGTGGACGCTGTGCGTGCTCGCCGCGCTCTTCCTGGCCGTCGGCGCGCTGTTGGTGGCGCTCAAGGCGAACGAGGACAACGCCCTGGTCAAGGCCGTGATGCACGTGGCCGACGCGGTCGACCTGGGCGTCTTCGACCGGGTCAACGGGATCAAGCAGTTCGGTGGTAGCGACGCGGCCACCAAGGACGCCCTGTTCAACTGGGGTCTGGGCGCGCTCGCCTGGCTGATCGTCGGGAGGCTGATCGACCGGGTGCTGAGGCCGCGCTCCTGACTCGCGGGCCCAGGCCGCGTCCGGCTCGGGTAACTCGGTGTGACATTCTCAACGTCAGCAAGCCTGAATCGAACTTGTACTCGCCGGTAACATCAGCGACGTTCTACGACCGACACAGGAGGGGCCGCTCCGGCCACACACCATGAACATTGTTGT
This sequence comes from Nocardioides sp., assembly GCF_035547795.1. Classification (GTDB taxonomy): domain Bacteria; phylum Actinomycetota; class Actinomycetes; order Propionibacteriales; family Nocardioidaceae; genus Nocardioides. The sequence goes on from NZ_DASZUF010000002.1 coordinate 8,508, forward strand.
CCTCGTGAAGTACGTGCCCGACGCGACGGCTGATCGTCGTTTCGAGGCCGACAACACCGTCGACCGGGTCGACGTCGACGGTCTGCTCTCCGAGCTCGACGAGTACGCCGTCGAGCAGGCCCTGCAGATCAAGGAGAAGCGTGCCGAGGAGGAGATCGAGGTCACCGCGCTGACCGTCGGTCCCGAGAAGGCCGCCGACGCGGTCCGTAAGGCGCTGCAGATGGGTGCCGACAAGGGCGTGCACGTGATCGACGACGCGATCGCCGGCTCGGACGCGATCGCCACCTCGCTGGTGTTGGCCAAGGCGATCGAGAAGCTGGGTGCGGAGAAGCCGGTGGATCTGGTGGTGGGTGGTCTGGCCTCCACCGATGCCGGCCTGTCGGTGGTGCCGGCGATGCTGGCCGAGCGGCTCGGGCTGCCGCAGGTGACCCTGGCCTCGGTCGTGGAGACCCAGGGCAACCAGGTCCGGATCAAGCGTGACACCGATGTCGCGACCGAGGTCGTCGGCGGCACCATGCCGCTGGTGCTCTCGGTTACCGACCAGTCCGGCGAGGCCCGCTATCCGTCGTTCAAGGGGATCATGGCGGCCAAGAAGAAGCCGCTGGAGACCTGGTCGCTGGCCGATCTGGGCGTGGACGCCTCCCAGGTCGGTCTGGCGGCCTCGTGGAGCGTCGTGGAGGAGACCGCCGCGCGGCCGCCGCGCACCGCGGGCGAGATCGTCAAGGACGAGGACGGCTCGGGCGCCAAGGCGCTGGCCGACTTCCTCGCGAGCAAGAAGTTCATCTGAGAACCAGGAGAGTAGGTAGGGATATGTCTGAAGTTCTGGTTCTCGTCGACGCGCAGAACGGCGCGGTCAAGAAGCCGACGTACGAGCTCCTCACCATCGCCAAGCGGCTCGGCACCCCGTCCGCGGTCTTCATCGGCGCCGCGGGTGAGGCGGCCGGTGTCGCCGAGGCGGTCAAGAAGTACGGCGCGGAGAAGGTCTATGTGATCGACGACGCGCAGATCAAGGGCTACCTGGTGGCGCCCAAGGCCGAGGCGCTGGCCCAGCTCGCTCAGCAGGTCTCGGGGGCTGGCAAGGACCTGGCCGCGATCCTGCTGCCGTCCTCGGCGGAGAACAAGGAGGTCGCCGGCCGGCTGGCGATCAAGCTCGAGTCGGGCCTGATCACCGACGCCGTCGACGTCGAGGGTGATGGCACCACGACTCAGTCGGTGTTCGCCGGCAACTACACCGTGAAGGCCAAGGTCACCAAGGGCACCCCGATCATCACGGTCAAGCCGAACTCGGCCGCGCCGGAGGAGTCCGCCGGTGCCGGTGAGGTCGAGACGATCGCTGTCTCGATTTCGGATGCCGCCAAGACCGCGCAGATCGTGGCCACCCAGCCGCGTGCGGCGACCGGTCGCCCCGAGCTGACCGAGGCCGCGATCGTGGTCTCCGGTGGTCGTGGCACCGGTGGTGACTTCACCGCGGTGGAGGCCCTGGCCGACGTGCTGGGTGCCGCGGTGGGTGCCTCGCGGGCCGCGGTCGACTCGGGCTGGAAGCCGCACAGCTTCCAGGTCGGCCAGACCGGCAAGACCGTCTCCCCGCAGCTGTATGTCGCCAACGGCATCTCCGGTGCGATCCAGCACCGGGCCGGGATGCAGACCTCCAAGACGATCGTGGCGGTCAACAAGGACGAGGAGGCGCCGATCTTCGAGCTCGTCGACTTCGGTGTGGTGGGCGACCTGCACACCGTCCTGCCGGCGCTGACCGAGGAGATCACCAAGCGCAAGGGCTGACAAGTAAGGAAGTCCCGCCGCCGAAGGCGGCCGGGCTGACGAGCAAGGCCGAACGAGGAGCGGGCCGCCCGTGGTGGCGGCCCGCTCCTTGCGTTCTCACATCTGGGCTTGCTGTGAATCCGGGGCAGCGCGTGCGGGCAACGGTGAAATCACAGCAGTCACAGGTACAGTCGCAGTCCGAATGTCTCGGAAAGGTTGAGAAGTGGGGTGCAGAGTGCGGACTCGTCGATGGACGGTCGCAGGGGTGGCGGCGCTGGCGGTGGCTGCGCTCGGGTTGACGTTGGGGACGCCGACGGCCGGCGCCGAACCGGGGGATCTGCCGACCCTCCTGCCGACGGCGAGCAGCACGCCGACGGTCACGCCGACGCCGACACCACCCGCTCCGGCCAAGCACCAGTGGATGCCGGACCTGGGGCCGGCGTTCAACAACCCGCTCGGGTCGACCAAGCAGAAGTACGTCGTCAACACCCGCATCCTCAAGGCGGTGCAGCACGCGAAGCCGAACAGCACGATCCGGTTCGCGACGTACTCCTTCGACCGTGAGGACATCACCAAGGCGCTGTGGAAGGCGCACAAGAAGAAGCACGTGAACGTGCAGGTGGTGGTCAACCACAACGTCATCACCAAGAACGAGCTGTGGCTGCAGAAGAAGATCGGGAAGAACACCAAGAAGTCGAGCTTCTTCCACATCTGCAAGGGCTCCTGCCGCGGTCACGGCGGCGGCAACGAGCACGCCAAGATCTACTCGTTCACCCACACCGGTGGTGCGACCGACCTCGTCATCGAGAGCTCGGGCAACCTGACCAGCGGTGCCGCGGTCGGGCAGTGGAACGACGTCTACTCGGTGATGGGCAACACCAAGCTGTTCGACACCTGGGTGAAGGTCTTCAACCAGCTGCGCAAGGACAAGCCGGTCAAGAAGCGCACGGTGGTCTACAAGTCCAAGCAGGTCGACTTCACCTGGCACCGGCTGCAGACCCAGATCGACGCCACCAAGGCCCAACCGGCCACCAAGGACCGCGTCACCACGATCAGCCCGCGCAAGAAGAAAAAGAAGAAGAAGAGCATCGACCCGGTGCTCAAGCGACTCGACCAGATCAGCTGCAAGACCGGACCCAACTACGGCGACGGCGACGGGCACACCCAGATCCGGATCATCATGTACGCCTGGTTCGGCAACCGCTCGATCCCGATCGCGCATCGCGTCGCCGCGCTCAAGCACCAGGGCTGTGACGTGGAGGCGATCCTCACCGAGCCCGGTGGGGCCACGGTCAGCATCCTGCGGGCCGCGGGCGTGCCGATGAAGGACGCCGCCTGGAACTACGGCGAGAAGATGTCCACCGACGGCAAGAAGATGGTCTGGGGCCCGCGGCTGTACTGCCACCTCAAGTGGCTGCTGATCAGCGGGAAGTACCACCACAAGAACCAGGACATCGTCTTCGCCGGCTCCGAGAACTGGTCGGGCATCTCGTTCTCCAACGACGAGGTCACCATGCAGCTGACCGGTTCGGACTTCTACAAGGCGTACGTCGGCCAGTTCAACCACATGTGGAACACCAACGCGACCCATGCCGAGACCGGCTCGGAGACCTACGGGTGGCCGCCGAAGCCGTGGAACTGACCGGCTGATCCACGCGTGCTGATACGGCGCGGCGCCGGGTGGCGCCGCGCCGTACCCTTGTGCCCATGAGTGCTGAGCAGGACGTCCGCGAGGTGGCGCTGCGGGCGCGCGAGGCCAGCTATGAGCTGGCCCTGGCGACGCGCGGTGTCAAGGACGCGGCGCTGCACGCCATGGCCGACGCCCTGCTGGCGTGCGCGGAGGAGGTCCTGACGGCCAACGCCGAGGACGTGGCGCGTGCGGAGACGGGTGGCACGCCGGCCAACATCATCGACCGGCTGCGGCTCACGCGGGAGCGGCTGGAGGGGATGGCGCAGGGCCTGCGCGACGTCGCCGGGCTGCCCGACCCGGTCGGCCAGGTGGTGCGTGGCTCGACCCTGGCCAACGGCCTGGAGCTGCGCCAGGTGCGAGTGCCGTTCGGCGTGGTCGGGATGATCTACGAGGCTCGCCCCAACGTCACCGCGGACGCGGCCGGGATCTGCCTGAAGTCGGGCAACGCGGTGCTGCTGCGCGGCTCCTCCAGCGCGAGGTCGTCCAACGGCGCCATCGTCGCCGTCCTGCGTGACGCCGCGACGGCCTCCGGCCTGCCGGCGGACGCGGTGCAGCTCGTCCCGGGCGACAGCCGCGACTCGGTCAAGGCGCTGATGCGCGCCCGCGGGCTGGTCGACGTACTCATCCCACGTGGGGGAGCCGGCCTGATCCGCTCGGTGGTGGAGGAGTCCACCGTCCCGGTGATCGAGACCGGCGTCGGCAACGTGCACGTGTACGTCGACAAGGCAGCCGATCTCGACAAGGCGCTGGCCATCGTGCTCAACTCCAAGACGCACCGCACCTCGGTCTGCAACTCCGCCGAGTCCCTGCTGGTGCACGCCGACGTCGCCGAAGCGTTCCTGCCGCGGGTGGTCGCGGCGCTGCAGGAGCGGGGTGTGACGATCCACGGCGACGACGCCTTCCGGGCCTTCGACGGGGTGGTCGAGGCGGGTGACGAGGACTGGGCGACCGAGTACCTGTCGCTGGACATCGCCGCCGCCGTCGTACCGTCGCTGGAGGAGGCCATCGCCCACATCCGGCGCTGGTCCAGCCAGCACACCGAGGCGATCGTGACCGAGGACCTCACCGCCGCCCGCCGCTTCACCGCGGCCGTCGACGCCGCCGCGGTGATGGTCAACGCATCGACCCGGTTCACCGACGGCGGGGAGTTCGGGTTCGGGGCCGAGATCGGCATCTCGACCCAGAAGCTGCACGCCCGCGGCCCGATGGGGCTGCCCGAGATGACCTCGACGAAGTACGTCGTGACGGGGGACGGGCAGGTCCGCTGACCCGCTCCGATAGGCTGACCCCATGTCGAGCACCGTCCTGCGTCTGGCCGCCGAGGCCGGCGAGCACCACGAGAAGGTCAACCACTGGATCATCGGCGCTGTCGCGCTGGTGATCCTGTTCTCGCTCATGGGCATCCTGCTCATCTTCGGCGCGGGCCGCGAGCACTCCTGATCGGCTGACGATGACCGCTCGCACGGCCGGCCCGCGTCGGGTCGGCATCATGGGCGGCACCTTCGACCCGATCCACCACGGCCACCTCGTGGCCGCCTCCGAGGTGCAGGCGTGGTTCGATCTCGACGAGGTCGTCTTCGTGCCGACCGGCGATCCGTGGCAGAAGTCGGAGCGCCAGGTCAGCCCCGCCGAGCACCGCTACCTGATGACGGTGATCGCGACCGCGGCCAACCCGCGGTTCACTGTCAGCCGGGTCGACATCGACCGGCGGGGGCCGACGTACACGATCGACACGCTGCGGGACCTGCATGCCGCGATGCCGGACGCGGAGCTGTTCTTCATCACCGGTGCCGACGCGCTGGCCGAGATCTTCAGCTGGCGCGACGCCGAGGAGCTGTTCGCGCTGGCGCAGTTCGTCGGCTGTACCCGCCCCGGCTATGCGATGGACGACGAGACCCTCGCCAAGATCCCGGCGGACCGGGTCACGATGATCGAGATACCGGCGCTGGCGATCTCCTCCACCGACTGCCGTGAGCGACGCCGTCGCGGGGAACCGGTCTGGTACCTCGTCCCCGACGGCGTGGTGCAGTACATCGCCAAGCACGACCTCTACCCAGCGAAACCGGAAGGCTCATGACCGCCACCGACCACGCCCTGGATCTCGTCGTCGCCGCCGCGCGGGCGGCCTCGGACAAGCTCGCCTCGCAGATCATCGCCTTCGACGTCAGCGAGCAGCTGGCGATCACCGACGCGTTCGTGCTGGCCTCGGCCGGCAACGAGCGGCAGGTGGGCGCCATCGTGGACGCGGTCGAGGAGAAGCTGCGCTCGTTGGGGGCGAAGCCGATCCGTCGCGAGGGTGAGCGCGACGGGCGCTGGGTGCTGATCGACTACGGCGACATCGTCGTCCACGTGCAGCACGAGGAGGAGCGGCAGTTCTACGCCCTCGAGCGGCTGTGGCGCGACTGCCCGACGATCGCCCTGCCCGACGACGTCACCGCACACGACCGATAGGCGACCCCGATTTCGTGAACGCCGGGTGACTCCGCTACTGTTCTGGTCGTTGCCGCGGGAAACCGTGGCGATGGGGCTGTGGCGCAGCTGGTAGCGCATCTGCATGGCATGCAGAGGGTCAGGGGTTCGAGTCCCCTCAGCTCCACAAGGTTCCTCGTTGGAACCAGCGCTGAGGCGGGCCATTCGGTCCGCCTCAGCGTGTTTCTGGGGGTTAGCGGCCAGAATGTGTGTCCGGTGTCGGGCGTGTCATGACCGTCCGCCCCATCCGCGGCGGAGCCAGAGACCTTCCTCGGCGTTGAGCCCGGTGTCGTAGCCGGCGGGGCCGTCGGGTTCCTCGACGAGGATGGTCTTGCACGGACGTGGCTCGTAGTCGCTGGGCTGGATCAGTGCGACCGGTTCGGGTGCTGCGACGGCGTGGGCGTGGAGCCACCACTCGACGGCCGGCGAGGTCGGTGCTGGCTGTGGCGACTGCACCTCAACGATCGCGATGCGATCACCCGGTCGGGGCCGGTAGCCGAGGCGGACGCGGCACCACGAGGGTCACTCCACGTGAGTCCATGTCTCCATGGTGACCCTCGCGTGCCGGGGCGAGGAGCTCGACGGCTGGACGCGCACCCAGCGGTGCTTGCCGCCGGCAGGCGTGGTCAGGCCCGGGTGGTGATCTGTTTGGTCGCGCTGCCGGCCAGCCACTGGCTCCAGGACAGGTCGAAGTCGGCGTAGCCGTTGTCACCGTCGGCCTTGCCGCGTGGGGAGCCGGTGATCGTGACCGGGTCACCCTCCTTGGAGAGGTTGTAGAACCACTGGGCGTCGGCCTCCGAGAGGTGGACGCAGCCGTGCGAGCCGTAGCTGTGCCCGGGCCGGGGGTCGGCGGGCGAGTAGTGCAGGAACGTGCCCGACCAGGTGATGCGCACGTCCCAGGGCAGGGTGAGGTCGTAGTAGTCCGGATCGCTCTTCTTGCAGGCGATGCCGACGCTGCACGAGGTCATCCGGACCGTGCGCGACTTGTTGACCACGGCCATCGTGCCGTCCCAGGAGGGCCAGTCGGGACTGCCCGCGTCGCTGGGCATGGTGCGCAGGACCTTGCCGTCGCGGGTCACCACCGTCTTGTGCTGCTTGACGTAGACATGGGTGCGGACGTCGTCACCGATGGTGAAGCTCCGGGTGTAGGAGTGGGTGCCGTAGCGCCCGTTGCCGTCGCCGACGTGGTTGAAGTCGGCGACCATCGACACGGTGGTTCCCGGGGTCCAGTAGTCCTTCGGACGGAAGTCGACCCGCCGCGGGCTGAACCAGTGCCAGGCACCGATGACAGGCACCGACGTGGTGAGCTTGATGTGCTTCTCGATCCGCTTGCGTGCGGAGGTGGCGACCGGGTCCGTGAACACGATGGAGATCGGCATCGCCACCCCCACCGTCGCCCCGGTGAGGGGCGCGATGCTCTGCAGCTGCATCGGCGGACCGGTCGGATGATGCTTCTTCGGCGTGGCCGAGGCGCTCGGCGCCGGCGACGACGGCGTGGTGGACGCGGCCGGCGGGGTCGAGCCGGTCGAGGGCGTGGGGGAGTGTGCTGCGTCAGGACCCGAACCGGCTCCCGAGCAGCCTGCGGCGATCACCAGGAGCGCAGTGACGGCCGCTGCCGCCACGATCCGCCTGTCCTTCATCCGGCGCTCAGACCCATGGCATCGGATCGCCGACCACCTCCACACTCGTCTCGTCGCCACCTGCCTACAGACCATTCAATCCGCCCATCACAAATCGACCTACTCCTCGACCCGACGCCGGACCAGGACGAGGAGCTCATCCGGGCCGATCGGACGAGGCTGCCCGGCCGAGAGCCGCCGCCCGGCCGAGAGCCGCCGCCCGGCCGAGTACGCCGTCGAGCATCGGCTCGGTGAGCCGGCCGGTGAATGTGTTCTGCTGGCTGGGGTGGTAGCAGCCGAGCAGCGTCACACGGCGCCCGTCGCCGGCGAGGGTCGCCTCGACGCCGTGCCCGAACCGTGGCCGGGGCCGAGCGACCTGCCAGCCGAGCGCGGCGTAGGACCGCAGCGCGGCGTCCCATCCATAGCCACCGAGGGCGACCACCACCCGGACGTGCTCGGCGAGCAGCCGGAGCTCCGCCTCGATCCACGGCGAGCAGGTGTCGCGCTCGAGGGTCGTGGGCGCGTTCTGCGGCGGTGCGCATCGGACGGTCGCGACCATCCGGGTGTCGACGAGTTCCAGCCCGTCGGCGGCGTGCACGCTCCTGCCCTGGGTGGCCAGGCCGACCCGGTGCAGGGAGGCGAACAGCCAGTCGCCGCTGCGGTCGCCGGTGAACACCCGGCCGGTGCGGTTCGCGCCGTTCGCGGCCGGCGCCAGGCCGACCACCAGGATGCGCGGCCTCGGTGAGCCGAAGCCGGGGACGGGTCGGCCCCAGTAGGGCTGGTCGGCGTAGGACGCCCGCTTGGTGTGCGCCACCTGCTCCCGCCAGCGAAGCAGCCGCGGGCACGCACGGCAGACACTAACCCGGGCGTCGAGCTGGTCGAGATCGACCCCACGCGCGAGACGCCGTACCTGCGGGGCAGTCCGCGCGACCGGCGTCTCCGCGGTGGCCGGGTCACCGGGCCAGCCGGTGCCGGGCGGCACGGGGGAGGGGAACGGCGCGCCGGTGGCGGGATGGGGGAGGAGTACGTCGCTCACCGCCCCATCTTCGCGGCGGAGGACGGCTTCGGCACGCGTCGGCCGCCGCAGTGGGGGCACTATCGTGGCGGAGCCGGGACGTATCACCGCCAGGAGGAACCGTGGACATCACCGAGGAGATCCTTTTCCAGCACCACGAGCAGCGTCGCCAGTTCGCACTGCTCGACGAGATCCCGCGCGATGACACCGAGACCCTGGGCGCGGTGTGGCGACGGTTGGCGGTGCTGCTGGAGGTGCACGCCGAGGCGGAGGAGCGCTACTTCTATCCCGAGGTGCTTCGGCTCGGACACGGGGCGCCGGGCACCGACGACGGGCCGGAGCCGGAGACCGAGGACGCGGTCAAGGACCACAACGAGATCCGCGACGGGATCCGGAAGGCGGATGCGCATCCGGTCGGCAGCGACGACTGGTGGGACGCCGTCCGCGAGACACGCGAGGCGAACGACGAGCACATGGCCGAGGAGGAGCGGGAGGACCTCGCCGACTTCCGGCTGCACGCGGACCTGCGCACCCGCCACGACATCGCGGTGAAGTTCATCGGCTACGAAGCTCGCCACTGGGCGGGGATCCAGCCGGTGGACAAGGACCCCGAGGAGTACGTCGAGCAGCACAGCTGATCCACCGGCATGCGTCGGTGGCGCACGTCGTACGACCGATCAGGGCACGACGACCGGCGGGACGTCCTCGTCATCCGTACGGCGGATCTGCGCATGCTTCCGCGGCAACATCAGCGCCGGGATCATCGCCACCACGATGACCACCCAGGCGACCCAGTAGGTGTGCGCGAACGACGTGGCGGCTCTGGCCATGCCGTGCGCGACCGCCGTCGGGTCGAGCCCGAGCTTGGCGAACAACTGGGGCTGGGTGTTCTTCAAGATGGCCGCGGTGGTCTCGGGCAGGCCACCGGGGAAGCCGGGCACATGCTGGGTCCCCGGGATCACCGGCGAGTTCTTCAGGCTGTTCGTCAAGACGACCGACATCGTCGCCACCCCGACGGAGCTGGCGATCTGCTGGTTGATGTTGAGCAGCGTGGAGCCACGGGCGATCTCGTGCGGCCGCAGCGTCCGCAGCGCGGTCGTCATGATCGGCATCATCGTGCCGCCCATGCCCCAGCCCATCACCAGGAGCAGCGCGACGATCACCAGGTACGGCGTGGTGTCGCTGATCTGGGTCAGGCCGAACATGCCGACGATGATCAGCGCCAGCCCCACCGGCACGATCCTGCCGATCGGCACCCGGTCGGAGAGGCGGCCCGCGATCGGCATCGTCATCATCGCGCCGAGTCCCTGCGGAGCGACCAGCAGGCCGGCATGCAGGGTGGACTCGCCCCGCACCTGTTGGAAGTACGTCGGCACGAGGAGCAGGCCGCCGAAGAACGCACCGGCGAAGAGGAACATCGTGATCAGCGAGAGGGCGAGGTTGCGGTTGCTGAGCAGTCGCAGGTCCAGCAACGGGTGCCGGGGCCGGAAGGACCACCACACGAAGCCGGCCATCAGCGCCAGCCCGGCGAGCGCCGGCGCCCACACGTGCGGGTCGCCGAAGTCACCGCCGTGGCTGGGCAGCGACGAGACGCCGTACAGGAACAGGGCGAGTCCCGGCGACATCATCAGCATGCCGACGAAGTCGAACGACTCCGACGGCTCCGGGGAGTCCTTCTCCAGCACGATCCAGGCGTAGACGATCGCGATCACGCCGAGCGGCACGTTGATCAGGAAGATCCAGTGCCAGCTGGCCACCTGGATCAGCCAGCCGCCCAGGATGGGGCCCATGATCGGGCCGAGCAGCATGGGTACGCCGAGGATCGCCATCAGGCGGCCCATCCGGTGCGGCCCGGCGGCATGGGTCAGGATCGTCATGCCGAGCGGCATCAGCATGCCGCCGCCGAGTCCCTGCAGGACGCGGAACCCGATGAGCGCGCTGATGCTCCAGGCGGTGGCGCAAAGACCGGAGCCGGCGGTGAACAGCAGGATGGCGGTGATGTAGAGCCGCTTGGTGCCGAAGCGGTCGGCCGCCCAACCGGTCAGCGGGATGACGGTGGCCAGCGCCAGGGTGTAGCCGGTGACGGTCCACGCCACCTGGGAGTACGCGAGCTCCTCGCCGCCGTGGCCGAAGACTCGCTGGAAGGTGGGCAGGGCGACGTTGACGACGGTGATGTCGAGGATCGACATGATCGCGCCGAGCACGACGACGCCGGCGACCTTGAGAACGGCTGCGTCGATGTGGTCGGGGTAGTCGATCGGTGGGGCGGACTGCGAGGTCGGGGATGCCATGGGAACTCCTTGCGGGTGGTCCACGACCGATGGTCGCAGCCGGTCCCGGTGCCCGCAATCCTCTGCCGGCGTTCAGCCGGGCCGGCGAATGGCGTAGCGCAGGCTGACGAACTGTCCGGTCTGCCCGACCGAGGTCAGCCGCAGCGTGTCGGACTCGATCCGGCGGGGGAGAAGCGGCGCGCCCGAGCCGAGCGTCACCGACGCGACGGAGAGGTGCAGCTCGTCCAGCGCCCCGGCGTCGAAGAACTGCCCCGCCAGGTCTCCGCCGCCGACGACCCAGACGTCCTTGCCTGCCGCCGTCTCCCGGATGGCGGGCAGGTGCTCGCCCACGGGACCGGATACCACCCGGATGTCCGCGCCCGGCACGAGCGGCAGGTCGGGGTGGGAGGAGAAGACGTACGTCGGCCTCTCGCCGTAGAACTCCTGCCACTTCTCGGGCCGCTCCAGTAGCCTCTCGTGGTCGAGCACCCATCGGTAGGTCGTCGATCCCTCGACCATCACCCCGACGCCGGCGATGAAGGGCGCCATCCCCGCGATGGACTCCTCGCCCCCTTCGACCGCGAAGAGCCAGTCCAGCGAGTTGTCCGGGTCGGCGAGGAACCCGTCGAGGGTGGTCGAGGTCGCGTAGACGAACCTGGTCATGGATCAGATGCTAGGGCCGCCTAGCATGGCGGAGTGACGTCGAACCAGCGTCGGTCCGGTCCGTGTCGCCGATGACCGGCGGTCGGGACCGCGATGCCGCCGGCCGCCCTCGGCAGGCGCGTCCGCGTGATGCGCTGGGTCGTCCGTTGCCCTACGGCGCCGTCGGAGTCGAGCCCGTTCCGGAGGAGGCGCTGCCGCCGCGGGAGGCCCTGGATCTGGCCCGGAGCCTGGTGCGCGAGGGTCGGCCGTTCGCGGCGCACGAGGTTCTGGAGGCTCGCTGGAAGGCCGGCCCCGAGGAGGAGCGCGACCTGTGGCAGGGGCTGGCGCAGATCTGCGTGGGCCTCACCCATGCCGCGCGCGGCAACACCACCGGCGCCGTCCGGCTGCTGGAGCGGGGCGTGGATCGGCTCGAGGAGTACGCCGCCGGACACGAGGCGCCGTACCAGCTGGACCTGGCTGCGATCGCGGTGCGGGTCCGCGAGCGCGCCCGGGAGCTGGCGCGGGGCGGACCCGCGCGTTGACCCGCAGCGGTCGGTGTTGGCCTCAGCCGATCCGCTCGGCCAGCGAGACGATGACGCCCTCCGGGCCGCGGACGTAGGCCATCCGCCAGGCGCTCTCGTACTCGCCGACGCCGCCGACCAGGCGGTAGCCCTCGGCCTCGAGCCGGTCGAGGATCGCCTGGAGGTCGTCGACCTCGAAGGCGACGTTGCGCAGGCCCAGCTCGTTGGCCGGGGCCGCCGGCGAGCCCGGCAGATGGTCGGGGCGGACGAAGCTGGACAACTCCAACACGGTGCCGCCTCCGGGCGGTCGCAGCATCACGATCTCCGTGCGGGCGCCCGCCGTCCCGATGACGGTGTCCAGGAACTCGCCCTCGACGAACATCCGACCCTCGGCCTGCAGGCCCAACGCCTCGAAGAACGCCGTCATCGCGTCGAGGTCGGCGACCGTGATGCCGACATGGTCGAAGCGTCGTACCTGTGCCATGGGTCCATCTTCCGCGCCGGGGCGCGTGCCGGCCAGTGTTCCCGCGGGCGGGACGAAAAAGATCTCGACGAATTGGTCAACACGTGTTGACAACCGGTGTGACGGGGACCACTCTTGCCTGTCATAGCCCGTGCAACACGAGTTGATCAGGAGTGAGCGTGGAGGTCAGACGCGCAGACGTCGCCCGGTTGGCAGGCACGTCGCCTTCCGTCGTCAGCTACGTGCTCAACAACGGCCCGCGACCGGTTGCGCCGGAGACGCGAGCCCGGGTCCTGGCGGCGATCGAGAAGCTGGGCTATCGGCCCAACGGCATCGCCCGCTCGCTGCGGATGAGCCGCTCGACCACCCTCGGTCTGGTCGTCCCCGACACCGCCAACCCGTTCTTCGCGCACATGGCTCGGGCGATCGAGGAGGCCGCGTTCTCGGCCGGCTACACGCTGCTGATCGGCAACGCCGCGGAGAGCGAACAGCGCCAGACCGCCTACACGCGCTCGTTCCTCTCGCGGCAGGTCGACGGCCTCTTCCTGGTGCCGGCGCACGGCTCGGGTCTGCTGGACGAGCTTCGCGACACGACCGTGCCCTGGCTCGCCCTGGACCGCGGCTTCCCGGAGATGAGCGAGCGGGCGGTGCGGATCAACAACCGCGACGGAGCCCGCGAGGCCACCAAGCACCTGCTCGACCACGGCCGTCGCGACATCGCCTGCATCGCAGGCCCGGTCGACGTCCTGCCGGCGTACGAGCGTGTCGAGGGTTGGCGGGACGCTGTCACCGCCGCCGGGCTCGACGCCGACGGGCTCGCGCTCTACCACGGGCCGTTCGGGCGGCGCGCGGGCTACGAGGCGGCCCTCGCCATGCTCCACCACCGCGACGACGTCGACGCCATCTTCGTGGCCAGCGACGAGCAGGCCATCGGCGTGCTGCGCGCGCTGCACGAGCTCGGCCGCCGCTGCCCGGAGGACGTCGCGGTGGTCTCCTTCGACGGGATCGCGGAGGCCGAGTTCTCCTCCCCGTCGCTGACGACCATGGCGCAGCCGTTCGCCGAGCTCGGCCACGCCGCGGTCTCCCGGCTGCTGGCCCTGATGGAGGACCCCTCGCCGACCACACCGTGCGCCGTCCTGTCCGCCACCCTGGTCCCCGCCGAGTCGTGCGGCTGCGTCAGCGCGTCCACGGCCGGCGAGGCGGCGCGATGAACGCGGCCAGCGCGACCAGCGCGACGAGCGCGACCAGGAAGGTCGTCGTGGTCGGCAGCGCCAACGTCGACGCGGTGATCGAGCTGCAGCGCTTCCCCGTGCCGGGCGAGACGGTGCTGGGACGCACGCTGCAGTGGCTGCCGGGCGGCAAGGGCGCCAACCAGGCCGTCGCCGCCTGCCGGCTGGGCGTGCCCACGGTGGCGGTGATGGCGGTGGGTGACGACGAGTTCGGTCGCCAGGTGCTCGCCACGCTCGACGCCGAGGGCGCCGACACCCACTACGTGCGGCCGGTGGCCGGACCGCCGACCGGCCTGGCCGTGGTGAGCGTCGACGACGGGGGAGAGAACACCATCGTGGTGGTGCCGGGTGCCAACGCGAGCCTGGCGCCGTCCGACGTCGACGGCATCGCATCGCTGTTGCAGGAGGGCGACGTGCTCCTCCTGCAGCTGGAGGTCCCGGTCGAGACCAGCCGTACGGCGGCGGCGATCGCCCGCGCCTGCGGCGCCCGCGTCCTGCTCAACGCCGCCCCGCTGGGCGGCGTGAGCGCGCCGCTCGACGATCTCCTCGCCCTGACCGACGTCCTGATCCTGAACGAGACGGAGGCGCGCCTGCTCGCGGGCGTCCCCGACCACCAGGACGACGCCGACTGGTCCGCGCTCGCCGCTCAGCTGTCCCGGCGGGGGCCGCAGGCGGTCGTCCTCACCCTCGGCGAGGACGGCGCGGTCGTGCATGGTCCCGACGGGGGCTGGCACCAGTCGGCCTTCGCCACCGATGTCGTCGACACGACCGGAGCCGGCGACGCGTTCTGCGGAGCCGTCGCCGCCGCCCTGGCCCAGGCCGAGACCCTTCCCGTCGCGGTCCGACGCGGCTGCGCGGCCGGCGCGTTCGCGGTCACGAAGGCGGGCGCGCAACGAGCACTGCCGTCGGCGCAGGACGTCGAGGGCCTGATGGGCGGTGTGTCGTGACCCTGCCCGTGGACTACACCGAGCGCGTCTACGCCGGCGTGCTGGGCAAGATCATCGGTGTCTACCTCGGCCGGCCCTACGAGGGTTGGCGCTACGACCGCATCACCGCGGAGCTGGGCGACATCACCTACTACGTCAACGACCGGACCGACGTGGCGCTCAAGCACCACCTCTTCCTGGTCACCGACGACGACATCATCGGCACCCTGGTCTTCCCACGCGCCCTGCGTGACGCGGGCCTGGACCCGACGCCGGCGCAGGTCGGGGAGACCTGGCTCAACGAGATCGTCGAGGACACCACCGTGCTGTGGTGGGGAGGACTGGGCAACTCCACCGAGCACACCGCCTACCTGCGGATGAAGAGCGGCGTGGTGCCTCCGCGCAGCGGCTCGGCCGAGCTCAACGGCAAGGTCGTCTCCGAGCAGGTCGGCGCCCAGATCTTCGTCGAGGGCTTCGCCATGACCTGCCCCGGCGACGTACGGCGCGCCGCTGACCTCGCCGAGAGCGCCGCCTCGGTCAGCCACGACGGTGAGGCGCTGCTGGCGGCCCGGGTCGTCGCCGCGCTGGTCGCCGGCGCGTTCACCGCCACCTCGATGGACGACCTGCTCGACCTCGCCGTGGCGCAGATCCCGGCCGACAGCCTGATCGCCCAGATCCACCGCGACGTACGGTCGTGGGCGCGCGCGGGCGACTGGAAGGCCACCCGGGCGCGGATCGAGGAGCACTACGGCTACCACCTCTACGGCGGCAACTGCCACGTCGTGCCCAACCACGCGGTGGTCGTGGCCGCCCTTGCCCACAGCGCCGGCGACTTCGACAGCGCCATGACGGTGGTGTGCACCTCGGGGTGGGACACGGACTCCAACGCCGGCAACGTCGGCGCCGTCTGCGGCGTCTTCGGCGGTCTGGCCGGGCTGGCCACGCAGGACTGGCGCGGCCCGGTGCGCGACCGGATCTACCTGCCCACCGGCGAGGGCGGCGGCTGCATCACCGATGCGGCGCGCGAGGCGCTCACGCTGGCCGCCTACGGCCACCGCCGCAACGGGGCCACGCTCGAGGTGCCCAGCGAGCGCTTCCACTTCCGGCTGCCCGGCTCGGTGCAGGGCTTCGGGGTCGCCGAGGGCGAGGCCGAGGTCGCCAACACCGGCGGCCGGCTGCGCATCGTCGGCGACGCGCTGGTCGTGACCCCGACGTTCATCCCACCCGAGGCGCGCGAGATGCCGATCTACGGGCTCGTGGCCAGCCCGACCATCTTTCCGGGGCAGACGATCCGCGCGGTCGGCACCGGGGCGGCCCGGCTGGTCCTCCAGGTGTACGACGGCGACGACGTGCCGCGGCTGGTCGAGGGCCCCTCGCTCGGCCCGGACGGGGTGTCGTGGATCGTGCCCGCGCTGGACCAGCCGATCGTGGGGGTCGGCCTGCGGGTGGCGGGGCATGCCGAGCTCGACTCGCTGACCTGGGACGGGGAGCCCGACGTCGTCCTGACCCGGCCGGCCGAGGGCGGCACGATGTGGCGCCGAGCCTGGGTGCCGGCGGTGGACCGCTTCGACGCCCGCTGGCCCGAGCCCTACCGGATCACGCAGAACCGCGGCCTCGGCCAGCTGGTCACCGGCACCCTGGAGTGGCGCGACTACAGCGTGCGCGCCGAC
>NZ_DASZUF010000003.1:0-12877 GCF_035547795.1 Nocardioides sp.
TCAAGGGTGAGGGCCGGTCCCGTCTGGGTCGGTTCGCTGCCATCACCGTTCCGGGCGGCATTGCCGCCGCCGGTCTCGGCGTCGCGATCCTGCAGGGCATGGTCGCCGCGACCTTCACGTCGGCCGACGGGTTCAACCTGACGTCGAACAACCTCAGCGCGGACTCGCTGGCCATCCGGCCCGGCTTCGCCGGCCCGTCCAGCGGCAGCACCGGCTCGGCCGTCGCCGCCGTGGCGAACGCCCAGGCGGACACGCTGGGCCTCGGCGTCGACAAGCACGTGCCGATCGTCGACAAGTGCGTCCACCTCGCGATGGACCTGGGCGCCGGCGCCTCCGGCACCTTCGACCTCGGCGACGTGGTGCTCAACGCGGGTGACCTGACCTCCGGCACCGGCACCAGCATCGCCAACGTCGACGTCGGTGCGCAGCAGACCGACGCCGCCGGCGTGGTCACGAACTCGACGGCCAAGAGCACCTTCGAGGACAGCGACACCGGCTACTCCTCGCAGGCCTTCGCGCTCACCGGCGGCTCGGCCAACCTGACCGACGTCGACGCGACCGCCTACTCGGCCACGCTTCCGGCCGGCCTCTCCGGCCTCGGCAGCCTCGGCGTCCACGCCTCGGTCCAGGGCACCTGCTGAGCCCACCGGCTCGAACGCGCTGGGGCGGCCGAGTCGCCGCCCCAGCGCAGCAGAGGGGGAGAACATGATCAACGACAGCACCGCGGCCCCCGAGGCCGCCACCACGACCACGTCGAGCGTTTCGCCGCTGCGCAGCGGCTGGAACGCCTTCACGCATTTCCGGCGCACCCGTCCGTTCTGGGGCGCCCTGATCCTCGGCGCCGGCGGCTACTTCGTCGGCCGGCCGCTGCTCGGGGCGGGTTGGGGGTTCTACACCAGCGTCGGCGCGCACGGGCTCACGCCGATCATCCTCGGCGGCGGCATGGTCGCCGCCGCGGCCATCAGCCTGATCCTGCCGGCCCAGCGCCACTTTCCGTCGATCATCGCGATGATGCTCTCGATCGCCTCGCTGCCACTGGCCAACCTCGGCGGCTGGATCATCGGCATGCTGCTCGGCATCGTCGGCTCGGGCCTGTGCTTCGCCTGGGCGCCGTACTCGGACAAGCAGCTGGCGAAGTTTGCCGCCCGCGCGGAGCGTCGCGCGGCCCGCCGGGCCGGTCGACGCCGCGTCAGTGACTCGATTGCCGCCTGAGCGCGCCGATCAGCACTGACGAGCACCATCGGGACCACATGAGGGAGTGGTCCCGTCACCGAGGGAGAAGTACGCATGAAGGACCGCTCACACCGTCGTCGGCGGCGTCCGAAGGCGCGCGCCTGGAGTAGCGACCTCGCTCGTCGTACGGCGGAGAACCTCCGCCGACGGGCCGAGAGCCTGCGCGAACGGGCCGACGAGAAGTCACTCCTCATGCGGGAGGCGGCGGCCGTCCAGCGCCGCGGCACCCGCAAGCGCGGCCTGATCATGGCCGGCGTCGGGTTCGCCGGACTCGGCGGCATGTTCAGCCTGGTCACCGCGAACGTGCTGGCGGTCAACCTCACCACCGGCAACAACGAGTTCCAGCTCTACAGCAACTACCTCGACGCCCAGCAGGCCGCCGGCTTCCTGGACGCGACCACCCGCCAGGACAACGGCAACTCCGGCATCGCCGAGCTGGGCATCCACTACGCCCACCTGGCCGGCCTGTGCGCCATCGCCAAGCAGTCGATCCTGGGTATGAACTGGGAGCTGCAGATCACCGCCGGCGACAAGGTGCAGTCCTCCTTCACCCCCGGGCAGCTGCCTACCGGGTGGACGGCGGGCACCCAGGTCTACGGCACCACCGACACCGACTCGAACGGCGTCGCCACCGACGGCAGCGGCCTGCGGATGGGTGCCCTGAAGGGCAGCGAACGGGCCAACTCGATCAGCGCGAACAACCTGTTCGTCAACACCGACTCGCTCTCCGGCGCGCTGGGCAACTCCATCTCCGGTCTCAACCTCGGCCAGTCGGCCGGTTCGGTCGGCGCACAGGCCGGCATCACCTGGCCGACCGGCTCGGGCGGCACCGACCCGTCGACGACGCCGGGCAACTTCGGCCTGTACGCCCAGCAGCTCAACGTCGCGGGGTTGAACGGCTCCACCTACGGCATCAACCTGGTCGGCCAGATCAACCTGCCGCAGCTGGGCATCAAGGTCGTCCACATCGACAACACCACGTACACCGGCGGCCAACCGGACTGCTCGCAATGACCGGCCCGGTCGCTCGGCTGCGCGCCCGGCGCGCGCGCCTCCGCTACACCGGCCCGACGGTCGACGGCGTCCGGGTGCCGCGCGCGATAGCGATGACCGGGGCCGGCCTGGTTGCGCTCGCCGCGATGTTTCAGCTGGTCAGCTCCAACGTGCTGGCGGTCAACTTCACCACCACCGACCACACCTTCCAGGTGTACTCGAACTACATCCAGGGGGTCTCCGCCGGCGGCTTCCTGTCCCAGAACAAGGCCGCCACCGCCGCCGGCCAGCAGGGCGTCGCCGAGCTCGGTATCAAGACCGCCCACCTCGACGGCCTGTGCGCGATCGCCCACGAGTCGCTCATCGGCGTCGGGGACGTCTCGCTGATCATCAAGGCCGGCGCGCCCGTGCGCGGATCCTTCGACTCCAGCCAGAACACGTTCCTCGACGGCGACGACAACCCGGTCGCGCTCGATGCCGACGGCTCGCTGGCGGACACCACCGACACGATCAGCGCCACCGACCTGTTCCTCAACAGCAACGACCTGTCCGGGTACGGCAACCAGATCTCCGGCCTCGACCTGGGCACGAACGCCCCCGATACCGCGCAGGAGCTGTCCACCGGCGCCTGGCCCACGAACCAGCTCCAACCGGTCGACGGTGCCTTCGGCCTGACCGCCCAGCATCTCAACGTCGGCTACCTCGACGGGGCGTCGTACGGGATCAACCTGGCCGGCCAGATCTCCCTGCCGAGCCTCAAGATCAGGGTCGTGCCCGGCAGCAGCGACCAGACCGCGTGCCCGAACTCCGCGTCCTGAAGGAGCGAGTCATGAGCGATAGCCTCACCATCATGTCCGAGACCGCCGAGCCGAGCGCACCGGCGCCCCGCGGCGGCATCGGTCGTCGCGCGCTGCGCCGGCTGAACCTGGGCCGGCGCTGGTTCCGCGCGTGGCGCCGTACCCGCCCGTTCTGGGGCGGCGTGTGGACCATCCTGGCGGGCCTGGAGATCGTCAAGGCGATGTCGTTCTCGATCGGCCTGGCCCTGACCGGTGGCTGGTCCTACGCGGCCGGCTACGTCATGGGCGGCGGCCTGATCCTGTTCGGCCTGGTCGCCTGGTTCGCGCCGACGTACAAGGGCCTGGCCGGCTTCGTCGCCTTCCTGGTCGCGTTGGCCGCCTTCCCGACCGCCAACCTCGGCGGCTACCTGCTCGGCAGCGTGCTGGGGATCATCGGCGCGTCGATGATCTGGTCCTGGGGGCCGAAGCGGCCGAGCAAGCGACAGCTGCGCAAGATGAGCGGCACGGTGACCCCGGGGTCTTCCGGTCATGCGTGACCTGGGACCACGACAGCAACGCAACCTCGTCCTGATCGCACTGCTGCTGTTCTTGGGGTCGCTGCTGTTCACACCGCAACCGTCCACGGCCAACGGGACGAGCGGAACGGCCTCCTGCACGCGGACGTCACTCGCGCTGTGGAACGGCAGCGGCACCAGCACCACCGGCAGCGTCAATCCATGCGTCTCCGGAGCCATGCTCGACCTGACCTTTCCGTTCAACAGCACGACCCAGGCGACGATCAACGGGGTGGCGCTCATCGGCTGCGGCCAGACCGTGAAGGATGCGGCCGGCGACACCATCAGCCCCGCCGGCGGCATGTGCCATGTTGCGTTCAACTCCTTCCTGGTCACCAACGAGAACGCCGCCGTCCTGAAGACGAACGGCTGGACCGGAGCCGCGCCCAGCCCGTCGTACAACCTGTCGATCAATCCGTCCGGGAACTTCACGATCGGCGGCAACAACGTGCTCACCGACCTCTGGGTCGACGGCAACAGCACGCTGTCCATCAACGACGGCAGCCTGTGCGCACTGGCGAGCTACATCGAGCTGACCAGCTCGAGCTCCGCCCCCTGTACGACGACGATCTCGAAGTACGGCCAGTGCTACCAGGGCATCAAGACGCTCTTCGTCAAGGTCTGCGCCCCGGGGATGCTGCAGTTCCTTGGCCTGAACAACTTCCCGATCGCCGGGATGGACCTGAAGATCTACTACCTCGCGACTCACAACGGCAGCGGCGGCCCACCGGGAGGAAGCTCCGTCCAACTCCCGAACACCACGATCACGGTGAGCTGATGGACGAACGACGCGGCACCCGCTGGGGGCGGGCGAGCGTACCGATCGGCCTCGGGCTGGTGAGCATCGGCGCCGCCCTCACCGCGATCAGCCACCAGGTCGTGGCGCTCGACTTCACCGTCGAGAACAACAACGCCAACGGCGAGCCGACCCGCTTCGCCTCCAGTGCGATCTATGCCCAGAACGTCGGGTTCGGGATGACCACCGCGAAGCTGCAGAGCGGAACCACCGTGCCGGTGCTACGCGCTGGCTTCGCCACGGCTCGCCTCGACGGTCTCTGCGTCTCCCGCCAGGAGACCATCGGGCCCCTCACCGTGACGCTGACGCTCAGGTCGGGCGATGGCAACCTGGCATCCAACCCCTCCAGCGGCACGACCTGGCCCGACATCGCGGCCAACAACGCCACCTTCGACCTGCGGCAGATCCGCGGGATGCAGCAGTCGGGGCAGGCCAGCAACGGCATCAACCTCAACGGCCTCGACGAGATCGGGATCTCGACCCAGGACATCCAGACCACGCCTGGTCTGACCAACCCGCTCGCCGGCCCCAGTGCGGCCAACTGGGTGGGGATCTCCGGCACGTCGGCGACCTTCTACAGCGTCAAGGGCTACCTCTACGACGCCGCGATCAGCGGCAACATCGCGCTTCCCAAGCTGTCGATCACGACGGGAACGGGTGGCGGCGGCCAGTGCTGGAGTGACATGACCACGACGACGGACCTGCCCCAATGAACCCGCTGGCACTCCGCACTCGGGGGTTCGTCGTCTTCGTCGGCACCCTGGCGGTGTACCTGGCGACGTACCCGCGCCATGTCATCAACGCCGACGCGTTCTCCGCGACGGTCGAGTCGTTCCGGATCGCGACGACCGGCAAGCCGTGGCTGGACGGGTTCGACTGGTCGGCGGTGGCGCACATCATCCCCGGCTACCACCTCGATCTGTCGCCATGGGTGGCGGCGGGTGCGGGCGGCCATGCGGTGGCATTCCGCTCTCCCGGCGCGACCATCGCGTCGATCCCGGCGTACTGGATCGATGCCCATCTGCTCGGCCACCACGGCTACCACTTCGCACCGGGCAACGTGACCGCTTGCCTGCTGACCGCGCTCGCCATGGCGCTGTTCTTCCTCACCGTGGTGCACCACGTGCGGTTCGGCGCGGCGCTTGCCGCCACCCTGGTGCTCGCTTTCGCGACACCGATGTGGAGTGTGTCAGCGGCGTTCCTGTGGACGCATCCGATCACCGTGCTCGGCATCGCCGGGATGGCCTGGGCCGCCGACCGCGAACGTTGGTGGCTGGTCGGGCTCTTCGGCGGGATCGGGCTGTGGGGCCGACTGCATGTCGCGGTGATCGTGGCGATCCTCGGCCTCGGCGTCGCGGTGTGGCGCCGCCGGCCCACCCCGGCGGTCCGCGCCGGCGTCGTCAGCACGGTGATGCTCGTGCTGGCCTCGGTCTACAGCCACTGGCTCTACGGGAGCTGGAACCCGGCGGGCGGCTACGGCTCCGCGCCGGGCGAGGCGCTTGCCACCGGGAACACCGGCGACAGCCCGGTGATCGGACACGGCGCGGTCGCGCTGCTGATGAACCACCTCGGGCTCTGGATCGCGCCGGACCGCGGCGTGTTGCTGTTCACGCCGGTGCTGCTGATCCTGCTGCCGCTGGTGGTGCTGCGCTGGCGGGAGTTGCCGGACTGGAGCCGGGTGCTCGCCGTCGGCGGTCTGGTCTACGCGCTCGTTCAGGGGCAGATCGACGGCTTCACGGGCGGATCGGGCTTCTTCGGCTACCGGCTCATGCTCGAGCCGCTGATGTGCGCCGCGCCCGCCTGCGTCTTCGCGGTACGGCGGCTGCCCCGTCGGCTGCACTATCCGGTCGCGATGGTGGTGGCGGTGACGTGGGGCGCCTTCACCTACGCGGCACTCACCGAGCGCAACTCCGTCGGACTGCGCGACACGCCGATCCACCCGGTGCCCTACCTGCCGATGGAGGTCGCCTGGACCCACAACGCGGTGGTCGACGACCTGCGGGCCCAGGGGCCGGACCTGTGGCTGTGCCTGCTGGCCGCGGTGGTGGTCTGCTACTACGTCACGGAGCGGTGGCGCAAGCGGGCCGAGTCGGCCGCCGTCATCGGCGAACCGGCGGAGGAGATCGCTCAGGCGGCGGGCTGACCGAAGAGGCGCTGCTTGATCAGTGACACGTCCTCCTGGAGTGGGCGCAACTGCGCCTCGGTGAGCTTGGCGAGGGCGTCGATCTTGGCGTCCAACCGCTGCTCGACGCCGTCGATCTTCGCGTCGGTGCCGTCGATTCGCGCGCTCAACCGCTGCTCGACGCCGTCGATCTTCGCGTCGAGGCCATCCATCGCCGCGCTCAACCGCTGCTCGACACCATCGATCTTCGCGTCCAGCCGATGGTCTCCGGCGTCGATTCTCGCGCTCAACCGCTGCTCAACGCCGCCGATCTTCGCGTCCAGCCGATGGTCTCCGGCGTCCATCCGCGCGCTCAACCGCTGCTCGACGCCGTCGATCTTGGTGTCGGTGCCGTCGATTCGCTCGCCCAGCCGATGCTCAACGCCGCCGATCTTCGCGTCCAGCCGATGGTCTCCGGCGTCCATCCGCGCGCTCAGCCGGGTCTCGAGTGCCTCGAACCGCAGGTTCATGGCGCGCCAGAACATCCCGGTCAGCGAGCCCACGCCGACGAGGATGGTGATGGTCTGCACCCAGGAGGTCACGATCCCAGGGTAGGTGGGGCCGGCGGTGTTAGCGATCGATGGCAGCGGGGCTGTGGAGAAGTCAGCGGCCGCGGCGCCAGACCACGACGGACTGGCCGATGTCGGGCTGCCGAACGGCGGGCAGCTTCGAGGGCGCGGCCGCGACCCTGGTCGCGAGCGCGTCGCGCAGGGCCTGCCGGGTGGCGGCGAGCTCGGCCGCGAGCTCCTCGTTGCGCGAGCGGAGCGCGGCGACCTGGTTCTGCAGATCGAGGATGCGGCGTACGCCCTCGATCCCGATGCCGGCGCCGGTCAGGTCGGCGATCTGGCGCAGCAGCTCGATGTCGTGGTGGGAGTAGCGGCGGCCACCGCCCCCGGTGCGGCCCGGCGTGATCAGGCCGAGTCGCTCGTAGGTGCGCAGGGTCTGCGGGTGCAGCCCGGTCAGCTCTGCCGCCACCGAGATCACGTAGACGGCGGCGTCCGGGGATGGGGCGCCGGGCGTCATCCGTCGTGTGCTCATGACCGCGCCTCGTCGAAGAGCTTGCTGCGCAGCGGCTTGTGCGCCGTCGCCTCGCGGTAGGCCTCGACGGCGGCCTTCGCGGCCGGGTCCAGCACCGCCGGGACCTGTACGTCAACGGTGGCGAGCAGGTCGCCCATGGTGCCGTCGGACTTCCGGGCACCCTTGCCACGCACCCGGAAGGTGCGGCCGTTCGGCGTACCGGCCGGGATCTTGAGCGTCACCGGGGATCCGGTCAGCGTCGGGATCTTGATCTCGGCGCCGAGCGCGGCCTCGTCGAACGACACCGGTACGTCGATGGTCAGGTTGTCGCCCTTGCGCCCGAACACCCGGTGCGGCGTCACCCGCACGGTGACGTAGAGGTCGCCGGCCGGTCCGCCGTTCTCGCCGGCACCGCCCTTGCCGCGCAGCCGGATCCGCTGACCGTCCTTGACGCCTGCCGGGATGCGGGCCTGGATGGTGCGCGAGGACAGCCCGCGTCCGCTGCCGTGGCAGGTCGGGCAGGGCTCGTCGTAGATCAGCTGACGACCGCCGCAGCGCGGGCAGGTCTCGTTCATCGAGAACGCGCCGCCGACGCTTTGGGTGATGTAGCCGGCGCCCTCGCACTCGGGGCAGACCCGCGGCTTGGTGCCGGGCTTGCCGCCGGTGCCATGACAGTCGGGGCACGGCGCATCGGAGGAGAGCCGCAGCGAGATGGTGACTCCCTCCAGCGCCTCGGCGAAGCCGATCGTGGCGGTCGACTCGACGTCGGCGCCCTTCGTCGGTCGCGGGCGGGTCTGACGGCGGCCGAAGCCGCCACCGCCGAAGAGATCGCCGAACATATCGCCGAAGCCACCGCCGCCGGTCTGGCCGCGGTCGCCGAAGAGGTCCTCGAAGTTGTAGCCGCGACCACCGGCCGTGCCACCGCCGCCACTCGGGAAGCCGAAGCCGCCACCGGCGTAGAGCGAGCGGACCTCGTCGTACTTCTTCCGCTTCTCGGCGTCGCCGATGACGTCGTAGGCCTCGGCGACCTTCTTGAACTTCTCGTGCTTGGCGGTGTCACCCGGGTTGGAGTCGGGGTGGTTGGCGCGCGCCAGCTTCCGGTAGGCCTTCTTGATCTCGTCGGACGTGGCGTCCTTCTTCACGCCCAGCTCGGCGTAGAAGTCCTTCGTCGCCCAGTCGGCGCGAATGCCCTCGTCAGCCATCCCTCCTCCTTCCTCGTCGAGTGGTCACCTTTGGCGTGTCGAGTGTCCACCTCCGGGCCACTCGAGTGGCGAAAAGTGACCACTCGAGCGGCCGAAAGTGACTCTTCAACGCATTCGGGTCATTCGGGGTCGACGACCAGCACCTGAGCGGCACGGACCACCCGGTCGCCGATCCGATAGCCGGCCTTGGCGAGCACCTTGACGGTGGTCACCTCGACGTCGGGGTCGCTGCCCAGGTGCGAGAGCGCCTCGTGCAGTTGCGGGTCGAAGGCCTCACCCGGCTCGCCGAACTTGCTCAGCCCCAGACCCGAGACGATTCGCTCGAGCTGGTCGGCGACCGCCTTGAAGCCGGCGTTCGCGTCGCCCTCGAGCTCGCCGTGCTCGCGGGCGCGGTCGATGGTGTCGAGGACCTCCACGATCGGGCTCAGCACCTTGTACGTCGCCTGCTGGGCCACCAGCTCGCGGTCGCGGTCGACGCGCCGCTTGTAGTTGACGTACTCGGCCTGCAGGCGCTGCAGGTCGCCGGTCAGCTCGTCGATCTTCGACTGCAGGTCCGGCTCGACCGCCTCGTCCGACGGCGCCGCTGGCTCCTCGGCGGGGCGATCCTCGGCGGGGCGGTCCTCGGGGCGCTCGTCGGCCTGGGGCGCAGCGGCCTGGGTCGCAGCGGTCTCGGGGGCAGCCGCCTCGGGGGCGCCGGTCTCCTCGACCGGCGCCTCCTGCGGCTGCTGCTCCTCGGTCACTGCTCCTCGCCCGGCTCGTCGACGATCTCGGCGTCGACCACGTCGTCGTCGGCCTCGCCGGTCGCACCGGTGGAGCCACCGGCGGCGGACTGCTCGGCCTCGGCGGCGGCGTACATCGCGGCGCCCATCTTCTGGCTGGACTCACCCAGCTTGGCGATGGCGGCCTGGATCTCCTCGCCGGCGGCCTCGCTGTTCTCGAGGACCGTCTTGAGGGCGTCCAGATCGGCCTGGACCTCGGTCTTGACGTCGTCCGGGATCTTCTCGCCGTTGTCGGCCAGGAACTTCTCGGTGGAGTAGACCAGCGAGTCGCCCTGGTTGCGGATCTCGACGGCCTCGCGACGCTTCGCGTCCTCCTCGGCGTACTGCTCGGCCTCCTTGACCATCCGGTCGATCTCCTCCTTGCTCAGGGCGGAGCCACCCGAGATGGTCATCGACTGCTCACGACCGGACGCCTGGTCCTTCGCCGAGACGTGCACGATGCCGTTGGCGTCGATGTCGAAGGTGACCTCGATCTTCGGCACGCCCCGCGGCGCCGGCGGCAGGCCGGTGAGCTCGAAGTTGCCCAGCGGCTGGTTCTGCGCCCAGATCGCGCGCTCGCCCTGCGCCACCTTGATCTCCACCGACGGCTGGTTGTCGTCGGCGGTGGTGAAGATCTCCGAGCGCTTGGTCGGAATGGTGGTGTTGCGCTCGATCAGGGTGGTGAAGACACCACCCTTGGTCTCGATGCCCAGGCTCAGCGGGGTGACGTCGAGGAGCAGCACGTCCTTGACCTCGCCCTTGAGGACGCCGGCCTGCAGGGCCGCGCCGACGGCGACGACCTCGTCCGGGTTCACGCCCTTGTTGGGCTCCTTGCCGCCGAGCAGCTCCTTGACCAGGTCGGTCACCGCGGGCATGCGGGTCGAGCCACCGACGAGGACCACGTGGTCGATGTCCTTGACCGCGATGCCGGCGTCCTTGAGGACGTTCTGGAACGGCACCTTGGTGCGGTCGAGCAGGTCGGCGGTGATCTTCTGGAACTCCGCCCGGGTCAGGGTCTCCTCGAAGTGGAGGGGACCGTTCTCACCGTGGGTGATGTAGGGCAGGTGGATCGTGGTGTTCTGCGAGGCCGACAGCTCGATCTTCGCCTTCTCGGCGGCCTCGGCGAGCCGCTGCTGGGCGATCCGGTCCTTGGACAGGTCGACGCCGTTGGCGTTCTTGAACTTGGTCACCATCCACTCGACGATCCGGTTGTCCCAGTCGTCGCCACCGAGGTGGTTGTCGCCGCTGGTCGCCTTGACCTCGACGACGCCCTCCCCGATCTCCAGCAGGGACACGTCGAACGTGCCGCCACCGAGGTCGAAGACGAGGATGGTCTGGTCGTCGCCCTTGTCCAGGCCGTAGGCCAGCGCGGCCGCGGTCGGCTCGTTGACGATGCGGGCGACGTTGAGGCCCGCGATCTCGCCGGCCTCCTTGGTGGCCTGTCGCTGGGCGTCGTTGAAGTACGCCGGGACGGTGATGACCGCGTCGGTGACCGGCTCACCGAGGTATGCCTCGGCGTCGCGCTTGAGCTTCTGCAGCACGAACGCGCTGATCTGCTGCGGCGTGAACTTCTTGTCGTCGATCTCGATCGTCCAGTCGGTGCCCATGTGGCGCTTGACCGACTTGATCGTGCGATCGACGTTGGTGACCGCCTGCCGCTTGGCGACCTCGCCGACGAGGACCTCGCCGGACTTGGCGAAGGCGACCACGGAGGGCGTCGTGCGCGACCCTTCCGCGTTCGCGATGACGGTGGGCTCGCCGCCCTCCAGGACCGAGACCACGCTGTTGGTGGTCCCGAGGTCGATGCCGACCGCACGTGCCATGGGTGTTACCTCCGAAAGACTTGTCCAGCTCTGCCGTCATCCTGACGCGCCGGCGCCAGTCTGACAAATAACTTGAGTCGCTTCAACTCAACTTTTCTTGGTCATCACAACGAAGGTGGTACGCCGGGCATTCCCACTGCCGACATGTTTCTCGAAGCGACCCGTCCGGCATGATGCACAGGTGCTCCCGGTGCCCCGCGACTGGCATGACCTCACCCCCGAGTGGTTCACCCTGGCGCTCGCCTCCCCCGGCGGCCGGGTCGGCTCCGTCGAACTGCGCGACATCGCCGACGGCACCAACGCCCGCGCCCGGGCGGAGCTGGCCTGGGCGACCGGCGACGGGCCGCGCCGGGTCTTCGTCAAGCGCGAGGGCAGCCTGGTGAACCGGCTGGCCCTGACGGCGCTGGGCGCCCGGGAGGCCGAGGCCGACCTGGCCCGCAGCGGGCTCGCGCTGCCGCTGGAGCATCCGTCGTTCCTGGCCGCAGCCACCGATCGGCGCCGGCTGGCGGCCGTGGTGGTGATGGCCGACGTCACGGCGTCCGGCGGCGTACCCCAGGCGGCGACGACGCCGCTCACGCCCGAGCAGGTCGCGGACGGCCTGGCCGGTCTCGCCCGGCTGCATGCCGCGCACTGGGGGCGGCAGCTGCCGGCGTTCGTACGCCCGTGGCGGTTCGGCCCGGCCTGGGCGCCGGTCGCCTACGCCGGCTTCGTCCACGCCCTGCTGAAGCTGCGTCGTCTCGGCCTCGCGCTGCCGGTCTCACCGGGCGAGGTGGAGCGCGGCTTCCGCGCCTGGTCGCGGCTGGCCCGGCAGGGTCCGCAGACGCTGCTGCACGGCGATCCCCATCCGGGCAACACCTACCGGCTGGGCGCGGTCACGGGCTTCTACGACTGGCAGCTGGTCCGCTCGGGCAGCTGGGCGCACGACGTGGGCTACTTCCTGGTCGCCAGCCTCGACGTTGCCGACCGTCGTGCCCACGAGCGCGACCTCCTGCGCGGCTACCTGACCGCACTCGGCCCGCTGGCTCCGTCGTACGACGAGGCCTGGGCGGCCTGTGCCCGCACCCCGCTGTTCGGGCTCGGCTCATGGCTGCAGACTCTGGCGGCCGGCAGCTTCCAGCCGGTCGAGGTGTGCCTGCCGACCATCGAGCGCTTCGCCGCGGCGTATCTCGATCGGCGTGCAGCGGGCGCGAGGCGCTGATCCCGCTCGGCAGCGGCGGCTAGCTCAGCGCACCGCGACGGGTACGCCGCCGACGACATGCGCCAGGCCACTGGTGGGATCGGCCGCCGACAGCGTCGTGCCGACATGCGCGCCGTGGATCCTCACGACGTAGGCCCGCGACTCGGGCGACTGCGGTGGCCGGGGAACGAAGCAGACCAGCTCCGCGGCCATCGCCGTAGCACTGTCCTGGAGTCCCGACCCGTAGGTCACGGTCGTCGGGTCCGTGACCAGCGGGTACCATCCGGCCGACCATTCGGCCGACTGGTTCAGCCCTGACGCGGCGGCCCGCTTCTTCGCCCTCTTCCGACCCTTCTTGGTCGCGCC
>NZ_DASZUF010000004.1:0-31645 GCF_035547795.1 Nocardioides sp.
TTCGTGCTCGAGCGGATCTGAGCCCTCACCACCAGACCTGGCTGTGGATCCCGACGTACCAGAGCACGGCCATGCCGAGCAGCGCCAGGATCCAGGCGGCCAGACGGGTGCCGGCGATCCGGGTGGCGTTGAGCCGCGCGACCGCCGGCCGCTCGGCGAGGCCGCGGAGCCCGCGGTGACCGCGGAGCTCCCAGAACCACGCCGGTGCAACGCCGCC
Organism: Nocardioides sp.; assembly: GCF_035547795.1. GTDB lineage: Bacteria > Actinomycetota > Actinomycetes > Propionibacteriales > Nocardioidaceae > Nocardioides. The sequence goes on from NZ_DASZUF010000004.1 coordinate 218, forward strand.
CAGGACCGTGACCAGCCGCTGGAACTCGGCGGTGGTCAGGCCCGCGACGTACTGCTGGCTGGCGGGCACCGCCCGCACCACGTCCTGGAGTGAGGGCCCGGCCGCGCGGTCGGGATCGTCGGCGGCGGCGCGGTGCCAGGCCCGGTCACGGATGAGGTCGTCGACCGGCACCTCCGCCGGACGCGGCTGCGGCTGTGGCTGTGGCTCCACGGCGACACGCTCGGGCGCTGCCGCGGCGTGCTCCCGCCAGGCGCCGGGATCGGCGGCCTGCCATTGCGCCCGCAGCTCGGCGCGCGACGGCAGCGGCTCCCCGCCGCGGATCTCACGGAGCACCTGATAGGCGTCGCGGAAGTCGATGCCGGTCCTCTTCAGTACGACGACGAGGCGCTCGAGGCTGGGGCCGGCGGCGGCCGACGCCGGGTTCGGGGTGGATGGCCCCGACGACGGGGCCGGGGCGTCGGGTGCGGCCGACTCGGGCTCCCCGAGCGCGGACGGGAGCGCCCGACCCGCCGCCGACTGGCCCGGGGCAGCCGGTGGCTCACCGGCCTGGCCGGTCTGGGCGGCCTGGGCGGCCTGGGTCGACGCCGACGCCTGCCCCGGCACCTTCGCGGGCACCTGCGCGGACTCACCCGCCGGCGCCTCGGCACGGCCCTCGGGCTCCGCATCCCTCACGTCCTGCGGCGCGAACCGCTGCGGCACCGGCTCGTCCCTGACCTCCAGCGGGCCGCGGCGGGCCGCGGTGAGCCAGCCGTCGGCGACGGTCAGCGCCTCCGACTCGCCCTCGGTGAGCTCGACGACGATGGCCTCCTCCAGCAGCGCCGCCGCGGTCGGATCCGCGTCACCGGCCCGGCCGGCCACCTGGCGTCGGGCAGTTCGGGCGGCGTTCTCCGTACCGGCTCCGGAGGCGGCGCCCGCCTCGGTCCCGTCGAGCATCTCCAGCTCGTCCGCGAGGGCGCGCTCGGCGGCCCCCATCAGCGCACGCTGCAGGCCGTGGGCAGGGCCGCCGCCGACCGCGGGGATGCTCATGCCGCCTCCGATCGGCAGCCGCCCGCGTCACCTGAGCGGGTCACCTGAGCGGGTCAGCCGCGGGCGATGGATGCGGCCAGGCCGACCAGATGACCCAGCCGAGCCAGCTCGGAGTCCAGGAACTCCGGGCCGCCACGCCGGCCGATGACGACGATCTCGTTGCCGTCGATGCGGGCGCCGGCGTAGAGGTTGTCCTCGTCGCCCTCGACCTCGAGCCGGGCCGCCCGCTCGATGTCGACGAACGGCAGGTCGCGGGGCGCGCCCTCGGTGGCGAGGCCGACGCCGTGCACCCGGTGCACCCGGATCGCCCAGTCGGCGCGGAAGGTCAGCGGCAGCACCTCGACCAGCCGGTCCAACGCCTCGTCGGGGTTCTCGGTCAGGTCCTCGACCGCCTCGAGGTCCAGGAACAGGTTGCCGCCGGCGGCGTACCTGCTGATCCAGATCACTCGGACGCCGTCCAGGGCGTTGCACGCCGAGACGATCGAGTCGGGCATGGCGCCGGGCGCCACTTCGAGGAGAACGTCGTCGACGGCTGTCCCGTGGTGGTTCTTCTCCACGATCTCGATCGCCTCGATGTCGCCGCCCGCCTCACCGATCGAGGAGGCGAGCCGACCGAGCGAACCCGGAACGTCGGGCAGCTCGACGCGCAGCAGGTACGGCATTGCCCGACCCTAACCCGAAAGACCCGCCCGCGAGGTGGGATGCCACACGCTGGTCACCCATCGAGTCGGCCCGCCTCGACCAGGCGGTCGCGCAGCCCGCTCGCGCGCCGGGCCCGGCGGGTCACCGCTGCGGCCACCGCCTCGCGGCTGCCGATCACCGTCACCGCCTCCTGGGCCCGGGTGACCGCGGTGTAGAAGAGCTCGCGGGTCAGCAGCGGGGAGTCCGCGGGCGGCAACAGCACTGTCACCTCCCGAGCCTGGCTGCCCTGGCTCTTGTGCACCGTCATCGCATGCAACGTCTCGAGGTCGCCCAACCGCGAGGGCGGGTACGCCGCGCCTGCGGCGATCTGCACCATCAGGTCGTCTCCGTCCGCGACGGCTACGCCGGTGTCGCCGTTGAAGAGCCCGACGCTGTAGTCGTTGGCGGTGACCAGGACGGGACGACCGGCGTACCACTCCCCCAGCCAGGCCCCGGCCGCGTCGCCGAGCCAGCGCTCGACCTGGCGGTTCCAGTGCTGAGCACCCCACGGGCCATCGCGATGCGCGCACAGCAGCCGGTGTGCGTCAGCGACCTCGACGGCACCGAGACGGTCCCCGAGGAGCGCAGTCCGGCGCAGCTCGACGGCGTGCTCGGTCAGCCGGGCGCGCAGCCCCGCCATCGCCGCCGCGTCGCCCGGGTCGGACCGGCGCAACGCAGGGTCGCCGGCATCGAGCAGCGCGAGAACGCGGTCGGCGTCACCGTCGCGCAGGGCCTGGGCGAGCTCGCCGATGCCGGCGCCGAAGCGGTGGGTGGTGCGCAGCGCGGCGACCGCCCGAGGGTCGCGGGCGGACAGGCCCGCCACCAGATCGGCGAGGACTGCGCCGGCCTCGACCGAGGCGAGCTGGTCGGGGTCACCGACCAGGATCAGTCGCGCGTCGGGCCGCGCCGCCTCCACCAGCCTGGCCATCATGGTCAGCGAGACCATCGAGGTCTCGTCGACCACGATCAGGTCGTGCGGCAGCCGGTTGCCGCGATGGTGGGCGAACCGAGTCGAGGAGCCCGGCCGCCAGCCGAGCAGGCGGTGCAGCGTCGAGGCGGTCAGCCCGCCGAGTCGCGCGCGGTCCTCGTCGGTGAACCGCTGCTGGCGCTGCGCCTCCTCGACCGCCTCCTGCAGCCGCGCGGCCGCCTTGCCGGTGGGCGCGGTGAGCGCGATCCGCAGCGGCCGCTCCGCGGCGCCGGCCACCAGCGCCAGCAGGCCGGCGACGGTGGTGGTCTTGCCGGTGCCGGGGCCGCCGGTGAGCACGGTGGTCCACTGCCGGGCCGCGGCCAGGGCGGCGGAACGCTGCTCGGCGTACCCGTCTCCGGGGAAGAGCCGCGCCGCCTCGGTCTCGAGCCGGTCGTCGTCGACCGGCGGTGGCGGGGCAGCGGCGCGAGTGAGCAGGTCGTCGCGGACCTGGCCCTCCTCGCGCCAGTACCGGTCGAGGTAGAGCAGGCCACCGTCGACCCGGATCACCGAGGAGGCGGCGAGCGCACTGGCCGCGACCCGGTCGAGCCAGCCCTCGCCCGGTCCGGGCAGGTCGTCCTCGGCCGCGATCTCGGCGGCCAGCTCGGCGAGATCGACACAGACCGAACCCTGGCGAGCTGCCCGGACCGCGTGGGCGACACCGAGCAGGACGTCCGGGTCCTGCTCGCCGACCAGGGCGGCGGTGCGGGTGGCGACGTGGACGTCGGCGGCGGTGAGCACGCCCGCGGCGTTGTGTGCGGCCAACACCCCGGTAGCGCAGCGCGCGATCCGCGGGTCCGCCGGGTCGGGAGCCTCGTCGATCCAGCGCTCGATCATCGCCTCTCACCGTCCAACAGGTCCGACAGCGCGGTCACCAGGGCGGTCGGCGGCCGCCACGAGAAGACGCCGGCGGGATGCTCCTCGACGACGGGCGTCTCGGGGCCGCACATGCCGCGCAGGTAGAGGTGGAGCACGCCGCCGAGATGCCTCTCGGCGTCGTAGCCGGGCAGCCGCCAGCGCAGGTAGCGGTGCACGACGACCGCATACAGCAGCGCCTGAAGCGGGTAGTGCGAGTGCAGCATCGCGGTGGCCAGGTCGAGGTAGTCACTGGCGAACTCGCCGAGGAAGTTGGTCTTGTAGTCGACGATCAGGAAGCGGCCGTCGGGCAGCCGCAGCACGGCGTCGACCGAGCCGGCCAGGTAGCCGCGCAGCGGCTGATCGCCAAGCACGGGCTGCTCCAGCCGCGCGGCGTACGGCGCCAGCGGGTCGTCGACCGTCAGGTGCTCGCGCAGCAGCGGGGCGACGTCGCGCAGCCACACCTCGCGGCGCTCACCGCGGACGTCGCCGCCGGCCAACGGCAGCTCGAACTCCAGCTCCCGGAGCCGGTCGGACCGGCCGATGTCGGCGAGGGTGAGCCCGCCGGCCAGCGGACCGAGCGGGGTGTGATGCAGCGGCACCAGCGCGGCGGCCAGGGTCGCCGGCTCGGTCGGCATCGGCGCCCAGCGGAGCTGCTCGGTGACATGGGCCAGCAGCTCGGCCTGCAGGTCGGATGCCTTCGGGTCGGCGTGCTCGAGCACGGCATGGACCAACGTCCCGAAGGCGGCGCCCATCGGCAGATCGGCCATCGGCGAACGCGGCCCTTCCGGTGGCCCCTCCAATGGGCTCTCGGGCTCGACCGTCTCGCCCTCGGCCGGCTCGTCGTCCTTGCCACCGGCCTCCGGCTCGGAGCCGACGTGGGCGCCCTCCTCGACCCGGATGAGGGCGGAGTACGACGTGCGGCGCCAGTCCGCGTCGACCTCGCGGTCGAACCGTCGCACGGCCAGCCCCGCGCCACCGTCGTCCACCGTCGGTGGCGTCGCGTCGGCCACCTCGGCCAGCTCCGCGGCCGGACCGCCAAGCTGCTCGATCAGGCCGAGGACCCGCTCGGCGTACTCGTCGTCGCCGACCTCCTGTCGCGCCGGCACCTCGGCCGTGCCGGGCTGGCGCCCGAACAGCAGCCGGTGCAGGCCACCGACGGCGGTGTTGTAGGTCGGCGCCCACCAGGCGACGACCTGGGACTGAGCGCGGGTGAGGGCGACGTACAGCTCGCGCAGCTCCTCGCCGGACTCCTCGGCGCGGTGCTCGGCGGCGTGTCCGCCGGTGACGTCGAGGGTGCGCTGGCCGGTTGCGTCATGGAAGAGCGCGACGTCGACCGGGAACTCGAAGGTCTGGTAGGCGAAGGGCAGGTAGACCACCGGGTACTCCAGGCCCTTGCTGCCGTGCACGGTGACGACCTGCACGGCGGCGGCATCCGAGTCGAGCCGACGCGGACGCTCGCTGGCGGCGGTGCGCCGGCGCTCCTCGCGGAACCAGCCCAGCAGCGCGGTCGGGCCCAGCCGCTCGCGGACGGCGGTCTCGTGCAGCAGCTGGCCGAGATGACGCACGTCGGTCAGCAGCCGCTCCCCGTCGACCCGCCCGAGCACCCGCGAGGTCAGGCCGCGTTCCTCGGCGGCTTCGACCAGGGCCGCGACGCCGCGACTGCGCAGCAGCAGGCCCCAGCCGCGCAGGGTATCGGCGATCTGCGCTGGCAGCAGCTCGCCGCCCGCGTCGAGGCGCCGCGCGTCGTCCCCGACGAAGCACGGCAGTGCGGCCGCATGCACCAGGCCGGAGCGGTGCGGCGCCTCCAGGGCGGCCAGCAGCGCCAGCCAGTCGTCTCCGGCGGGGGTGAGGAAGACGTCGCCGCCACCCTGCAGGACCGCCGGGATGCCGCGCTCGTGCAGGGCGCGCTGCACGAGCCCGCCCTGGTCCCGGGTGGCGACGAGGACGGCGACGTGGCCCGCCCGGATCTCCTCCTCGCACCAGGTGGCACCCGAGGCGAGCAACTCGGCGACGTCGCCGGCCAGGTCGCGGGCGATGAACTCGCGAGCCTCGGCGGCGCCGATCTGACCTCGCTTGAGCGGGAACCCGGCGCGAGACACCCGCCGGATCCGGAACGGCGCCGGATGCGGTGCGCCGACCAGCCGGCCCTCCCGGTGGCTGGCCCGCACGTCGTGGACCACGATCTCGGGATGGCCCAGAGCGGCCCCGCGGAGCACGACCTGCAGCCGGTCGAGCAGCCCGGCGTCGGTGCGCCAGTTGGTGCCGAGCGTCTCGCGGGCGGTCGCGGTCGCGGCCGCCTGCAGGTAGGTGACGACGTCGCCGCCGCGGAAGGCGTAGATGGCCTGCTTGGGGTCGCCGATGAGCACCATCGTGGCGTGTCCGCTGAACGCTCGATCCAGCACCTGCCACTGCACCGGGTCGGTGTCTTGGAACTCGTCCACCAGCACGATCCGCCAGCGCTGCCGCATCCGCGCCCGGGCGGGTGCCTCCGGCTCGGTGAGCGCCGCGGCCAGCCGGCTGAGCAGGTCGTCGTAGGAGAGGATGCCCAGCCTGCGCTTGCGCCGCTCGACCTCCGCGCGGACCGCCTCGGCGAACCCGACCCGGGCCGCGCCGACCGGATCGGCGGCCGGGGCGAGCACCGCCTGCGGGTCGCCGACCGCCGCCCGGGCGAGCGCCAGCGCGTCGCCGCGGCCGAACGGCGGCGGCTCGCGCAGCTGCCCGAAGCGGCCCAGATCGAGGTCGGCGACGACCTCGACGACCAGCTCGTCCAGCGATTCGACCAGGGTCGCGCCGGCATCGGTGTCGCCGGCCACTCCGAGCGAGCGCAGCACGAGCTGGCAGAACTGGTGGGTCGTCGCGATCGTGGCCGCGTCGAAGTCGGCCAGCGCCTCGCGCAGCCGCTGCCGCCGCCACTCTCGCTCGGCGTCGTCGACCGAGAGCAGGTGGGCCAGGAAGTCGCTCCCGCCGGCGTCGCCGGTGGCCAGCGCGCGCTCGGCCTCGACGAGCTGGTCACGGACCCGCTCGCGCATCTCCTGGCTGGCCGCACGCCCGAACGTCACCACCAGCAGCTGGTCGAGCGTCGCCACCCCCTCGGCGACGTAGCGGGTCACCAGCGCGCCGATGGTGAACGTCTTGCCGGTGCCGGCGCTGGCCTCCAGCAGCGTCGTGCCGGTGGGCAGCGGGCCACAGATGTCGAAGGTCACCACGACCCCTGTTCCGCGATCAGCAGCGGGCTCCACACCCGCATCGCCAGCGCGCCGAAGCGGGAGGTCTCCCCGTCGTACTCCTCGCCCGGACGAGGAGGCTCGGCCAATCCGGGCAGCGACGCCCTCGGGCCCCACACCCGCACCTGCTCGGGATCGCTGCACTCGCCGGGGAAGCGGCCGTCGTTCCAGTCGTAGCCGGCCTTGACCAGCGCCTCGTCGATGGTGGCGTGGGTGCGGCGCTGGCGGGCGTAGCCCAGCGATGCCTTGAGTGGGAGAGGCAGCGGCTCGGCCAGGCCGGCGTCGCGCAGCGCCACCAGGTCGCGCAGCATCGACCGGGCGCGATGGTCGAGCGGCCCGAGCTGGGAGAGCCCGACCGGCGTGCGGGAGCGGCTGTTGCCGGGTCGCCCGATGGTGTGCGCCGACCACGCTCGGTCCTCGTCGCTGGCGGCCAGGGCGAGCAGCTGCAGCCACGACTGCAGCCGGTGGACCGGGCCGAGCCGGCTGTAGGAGACCGGGACGAGGCGGTCGCCGTACACCTGCGGGACCGTGCCGCGCAGCCGCCGGCCGTCGCCGAGATCCACGTCGACGTCGACTGCCTGCGCGGGTCGGGTGCGCAGGGCGAGCGCCTCCCGGGCGAGCGGCGTGGCCTTGTCGAGGACGTCGCCGAGCAGCCGCCAGCCGAGGAAGCCCGGAGGCAGGACGCCGCGGCGCCACTCGTGCTGACGCGCGGTCGCGGGATCCAGGCCGGCGAGCAGGTCGCGCAGCACCCGGTCACCCACGCCCCACAGCGCGAGGTTGTCGATCTCCACGGGCAGGCCGTCGTCGAGCGGATCCTCCTCGCGGGGCAGGGCGAGGGCGAGCCGGTCGCGCAGGAAGCCGCGCACCGGGCTGCGCCAGAACGAGAGCAGCTCCTCCAGCGACACGTCGTCGGGCTCGACGGGGGCGAGGGGGCCGGGCAGGAAGGTAACGGTGACGCGCTCCCCGCGGGCGGCTCGGGCGCCGGCCAGCGCGGCGGCGTCGAAGCTGAACACCTTGCCGGGCACGAGTGCACCGGGCTCCAGGTTGCGTACGTCGAACGGCTGCAGCGGATGGTGCACCGTCACCGCCTCGGACACCCGGCCGCTGGGGGCGGTCGCGGTCAGGTCGAGCGCGTCGAGCAGCTCGCCCAGCGGCACCGCGGGCGGGCGCGGCTGGCCGGAGTACTCCCCGGCGCCGGTGTAGGTCACGACCAGCGTGTCGACGGCGGCGAGGATGGCGTCGAGGAACAGCTGCCGGTCCTCGCTGCGCGGATCGCGCTCGCCGGTCAGCGGCTCGCGGGCCAGCACGTCGTCGCCGTCGCTGATCCCGACCCGCGGGAAGACCCCGTCGTCGAGCCCGAGCAGGCACACCACCCGGTGTGGCACCGACCGCATCGGCACCAGCGTCGCCACCGTGAGGGTGCCGGTGCGGAAGTTGGCCCGGGTGGGGCGGCCCTCGAGCCGGTCGGCCACCAGCGCGCGTACGTCGGGCAGCCGCAGCGCGCTGGCTCCGCGCTCCCCGGCCGCGTGCCGGACGTCGCCGAGGATGCGCTGCACCTGGCCGCGCTGCCACGCCTCGGTCACCGGCACGTCGGCGAGCGCGTCGATGCCCTCGCCGAGCGCGCCCAGCCAGTGCTCCAGGTCGTGCACGCCGACCAGCGCGTCGGTGACCACGCGCAGCCGGTCGACGAACTCCGCCAGCCGGCCGACCAGGTCGATGTCGCCGCTGCCGACGTCGTCCAGCGGCAGGGTCCGATCAAGCCAGGTGCCGGCGTCCTCCGACATCGCCACCCCCGCCAGCAGCCGGTCGAGTCCGAACTCCCAGGTGTTGGCGACATAGGACTCCAGCCCGAACTCCGCCCGGTGCGCCGCGTCGAATCCCCACCTGATGCCGGCCGCACGCGCCCACTCGGCGAGCTGCTGCAGGTCCTCCTCGCGGAACCGGAACCGACGCCGCACCGGCTCGAGATGCGCCAGGTCGAGCACGGCGCTCACCCCGGCGCGGCCACCGGCCAGGTCGAGCAGCCGGCCGGCCAGGTCGAGCAGCGGGTTGGTGCGGTCCAGCGCCCGGTCGGCCAGCCGCACCCGCAGCCGGTGGACCGGATGACCACCCGGCCCGACCACCTCGGCCAGACCGAACGCCGCCTCGATCAGTGGAGCGTAGGTCTCCACGTCGGGGCACATCACCAGCACGTCGCGGGGCTCGAGGGTGGGGTCGTCCGCGAGCAGGCCGAGCAGCACTTCGCGCAGCACCTCCACCTGACGGGCCGGACCGTGACAGGCGTGGATCTGCACCGATCGGTCCTCGGGCGACCACGTGCGGGGCCCGGTGACGGCGTTGGCCCGCAGATCCTGCTGCAGCCAGCCGAGGAGCGTGTCGGGAGACTCGACGGCGCCGGCGGGCTGCTCCTCGACGTACTCGATCGTGGACAGCGCTCGCTGCAGCTCGCGGGTGTCGCGGCCCAGGGTCGCCAGCAGCGGATGTCCGACCCGGCCGGCCGACGGGTCGTCGCGGCGCGGCACCGGGCCACGCAGGTCGCGCAGCGCCTCCCACAGCGCTGCGGAGGGGTGCGGGAGCCACAGGTGGACGTCGCGATGTTCGCCGAGCGCCTCGATCAGCTGCACCTCGGTGGGCGGCACCCGGGTGTGCCCGAAGAGCGAGAGTCGCTCGGGCAGCTCGAACGCGCCGGGCTCCTCACGCAGCCGGCGCAGTGCCTCCCGCTGTCGCTCGACCGGCGTCGGGCCCGGCACCAGCTCCGCGACCCGGCGCCACAGCGCGGGCTGCCAGGCCAGGTCGTCCGGCAGCTCGTCGCGGCCGGCCGCCCAGTCCTCGAGCAGGGTCGGTCGCTGGGCGGCGTACGACGCGAAGAGCCGCGCCAACCGTCGCGCCGTCGCCAGCCGTCGGCCGCGGCGCAGGTCGCCCTCCTCGCCGGCGAGCCCGTGACCGAGATGTCGGGCGAGTGCCGCCGCCCACGGCTCGTCGAGGGAGGCATCGATCGCGGCGAGCAGCGGCCAGGCCAGCGCCTGCGGCGACCAGGGATCGTCGTCCTCCTCGCGCAGCGCGGCGAACAGCGACCACGGCGAGCGGAACTCCACACCGGCACACACGCCGTCCTCCCGGCCGGCCGCGGCGCCCAGCCGGTGTGACAGCCGCTGCGAGAGCCACCGCTCCACGCCGCGCGCCGGCACCACCACCAGCTCGCCGGCGAAAGGATCGGCCATCGGCACGGCGAGCAGCTCGCCGAGCGCGTCGGCGAGCTGGTCGGTGCGCGCAGCGCGATGGAGCCGGACAGCCACAGGCGGCAACCTACAAGCGACCACCGACAGGGGCGGGAGAAGTCACCCCTCGTCCGCCCGGTCCGCCTCCTCGATCTCCCGCTCCAGCTCGACGAAGGCGGCCGGCTTCCCGTGGAACCGCCGATAGCTGTAGGCGAGCGTCGCCAGCGCGATCAGGCAGGAGAGCAGCAGCGTCGCGCCGGTCTCCCAGCCGCCGAGCAGCCACCAGGAGTCGCGCAGCGGCCACCAGCCGGGAGCGTCGGGCCGCACGATCCACAGCACGCCGACGGCGCCGATCGCCAGCGCGGCGAGGGTGGAGCCGGCCAACCGCGGCCAGGTCTGGACGCCCTCCGCGGCGCTGCGCAGTGCCCGCAGCCGGATCGGGTCGACGCGCCGCTCGGCCCACTCGTACTGCTGCGAGAGCAGCACCAGCCCGGCGAAGATCATCAACAGCCCTGGCCCCGGCAGCACCAGCGCGGCGATCCCGGCGACGACGAGCACCCACCCGACGCCCTCGAGCAGCAGCCGCCTCAGCATGGCATCGAGACTGCCAGATCCCGCGGGGCCTCGTACGACGGCCTCAGTCGATCGGCTCCAGCCCCCAGGCCGCCGCCCGGCTGGCGGCCGCGGCCCGATTGGGCAGGCCGAGCTTGGCCAGCAGGTGCTCGACGTGGGTAGCGACGGTCCGCACGCTGACGTGCAGCCGGAGTGCGATCTCGGGGTTGGTGCGCCCGAGCGTGAGCTGGGCGAGCACCTGTAGTTCCCTCCCGGACAGGCCGTCGCGGGTGGCGGCGCGGCTGCACACCACCACGGTGCTCGAGCCGCGCCGGCTCAGCCGCAGTTCGTGCAGGGTGGCCGCGTGCGGCACCAGCACCGTGGTCGGAAGCTGGCGCGTCACGGCCACTCGGCGGACCAGGTCGGCCAGCTCGGCCTCGGCGCCCCGCAGGTCCGGCGGCAGCGCACCGGCCGGAACGGCCATGGCGCCAGCCGGCCGGTCCGGTACCACCAGCACCGTCGAGTCGACGGCCGCTCCGCCATCGTCCGACACCCCCTGCGCAGCCCCGGCCACCGCCTCCGCCAGACAGTCGTCGAGCAGGCCGAGCGCCAGAGCGGGCGCCCGCGACGGCCCGCGCCGATGCCGCAGGCTGAGGTTGAGGACCCCGACGTACCGACCGTCGCGAGAGAACAGGCACTTGGTCATGCCGTCCTCGAAGCCGCACGGCTCCAGCACCTCCTGGATCGTGGTCGAGATGGGCCGCAGCTCGGCGGGTACGTCCCGCAGCCAGAGCGTCCCACCGGGATGCCTGATCATGGCGAACAACGGGTCCTCGTGCAGCCGCGCGGCGAGGTGCTCGGCCACCGGCTCGGCGTAGTCACCGGCGAGTACGACGTGCCGGCGCCGGGTGTCGTCCCAGCGCGCCAGTGAGGCGTGGTCGTAGGGCACGACGCCAGCCAGCGCACTGAGCAGGCTCTCGGCCGGAGCGCCCCCGCGGGCGGCGTCGCGGGCCACGTCGCGGACGCACGCCACGGCCTCGAGGATGGCCTCCGTCGACCCGGGCCGCGCTTTCATCCGACCAGCATGGGTGGCCGGCGCGGTCCGGGTCAACGAGGGTCGGCGACGCTCAGACAGCGTCGGCGACGTCGTACACGACCCTGCCGTCGAGGACGGTGAGCAGCACCGGGAGGGCCGGGATGTCGTGCGGGTCGACCGCGAGCAGGTCGCCGCCGAGGACGCACAGATCGGCGACCTTGCCCACCTCCAGCGAGCCCTTCCAGTCCTCGGCGAAGTCCTGCCAGGCCGCGTTGATGGTGTAGGTCCGGACCGCCTCGGCCAGCGTGATGCGCTGGTCGGGGCCGCTGACCGAGCCGGTCGCCTTCGACTCGCGCAGCAGCATGGTGGCGATGCCCTGTCGCCAGTCCGGGTGGGTCACCGGTGCGTCGGAGCTGCTCATCACCGTGATGCCGGCGTCGATCGCGTCCCGGTAGGGCCACTCGTACGCCGCCCGCTCCGGCCCGACGAAGTCGACCTCGAGGTCGGCGATGGTCCACTTGATCGTCGGGTTCATGTTGACGCCGAGTCCCCGCTCGGCCAGCGACCGCATCGCGGTCGGCGTCAGGAAGTCACCGTGGATCAGGTAGTGCCGCGGGTCGTCACGCGGATGGTCGGCCATCGCCTTGTCGAAGGCCCCGACCACGGTGTCGATGCCGCGGTCGCCGGTGACGTGGACGCCGACCTGGTAGCCGGCCGCATGGGCGTGACGGATCATCTCGGTGATCTCCGCGACCCGCTCCTCGTCGGTCTCGCCGGCGATGCTGAGACAGCCGCAGCCGCCGCCGACGTACTCCTCGTGCATCCAGGAGGACTTGTTCGGCGGGATCCCGTCGGCGAAGACCTTCACCCCGATGACGTTGAGTCGGCGCGGGTCGTCGCTGTGCCGCTCGTCCATCGCGTCGAGGGCCTCGGTGAACGCCGCGGCCGTGCTCGACAGCCCGGTGGGCAGCAGCAGCACGCTGACCCGGGCGGTCAGCTCGTCGTCGGCCAACAGCCGGCGGTAGACGTCGAGCCCCTGAGCGCCGAGCCCGCCACCGAGGATCTGCTCGCCGCCGGGGCCCAGGCCCGGCTCGGTGTAGCTGGTGATGCCCAACGCCCGCAGCTTGTCCAGGGTGGAGCGGATGGCTGCCGTCCGCGCCGCCGCGTCGAGCGGCGGCTGGACGCGCTGCACGATCGCCTGCGCGCCCTCCTGGAGCAGACCCGTCGGGTCGCCGGCCGCGTCCTTGAGGATGATGCCGCCCGGCGGCGGCACGGTGTCGCGGTCGAGACCGGCCAGCTCCAGCGCCCGGGAGTTGACCCACGAGGCGTGCCCGGAGAAGTCCTGCAGGAGCACCGGATGGTCGGGGCTGACCGCGTCGAGGTCGTGCCGGGTGGGCAGCCGGGAGGAGTCGGCCAGGCACTCGGCGAGGTAGCCGGTGTCCCAGCCGATGCCCACGATCCACTGGTCCGGCTCCGCGTGTACGACGGCGGCGCGGACCACCTCGGCGACATCGGCGATGGACGTCACGGCGGGATGGGCGACGTCGAGCGCCAGCGGCGGCGAGGCCAGCCCGTAGGCGCACCCGTGCAGGTGGGAGTCGTTGATGCCGGGCAGCAGCGTGCCACCGGCCAGGTCGACGACCCGTGTCCGCGGCCCGATGAGCGGCTCGACGACGGATCGGTCACCAACGGCGCTGATCCTGCCGTCGGTCACGGCCAGCGCTTGGGCGACGGTGAACTCGGCGTCGACGGTGAGGACGGAGCCGTCCACGAAGACGAGATCGGCGAACTCTGACATCAGACCTCCTGGGTCCACGGTGGGGTGTGAGGTGACTGTGCCCCCACCCGCCGGCCTCGCGCATCGGTCAGTTGACCGATGCGTTCGGACCCGAACGGCCGACGGGTGGGTGGCCGACGGACTCGGCCGGCCACCCACCTCGCCGGCCGGCGGCTGTGCCGCGTCGTGGCCGCCCGGTGGCGTCAGAGCGTGTGGTACCCACCGTCGTGGTAGAGCAGCGGGCTGGACTCGGCGAGACTCGCCTCCTCGACGCGGGCCACCACTAGGTGGGAGTCGCCGGCCGGCAGCCGATGCTGGAGCGTCACCCGCAGCCAGCCCTCGATGCCGTCGAGCAGCGGCTCGCCGGTGGCCAGGCGGCGCCAGCGCGTCGGCGCGGCGAAGCGGTCGATGCCGCTGGTGGCGAACGTGCGCGCCACCTCCTCGTGTTCGGCGCCGAGGAAGTGCACCACGGCGGTCCGTGCCTCACGCACGTGCGGCCAGCTCGACGACGTGGCGGAGATCCCGAAGGAGACCAGCGCGGGCTCCGCGGAGAGCGACGTCAGCGAGGTCGCGGTGAACCCGGCCGGCCCCTGGCCGGCGTCGACGGTGATGACGACGACGCCAGCGGGGTGACGGCGGAACGCGCGCCGGAACCGCACGCTGTCGACCGGCTCCGTGGCGGTCCTGGTGATCTGGTGGCGGCCCACCGCCGGGTCGAGCCTCCGGGCGGCGGCCTGCGTACCGATGCCCATCCGTCAGGAGGCGAGGGACGCGATCGGCGAGTAGTGGCTCGCATCGCCCTTGCGGACCGAGCTGGCCACCCCGTCGACGCTGACCGGTACGTCTCCGGCGAGGGTGATGCGGTGGAGGCGGCGGTGCTGGTCGTCGTAGTCGTCGACGGCGTAGTGCTGGGTGGCCTGGTTGTCCCACAGCGCCAGGTCGCCCAGCCGCCAGCTCCAGCGCACGGTGTTGTCCAGCCGGACGACGTGCCGCTGGAGCAGCCGGAACAGATCGTGCGAATCCTCGCCGGAGAGGCCGACGAAGTGCCGGATGAAGTGGCCCAGCAGCAGCGTCCGCTCGCCGGTGACGGGGTGGATGCGGACGACGGGGTGCTCGGTCTCGTACTCGAGGTGCTGGAACTCCTCGCGGTAGGCGATCTCCTTGACGTCGATGCCACCGATCCGCTTCTCGTCGCGCTCGGCGGCGTAGTCGTACAGGTTCGAGTGCACCGCCCAGAGCTTCTCGGTCAGGGCCTTCAGCGCCGGGTGGAGGAGCTGGTAGGCCCGGGTGGTGTTGGCCCAGACCGTGGTTCCGCCGTACGGCGGCAGTTCGACCGCCCGCAGCAGCGAGGCCGACGGGATCCGGTCCACGAAGGTGACGTCGGTGTGCCAGCTGTTGGCCTTGCCGTGGTCGGAGTCGATCGGCAGGACGGCGTCGCCGTCGCCGGCGACCGTCGGATGCGGCTTGGTCACGGTGCCCAGGAGGGCGGCGAAGGCACGCTGATCGGCGTCGTCGACGTGGTGCTGGTCGCGGAAGAAGACCACCTGGTGGGCGGCGAAGGCCCGCTTGATCTCGGCGATCTGGGCGGCCGGCACGTCGGCGCCGATCGTGACGCCACCGATCTGGGCGCCGATGTGCGCGCCGACCTTTCGCACCGTGATCGCGTCGTAGCCCGGCAGCGGTGCTGCCTGGGTCGCGATGGACGTCGCGATGGACGTCGCGATGGAGTCAGAGGTGAGTGTGTCGAGCTGAGCGGTCATGACGGTTCCTTCTCTGTCGGTCTCTGTCGGTTGGACGGGAGTGCGAGCAGCGCTCAGGCGCGCCAGCGGGAGAAGCGGCGCTCCACGAGGACGAGCAGGTAGTTGAAGGCGACGCCGATGATCGAGATGGTGAGGATCCCGGCGTACATCTCGGGGATCTGGAAGTTGTTCTCGGCCGAGATGATCAGGTAGCCGAGGCCCGCCTTCGCGCCGACGAACTCGGTGGTGATGAGCACCATCATCGAGGCGGCGCCGGAGAGCCGGACGCCGGTGAAGATCGCCGGCACTGCGGCCGGCAGCACCACCTTGCGGAAGAGGCTGAAGCTGGAGAGGCCGAGCGATCTGGCCGACTTCACCAGCAGCGGGTCGATGCTGCGCGCTCCGCTGATGGTGTTGTAGAGCACCACCCAGAAGCAGGCGTAGGTGATCATCGCGATCTTGGAGAAGTCACCGATGCCCAGGATCAGGGTGAAGACCGGGATCAGCGCGACCGCGGCGGTGTTGAGGAAGACGGTCAGCAGCGGGCTGAGCACCTCCGCGACGGTGCGGTACCACGCGATCAGCAGGCCCAGCGGGATGGCGATCGCGAGCGCCACCACGAACCCGGTCAGCGAGCGGTGCAGGCTCGCGGTGATGTCGGTCCACAGGGTGCCGTCGGCGGCGAGCCGGATCAGGGCGTGGACGACCTTGGTGAACGGCGGCAGGAACGCCGACTCGACCCAGCCGACGTTGGGCGCGAGCTGCCACAGGCCGAGCAGGGCGGCGATGGCGATGACCCGCTTGACGCCGGTGCGCAGGCCGCGCCACGCGGTCACCGCGACGGGGGTACGGCGCACCGGTCGCGGCGCCGGCCGAGGTGCAGTCGCCGACGGGGCCGGAGACGGGGCCGGCTGGACGTGGAGCCCGGCGCGCTCGCCGAGCGTGGAGGTGGTCTGACTCATCGTGGACTCCTAGACCGCTACGGGGATGTGCTGGGCTTCGAAGCTGCGCCGCACCTCGTCCTGGAGCAGCTCCCAGATCTGGTGGCGCTGGCGGACGAACTCCGGCGTACCGCGCCGGTCCTCCCCCGCCCGCGCCTCGGGAAGGTCGATGTCGACGACCTCCTTGATGCGTCCGGGCCGCGAGGTCATCACCGCCACCCGCTGGCCGAGGTAGACCGCCTCGTCGATGCCGTGGGTGATGAAGAGGACAGTGCTTCCGGTACGGCGCCAGATCGCGAGCAGGTCGTCCTGCAGCGCCTCGCGGGTCTGGGCGTCCAGCGCGGCGTACGGCTCGTCCATCAGCAGCACCTCGGGCTCGTAGGCGAGGCTGCGCGCGATCGCGACCCGCTGCTTCATGCCGCCGGAGAGCTCGTGCGGATAGCGGTCGGCGAAGGCGGAGAGGCCGACGAGCGCGAGCACCTCGCGGGCGCGCTCGGCGCGCTCCCTGCGCGACACCCTCTTCTGCTCCAGACCGAACTCGACGTTCGCGAGCGCGGTCCGCCACGGGAAGAGCGCGTACTGCTGGAAGACCACGCCGCGGTCGAGCCCCGGGCCGGTGATGGGCTTGCCGTCGATGGTCAGCTCGCCGCTGGTCGGGGTGGTCAGACCGGCGACCAGGTCGAGCAGCGTCGACTTGCCGCAGCCGGAGGGCCCGACCAGGGTCAGGAACTCACCCGCCGGCACCTCGATGCTCACGTCGTCGAGGGCGACGAACTCGCCCCTGGTGGTGCGATCGGGGAACGTCTGGGTCACGTGGCTGATGCTGATGGCGCTGGTCATGGCCCTCACCCCGCCGTCTTCGCGTAGCTGTTGAACTCGTTGGTGTAGAGATCCGAGGACGACGGCACCGTCTTCACCGAGCCGGTGGTGACCAGCCAGTTCTTCCAGAGGTCGAAGTCCTTGTCGGTGATCACGCCGTACTTCGAGGGGACGCCCGAGCTGAGCCAGTACTTGATGCTGGTGGTGTTCTCGTTGGCCCGGTGGCGGTCGTCGATGATCTTGGTGAACTCGTCGAGCACCTGCTGGCGGGGCGTCGTGTTCTCCCACTCGATCGCCTTCGCGACACCGGTGGTGAAGGCCCGGACGGCGGCCGGGTTCTTCTTGATGAAGTCGGTCCGGAAGACGTACTGGCCGCCGTCGAACGGGCCGCCGTACTGCTGGGTCTCGGTCCACAGCGGGTGCAGGCCGCCGTGCGCGACGGCGAGCTGCTGGAACTGGCCGGAGAGCGCCGCCACGTCGATCTGGTGGTGGCGCAGCGCGTCCTCGGTGTTCGGCGGCGGCAGCGTCACCAACTCGACCTTCTTGATGTCGGCCTCGGAGAGCCCCGCCGCGTGCAGGTAGTTGAAGACGTCGGCCTCGTTCTGACCGCCGAGGGTGTTGACGCCGATCTTCTTCCCGATCAGGTCCCGGGGGCTCTTGATCGGGCTGCCGTCGAGCACGTAGTAGCCGCCGAAGGACTTCGCGTCGGCACCGTAGTAGTTGATCACGGCCTTGATCGGCGCGCCGGAGCTGACCAGCTTCTCCACGGCCCCGCCGAAGGCGCCGCCGAAGTCGGTCTGGCCGGTGGCGGCGGACTGGATGTCCTGCGGGCCGCTGATCGTGTTGCCGACCCAGTCGAGCTTGATCTTGCCGTCGAAGTAGCCGAGCGCCTCGGCGAGCTCGGGCAGGGTCACCTGGTCGTTCCAGCCCTGGTAGCGCAGCGTCGTGAGGCCGTCGCTGGTGGTGGCCCCCGAGGAGGCGGCGCAACCGGTGACGGCCACCGATGCGGCGACGGTGAGGACGGCGAGCGCGGCGCGAGCGCGGGTCAGGCCGCGCGGCCGGCGGAGGCGGCCGGTCGTGGAGGGTCGGTTCACGGGTCTTTCCTTCGGTTCAGGGGAGAGCGGGTCACTTGCCGGCGGCGAGCGGGAGGCCGGTGCTGTAGAGGCTTTCGGGGCGGGGCAGCCCGTAGTGGTCGCGCAGCGTCGCGCCGGTGTATTCGGTACGGAACAGGCCGCGGTCCTGCAGGATCGGGACGACCTGGGAGACGAAGGCGTCGAGGAGCTGCGGGTAGAGCGGCGGCATCACGTTGAACCCGTCCGCGGCTCCGTTCTCGAACCACTCCTGGATGGTGTCGGCGATCTGCACCGGCGTGCCGTGGACGACGTTGTGGCCGCGGCCGCCGGCGAGGCGGTGCAGCAGCTCGCGCAGCGTCGGGCGGTCCCGCTCGACGATGTTGGCCACCACCTGCTTGCGGCTGCGGCTGTTGTCGAGCACACTGCCGGCGCCGCCGAAGACCTCCAGCGGGACCTCCTCGTCGAGTTCGAGGTGGCGCAGGGACACGCCGGCGAACTTCTCCAGCTGGGTGAGCCCGAAGGCCGGGACGGTCAGGCCGTTGAAGTACTCGTAGAGCTCCTTCGCCTCCCGGGGCGTGTCGGCGATGAACGGGCTGATGCCGGGCAGGACGAGCACATGGTCCGGGTTGCGACCGAAGCTGCGGGCCCGCGCCTTGATGTCGCCGTAGAACGCCTGTGCGTCGGCCAGCGTCTGGTGGGCGGTGAAGATCGCCTCGGCGTTGCGGGCGGCGAAGGCGCGGCCCTCGTTCGACGAACCGGCCTGCACGTAGACCGGCCGGCCCTGCGGCGTCCGGGGCGTGTTGAACGGCCCCTTCACCTTCAGGTGCCGGCCGACGTGGTCGATGGCGTGCACCTTGGCGGTGTCGAGGTAGTCTCCGGACGCCCGGTCGGCGACCACCGCGTCGTCCTCCCAGCTGTCCCACAGCTTGGTGACGACGTCGATGAACTCCTGGGCGCGGCCGTACCGCTCCTCGTTGCTCGGCACCTCGTCCAGGCCGAAGTTGTGGGCGGCATCCTCGCTGAACGTCGTCACGATGTTCCAGCCGGCCCGACCGCCGGAGATCCGGTCGAGGCTGGCGAAGAGACGGGCGAGGTTGTACGGCTCGTAGAACGTGGTCGAGGCCGTGGAGATCAGGCCGATCCGCTCGGTGGCCGTCGCGATCGCGGTCAGCAGCGTGATCGGCTCGAACTGGATGCTGGGCCGGTGCCCGGTGCCGTACCAGGCCGGGCCGTCGGCAAGGAAGACCGCGTCGAGCTTGGCCTCCTCGGCCTTGCGGGCGATCTCCTGGTAGAAGGCGATGTCGTCGATGCGGTCCAGGGCGCTCTCCGGGTGGCGCCACGAGGCCTCGTGGTGGCCGGTGTCGTGCAGGAACGCGTTCAGGCTCAGTTGACGATGCGGGTGCTGGGTCACGGTGGGACTCCTCAGGGCAGGTGATGGCTAGGGCAGCGACGGGCCTCACCGGGGCATGGCGAGCCGCCCGGCGTGGATGCTGCTAGGGAAGGGGCAGGGGTACGCCGCGCGGGCGTCACCGACAGCGACAACGACAACGACGGGGGAAGGTCGGCGCGTTCATGAAACTAGAGTAACTCGCTAGGATTACGAGTCAACAATGCTCCGCCATAAAATAAGTGCGGCTACGACGCGGTCGAGAGCGGCGCCATGACGGCGAGCGGCGCGGCGAAGACTCGGTCCAGCAGGACGGAGGCACCGGCCACCGAGAGCACGCTGGCGAAGCTGGACGGCACCACGACGGCGCTCGGGTCGCCGACGATCTCGGAGCGAGCCTCGACCTCGGCGAACAGCGCCTCGCGCGCCGTCGGCACCCGCATGAAGCCGTGCTCCATCACGGTGAGCACCTCCGGGTTGAACAGGTCGACCAGCGCGGCGGCCGCCCGACCGACCACGCGGGCACGCTCGACGAAGAGCTCGACCACCCGATCGTCGTCGGCCATCCCGGCGAGCTCGTCGACGTAGCGCGCCCGGACCCCCAGGTCGGCGGCCCGGCGCAGCAGCAGCCGCTCGGAGACGGCGGCCTGGAAGCAGCTGCGCCGACCGCACGCGCACGGGTCGGCGGCGTCGGACGCGACGTCGACCGGCAGGTGGGCCAGATTGCCCGCCGCCGACCTGCGGCCCTGGTGGACCCGGCCGCGGAAGGAGAACGCGGCGTCGACCACGTTGCCGACGAAGAGATGCACGATGCTCTCTCGCGCCCGGGCCGCGTGAGCGCCGAAGAGCTGCTCGGCGCGCACCAGCGCCCGGCCATGGTTCTCGACGTACGCCGGCAGACCGGTCGCCCCGGTCAGCAGCTCCCGCAGCGGTACGTCACGCCACCCCAGCAGCGCGTTCTCGACGACGACCCCGGCATCGGCGTCGACCCAGCCGCCGATGGCGACACCGAGACCGAGGATGCGCCGGCCGTGGCACTCCTCCCGCAGGTCGCGAACCTGCCTCGCCACCTGCGCCACCGCGCCCTCGGGGCTCGGCCGCTCGTAGGGCAGCGCGCGCTCGACGAGCACCCGGCCACGCAGGTCCACCACCGCGACCGTCGCCTTGAGGACCGCGAAGTGCACGGCGAGCACGGCGAGGCTCTCGGTCTCCAGGTCGAGCGGGACGTGCGGGCGGCCGAAACCCGGCGGCCCGGCCGCCTCGGGCACCTCACGCAGGAGGCCCAGACCCACGAGGATGCGGGCCACGCCGGTCACCGATGTGGTGGAGATCCCGGTCAGCCGGGCGAGGTTGCTGCGGGCGACCGGGCCGTGGTCGAGGACGGCGCGCAGCAGCGGGCCGCTGGCGTCGGCCGCACGGCGGGCCGGCCGGCGGTCGGGCAGGTCGACGCGCCGGGTGGTGGATGACGGGCGGGGCTGACCCTCGATTAACCGCACCATTCATAGAGACTAACAACGGATAATGGCCCGACCAGTGGATGTCCGCCGAGCGGTCGGCCGTCGGTCAGATGGAGAATGTGCCCATGACCTACGCCCCCGACCCCGATCGCTACGACGGCCGGATGCCCTACCGGCGCACCGGCCGCAGCGGCCTCGCCCTGCCCGCGCTGAGCCTCGGCCTGTGGCACAACTTCGGCGACGACGTGCCGTTCGCCCGGCAGGCGGCCATCCTCGAGGCCGCGTTCGACACGGGGATCACGCACTTCGACCTGGCCAACAACTACGGCCCGCCCTACGGCTCGGCGGAGGTCAACTTCGGCCGCCACCTGCGCGGCTCCTTCGCCGGGCTGCGCGACGAGCTGGTCATCTCGACCAAGGCCGGCTGGGACATGTGGCCGGGTCCGTACGGCCAGATCGGCGGCTCCCGCAAGTACCTGGTCGCCTCGCTCGACCAGTCCCTTCAGCGCCTCGGCCTGGAGTACGTCGACATCTTCTACCACCACCGCCCTGACCCAAAGACGCCGCTGGAGGAGACCATGGGCGCCCTGGACGCGATCGTGCGTTCGGGCAAGGCGCTCTACGTGGGGATCTCCTCGTACTCCCCCGAGCTGACCCGCGCCGCCGCCGCGATCCTGGCCGAGCTGGGCACGCCGCTGCTGATCCACCAGCCGTCGTACTCGATGCTCAACCGGTGGATCGAGACCGACGGGCTGCTGGACACGCTGGCGGAGGTCGGGGCCGGCTGCATCGCGTTCAGCCCGCTGGGGCAGGGGATGCTGACCTCGAAGTACCTGAACGGCATCCCGTCCGGCTCCCGCGCCAGCCAGGGCAAGTCGCTGTCGACCGACCTGCTGACCGAGGACGCGATCACCCACATCCGTGCGCTCAATACGATGGCCGAGAGCCGGGGTCAGACGCTGGCGCAGATGGCGCTCGCCTGGGCACTGCGCGATCCCCGGATGACGTCGCTGGTCATCGGCGCCTCCTCCCCCGAGCAGGTCCGCGACTCCGCCGGCGCACTCGCCCGTCTCGACTTCACCGAGGACGAGCTGGCCACCATCGACCGCCACGCCGTCGACACCGGGATCGATCTGTGGAAGCAGGCCCGGGACTCGACCGGCCTGCGGATCTGACCTCGTTTGGGGTCGGTCGCATTTCGGGGTAGCCGCTGGGCCAGGTCGCCCCACTCAGTTGTCGAAGCGCACACCCTCGGGCTTGGAGTCGGTGCAGTACCAGATCAGCAGGATGATCCAGCCGACGATCGGGATGAGCGCGATCAGCAGCCACCAGGCGCTGCGGTTGACGTCGTGCAGGCGGCGGAACGCCAGCGCCAGCGAGGGCACGATCGTGCCCAGCGCCCACAGCAGCGACAGCAGCGCGAAGCCCCGGCTGGCGTACTGCAGGGCGTCCAGGACGATGCCGACCAGGAAGGAGAACAGCGCGTACCACCAGTACTCCGACCGGCTGGCCCGGCCCTTGAAGACGGCGTACTTCTTGAAGAAGCGCCCAATGGCCTCGCCGAAGGAGGCGCCGCGCTTGGGCAGGAAGAGCGGGTCGTCGTTCGGCGGCGGCGTCGGGGCGCCGTAGGGATTGTTGTACGGCGGCGGCGTGGTCGGATACGGCTCGTACGACATGGCGGACCTCCAGTCCCGGGACTCTCCCAAGCACACCATGCCAGAACCGCGGCGCGATGTCGGTCACGGTCGGTCAGGTTCTCTCAGTATCGACGTCAGGTTGCTATCAGGCGACAGGCGCACACTGGGTCCATGGCACGAGTGGGACTGTGTGAGGACGACCCCGCGATCCGGCGGATCGTCACCGAAGCGCTGCGGCTGAGCGGGCACCAGACGATCGCCGCGCACGACGGCGCCGAGGCGATCCGGCTCTTCCGCGAGGACGACGAGATCGACGTGCTCATCCTCGACATCGGCCTGCCCGACGCCGACGGCCGCGACGTCTGCCAGGCCCTGCGCAGCGGCGGCCAGGTGGCGCCGGTGCTGTTCCTGACCGCGCTCGGCCAGCTGCACGAGAAGGTGGCCGGCTTCGCCGCCGGCGCGGACGACTACCTGACCAAGCCGTTCGACGTGAAGGAGCTGGTCGCCCGCATCGAGGCGCTCTCCCGCCGCGGTCGCTTCGTGCTGCCCCGTCAGCGCGGTGACTTGGTGCTGGACCCGGCCCGGCACGCGGTGGTCTGCGAGGACCGCGAGATGCTGCTGACGCCGACCGAGTTCCGGATGCTGGCCGCCATCACCAGCCGCCCCGGCGAGGTGGTCCGGCGCCGCGCGGTCGTCGCGGCCGCCTGGCCCGACGGCGCCATCGTCAGCGAGAACACCATCGACTCCTACGCCGCCCGGCTGCGGCGCAAGCTGCACCAGGTCGGCTCGCCGGTCGAGCTGCGCACGGTGCGCGGCGTCGGCTTCACCCTCAAGTAGCGCTGAAGTAGCGTCCAGGCGTGCTCCGCCTGCGGCCGACCGGCTTCCGCACCCAGATCGTCGCCTCGACGGTCGTGCTGATGGCCGTCGTGATGGTGGTGCTCACCGCCGGCACCCAGGCGGTGCTGGAGTGGAACACCCGTAAGGACGTGCAGCGCGCGCTGGGCGAGAAGGCCAGCGCCGTACTCCAGATCGCGCATGCCACCTCGGGCCGCCTCGACCAGCGCTCGTGGGACGTCCTCGAGCCCGCCACCAGGATGTACGACGGCGAGGGCGACCCACTCGGCGGCTCGGTCGAGCATGCGGTCGCCAAGCAGGCCGACGCGCTGGCCCTCAAGGCCCGCCAGACCGGTCGACAGCAGGACGCCGAGGCGCGCGACAACCTCAACCTGCGGGCGGTTCCGTTCACCACCCGGGCCGGCGAGCTGGGCGTCTTCGTGGTCACGGTCAACTCCGAGCCCTACGAGCGCACCGAGCTCGAGGCGCTGATCGCGATGGTGATCCTGGGCCTGCTGGTGGTCGGGGTGGCTGGTGGCATCGCCTGGCGCGTCACCCGCCAGGCGCTGGAGCCGGTCGCCCAGATGGCCGAGCGCGCCGCGGACTGGTCCGAGCACGACCTGACGCACCGCTTCGCGCTCGGGCCGCCGGACAACGAACTGAGCAAGCTCGGCGAGACCCTCGACCACCTGCTCGACCGGGTCGCCGAGGCGATCCGGTCCGAGCAGCGGCTCACCTCCGAGCTGGCCCACGAGCTACGTACGCCGCTGACCGCGATCCAGGGCTCGGCCGACCTGGCGCTGTTGCGCGGAGTAGGCGACCAGGAGGTCCGGGAGGACCTGGAGACGATCTCGGCGGCCGCACGGCGGATGACCGAGGCGATCTCGGCGCTGCTCGACCTGGCCCGCTCCACCCGTGGCGGCCGCCAGGCCGTCACGACGGCGCGCGAGGTGGTCGCGGCGGTCGCCCCGCTGGTGCCGGATGGGCTGACCCTGGTCGACGAGGCGTCGGCGCTGACGACGGCGATCGCGGCGCCGGCGGACCTGGTGGTGCGCGCGCTGTCCCCGATCGTGGAGAACGCCGTCCGGCATGCCGAGACCCGGGTCGTGGTGCGCGCCCGGGCCGAGGGTGCCGAGGTCGTCGTCGAGGTCGGAGACGACGGCCCGGGGGTGGCGCCCGACGTACGCGACGTGGTCTTCGAGCCGGGCCTGTCCGGCTCGGGCGGGACCGGCCTAGGTCTCGGCATCTCCCGCCGCGTGGCGCGGTCGCTGGGCGGGAATGTCGAGGTGGCCGAGCCGACCGCCGGCGGCGAGCGCGGCGCCACCTTCCGGCTCCGGCTCCCCCGCCGCTGAGACGGCGCCGATCAGCTCGTCGGGCAGGTCGTGGGCCACCGCGTGATGGCCCTCCTCGTCGTGGTGAGTCAGGGCCAGGTAGGCCACCAGCCCGGCGAAGGCGAGCAGCCCCAGCGCGGAGACGACGCCGGTCGTCCAGCCCAGCCCGCCGTGCCGCTGGCTGACCGCCAGCCCGTCGGCGACGCTGGCTCCCAGCGGCCGGGTCAGGGAGTACGCCGCCCAGAAGCAGCCGACCGCCCCCGCCCCCAGTCGCCATGCCGCGAGCGGCACCAGGATGAGGCCGCCGAAGAGCACCACCGACCACCAGTAGCCCAGGTGCAGGTTGGTGGCAGTGGTGTCACCGAGCGCGGTGCCCAGGCCGAAGGTGAGCAGCACGGTGCCCCAGTAGAACCGCTCGCGCCGGGCGGTGGTGATCGAGTGCACCGACAGGGTTCCCTCGCTGCGCCGCCACCAGGTCAGCAACCCGATCAGCAGGACCAGGTAGATCGCCGCGTCCACGTAGTAGGGAGAGCCGAGGGCGACATGCGGCCCGTCGGCGATCATCGTGCCGAACACCGCGACCATCAGCACGGTGACCCAGTAGCGCACCGGGTGATAGGTCGTGGCGCGTAGCTGCCACCACAGCGCCGCGAAGAACCCGCCAACGCCGATCACGCCCGCCGCCGCGACGTTCCAGGTGCCGAGGAAGTCCGAGGCGGTCTCGCCGATCCCGGTGGTCAGCAGCTTGACCACCCAGAAGATCACGAAGACCTCCGGCACCTTCGGCGCGGGGAAGACACGGGTTGGACTCGTCATGGCCGCGACGGTAGGGAGGGGCCGCTGAATCCGACCTGATTGCTCAACCGGCGACCACACCGGCCGAATCCCCGGGTGATCCCGATGAAGAAGCTCGTCACCGTCCTCCTCGTCGCCGCGGTCCTGATCGGCACCGCGGCGCTGCCCGCGCGCGCCGCCGCGTCACGGGCCGAGGCGACGCAGTGGAGCCTCGAGGACCCGTCGTTCCCGTTCCGCTGGAACCCCTGCGCGCCGATCCCCTACCGGGTCAACCTCGGCGGCACGTCGCGCCGCAACCTCCACGTGGTCGAGCGGGCGATCAAGCAGGTCGCCCGCGCCACCGGCTTCACGTTCGTGTACGCCGGCAGCACCCGCAGCGTGCCGTTCGCCCGCGGCCGCTCCGCCGCCCGGCAGATCCCCGGCCAGGGCCTCGTCATCGCCTGGACCACGCCGCGCCGGGTGCCGGCACTGGCTGGCGACGTGGTCGGCATCGGTGGACCGGGGGCGTCGTACCACCGCGACCAGACCGGGTGGGAGATCACCAGCGCCGGGGTCGCGATCGACAGGGCGGCCGCCGCCCACCTGCCTCGCGGGATGGTCGACGGCCCCAGCCTGATGAGCCTGCTGCTGCACGAGCTGGGCCACGCCATGGGGCTGGGCCACGTGGCCTCCAAGAGCGAGGTCATGCACGAGGGCCTCGGCCCGTGGTCGCGACCGCACTACGGTCCTGGTGACCTGGCCGGTCTGGCCGCGCTGGGCGCTGCCCGCGGCTGCTTCTGACCGGCGAAGGCCGGGCGCCCCGGCTGCCGAAGCAACCGGGGCGCCTCACGTTGGGTGCGTGATCAGGCCTCGTCGAGCGCCTTGGCGACCCGGCGGTGGGCCTCCCAGATCTCCTCGGGAAGGTTGAACTGGGACAGGTGCTCCTCGCGGAACTTCATCTCCTGACGCCAGCGCTCGACGTCGATGGAGAGCAGCTTCTCCAGGTCGCCGTCGCGGAAGTGCATGCCCTCGAGGTTGAGCTCCTCGGCCTTCGGCAGGACGCCGACCGGGCTCGGGACGCCCTCGACCTCGCCGGCCTGGAACTGGAGCAGCCACAGCAGCGCGCGCACGTTGTCGCGGTAGCCGTTCCACAGGAAGTGGCCGTCCTCCGGGTCCCGCTGGAACCAGTTGACGTGGGCGAAGACCGGCGGCTGCTTGGCCGAGCCGATCACCTTGAGCCAGTGCCGGGCGTAGTCGCCCTCCTCGTAGGCCATGAACGGGCGCATCGACATCGGGTCGTAGCGCAGCTGGCCATCGACGCCCTCTGCCGCGAACGTCGCCTCGGCGCCCAGCGTCAGGCCGTCGTACACGCCCTCGGCGATGTCGGTGATGGCGCGGATCAGCGGCTCGCGGTCACGGGTGCGGCCGCCGAAGATGATCGCGTTGACCACGACACCGGCCGGGTCGTCGAAGTCGGGAGCGGCGTTGGGCACGTTCGAGATCGGCGTGGTGAACCGGCTGTTGGGGTGAGCCCACGGGTCACCCTGCTCGTCGAGGTTGCGGTCGGCGATCCGCTCGCCCTTCCAGTCCAGCCAGCCGTCGAGGTCGTCGGGGTGGTGCTTGGTCTTGCCCTCCCACCACACCTCCTGCGTCTTCTCGTTGTAGGCGACGTTGGTGAAGATGGCGCCGGTGCCCGGCCTGATCGCCTCGACGGCGCCGGGGTTGGTCGCCTCGTTGGTGTCCTTGGCGACGCCGAAGACACCGTTCTCCGGGTTGAAGGCGCGGATCTTGCCCTCGTCGTCGACCCAGAGCCAGGCGATGTCGTCGCCGTAGAAGGTGACCTCGTAGCGGTCGCCGAGAGCGTCGGGCGCCAGCGTCATCGACAGGTTGGTCTTGCCCGAGGCGCTCGGGAAGCCGCCGACGACATGGAACGTCCGCTGCGTCTGCTTGTCCTTGATGCCGAGCAACAGGAACTGCTCGGCCAGGAACTTGCCCGAAGCGCGGCCGTCGTAGCACGCCTGGCGCAGCGCGTGGGCGATCTTGCCGAGCAGCGCGTTGCCGCCGTACGACGAGCCGTAGTGCAGGATCATGCGCTGGTCGGCGACCGTGGCGAACAGCCGCTGGTCGTCGGCCGTGCCCTGGCCCAGGTTCTCCAGGTCGCCGGTGACGTGGACGGCCTTGACGAAGCTGGCCTGATCCTTGAGCTCGTTGATGTACTCCACGCCGACACGAGCCATCCGGATCATCTGCTGGACGACCGGGCGGCAGTCGGTGAGCTCGACGCCGGCGGCGTAGGCCTCCAGCGGGCTGCCCTGCGGCGCCATCAGGTAGGGAATCACGTACATCGTCTTGCCCTTGGAGGCGCCGCGCATCCGCTCGGTGAGCGTGGCCACCGTCTCCTCAGCCGGACGCCAGTTGTTGTACGTGCCCTTGTCCCGGGGGTCGGAGGTGGCCACCACGGTGCGCTCCTCCGAGCGCGCGGTGTCCTTGTGGAAGGAGCGGCTGTAGTAGCGCCCGCCGGTCACCGGGAGCAGCTCACCCGCCTCGAGCGACTCCTTGAGGAGGCGCTCGTCGTCGGCCGCGCTGACTACCTCGATCCGGTCGGCCCCGGTGATCTCCGCCCACTCCGCGACGTATGCCCGGACGTAGGGATTGGTGAGACCCGCCTCGTCGAGAACCTTGTCAACGTCAACCATTCCGCAACCCTTCTGCATGACAGATGCTGGCACGGTACCGGACCCCGACGGGCTCCAGAGCGTGCGGCCGTACCTCAGCATGAGTCGTCCGTCACGCTCCCCACCAATGGATCGTTCCAACGGGATGGGGGTGCATTTCGAGGGCAAAAGCCGGTACGTCGAGAGCGTTTGTGGACCGCGACGACGGCCGGCGGCATGGGCCGAAATGGGGCCACGTCCGGGACGCGGCTCATGTGGGGTATGGGGACAGCCGCGGTCCGGACGTGGAAGCCGGAGCGAACGTCTCGGGTCGCTCGCTCCGGCAAGACCGATCATGGCGCACCGCGGGGGAGAAATCCGGCGAATCGCCCGACTTTTTACCCGGAGACTCCGGCGGCCTCCTCGACCGCCGCCGAGTCGACCGTTCCGACCCGGCCCAGCGACCTGTCGACCAGCGTCAACGCGAGGAAGACCGCCGCCACCAGGAGCATGAAGATCGCCAGGTGGTGCATGCCCGAGGTGGTGGCGCGAGCACCGAAGAAGATGCCGTTACCGGTCGAGGCGGCGATGGCGCCCAGGTACATGAACGTGCGCAGCAGGCCCGCCGAGGAGCCCATCCGGGCCGGGTCGGCCTGGTAGTAGAGCGCGTTCTGGTTGCCCAGGTTGACCAGGCCCTGTGGGATGCCGGTCAGCAGCGCGATCGCGACGAGCATCCAGATCGCGGTGTGCGGGTGCAGCAGGAGCAGCAGCACGCAGACCAGCACCTGGGTGATCGCGCCGACGGTGATCTTGCCCTTGATCTCGGGCCGTCGGCCGGTCAGGGAGGAGACCAGCAACCCGGTCGCGAACGTCGGCAGCAGCACCAGGCCCGCCACCGAGGCGGACAGCCCGCGGCCCTCCTCCATCCACTGGGTGAAGCCGTACATGAAGGCGTAGGAGACGGTCGAGGCGGCGAAGCTGCGCACGTACGTCGCCACCAGCGGTGCATTGCCTACCAGCACCCGTACGTCGACGAACGGGTCGTCCCGCCGGCACTCCCACCACACGAACGCCGCCCCGGCGACCGCGGTGATGGCCAGCAGCCACAGCAGCGACGTACGCGCCTCCATCAGGTAGAGCAGCAGCGACACCAGGCCGACGACGAAGAGCAGGATGCCGGGGTAGTCGATCCGCGGCCGGGCGCCGGTCGCGGTGCGCGGCAGGAACCGGTGACCCAGGACGAAGCTGAGCAGGCCGAGCGGCACGTTGATCGCCAGCGTCGCGCGCCAGCCGCCGACGTCGATGAGCAGCCCGCCGAGGGTCGGGCCCACGACGGCGACCGTCTGGGTGCTCACGGTCAGTGCGGTCAGGACGCCGGCCGGGCTCCGCAGCCCGGTGCGCTCGGACTCGCTGCGGATCAGGTACATCGCCGCCGGGTAGCCGGCACAGGTGCCGAAGCCGAGGACCACTCGCGCCCCGACCAGCACCCACAGGTTCGGTGCCAGCGTGCCGAGGACGCCGGCCGCGGCGGTCAGGACGGCGCCGACCAGGAACAGCCGCCGCGGACCGAAGGAGTCGACCAGCCGCCCGACCAGCGGCTGGCCGATGGAGGTGGCCAGGTAGAGCGCGGAGACCAGCCAGGCGGTCTGACTGGTCGGCGCCCCGAACGCGGCTCCGATCGGCGCGAGCGCGACGGCGATGATCGAGGAGTTGATCGGGTTCAGGACGGCGCCGACCATCATCGGCGCCAGCAGCCGTCTGTCGAAGCTCTCCATCGATCATCAGTTTACCCTGATAATCAGGACTCAGAGCACGGAACGGACCGCCTCGTCGCTGCGACCCACCACGGCGGTGCCGTCGTCGGCGGTGATGATCGGCCGCTGGATGAGCCGCGGATGCCCCGCCAGCGCCTCGATCCACCGGTCGCGGCTGGCGCCGTCGCGTGGCCAGTCCGCGAGGCCGAGGTCCTTGGCGTCCTGCTCGGCGGTACGAGTGATGTCCCACGGCTCCAGCCCGAGCCGGTCGAGCACGGCCGCGATCTCCGCGGCGGTCGGCGGGTCCTCGAGGTAGCGACGCACGGTGTACGACGCGCCCTCCGCGTCCAGGATGCTCAGCGCGGTCCGGCACTTGCTGCAAGCGGGATTGATCCAGATCTCCATGGTGCTGTCATGATGCCGCACTAGAACACGTTCTAGAATAGGTCCATGCGCAACGGCCTGGTCCTGTTCACCTCCGATCGCGGCATCACTCCGGCCGAGCTGGCCCGGGCGGCCGAGGAGCGTGGCTTCGACACCTTCTACGTTCCCGAGCACACCCACATCCCGGTACGCCGCGAGGCGCCGCACCCGACCGGTGGGGCCGATCTGCCCGACGACAGGTACCTGCGCACCCTCGATCCCTGGGTCTCCCTGGCCACCTGCGCGGCGGTGACCTCCCGGATCCGGCTGGCCACCGCGGTGGCGCTGCCGGTGGAGTCGGACCCGATCACGCTGGCCAAGACGCTGGCCACCCTCGACCACCTCTCCGGTGGCCGGGTGACCCTCGGCGTCGGGTTCGGCTGGAACACCGACGAGTTGGCCGACCACCACGTGCCCGGCCACCGGCGCCGTACCGCGCTGCGGGAGTACCTGGAGGCGATGTGCGCGCTGTGGACCCAGGAGGAGGCGGCCTACCAGGGGGAGTTCGTCTCCTTCGGGCCCTCCTGGGCCTACCCCAAGCCGCCGCAGGGCCGGATCCCGGTCCTCGTCGGCGCCGGTGGCGGACCGCAGACCCTGCGCTGGATCGCCCGGCACGCCGACGGCTGGATGACCACGCCCACCGAGACCGGCATCGGCGAGAAGGCCAAGCGGCTTCAGGCCGAGTGGGAGGCGGCCGGTCGGGACGGCAGGCCCGACCTGCGCATCCTGGTCGCCAGGCGGCCCACCCCCGACGACCTCGCCGAATGGGCCGTGGCCGACGAGCTGATCTGGGGCGTGCCCGACACCGAACCCGCCGCCGTACTCGCCCATCTGGACAAGCTCGCGGCACGGCTCGGACTGGTGCCATAGGTGCGCTGAGGACTCCGCGGGGTACCGAGGACTCACCGATCGAAGCTGGGAGTCGAGCGTGCTGACATTGGTCGCGGAGCCGGCCGGGCTGCTGCCCGCGCGCGAGCAGATGGCCCTCTCACTGGGCTGGCACATCATCCTGGCCGCCTTCGGCGTCGCCTTTCCGGCGATGATCTTCGTGGTGCACCGTCGCGGCCTGCGTGGGGACGAGACCGCGCTGCGACTGGCGAAGCGCTGGTCGAAGGTGGCCGCCGTGCTGTTCGCCATCGGCGCCGTCTCCGGCACGGTGCTCAGCTTCGAGATGGGGCTGCTGTGGCCGGGATTGATGGGCCGCTTCGGCGATGTCCTCGGGCTGCCGTTCGCGTTCGAGGGCCTGTCGTTCTTCACCGAAGCGATCTT
>NZ_DASZUF010000005.1:0-5896 GCF_035547795.1 Nocardioides sp.
CGCAAAGCGGACACTCGGGGTCGACAGCCATGCCGTGGTCCCCGCGCAGGCGGGGATGAGCCGCGCGGCGACGAGCACCGGACACAGGCTGCTGGGTGGTCCCCGCGCAGGCGGGAATGAGCCGACCCAGCCACGGCCGGCCGGTTCACAGAGAGGGTGGTCCCCGCGCAGGCGGGGATGAGCCGGTCTGCACGATGCCGCGGTCGGTCAGGTCGCCGTGGTCCCCGCGCAGGCGGGGATGAGCCGGCGTTGCGCTCGATACGCCACTCGTTGATCTGGTGGTCCCCGCACAAGCGGGGCTAAGCCGTAACTATGGTCGGCCGCCAATGTTCGCGTCTGATGTTCCTTGCAGAGCGGGGTTGAGCCGTCGATCAGCTCCTCGTCAGAGTCGGCGACGGGTACTCCCTGCATCAGCGGGGTGCCGCCTGCATACGACGACCCAAGATTCGCTCAGCGCATTCACTCGTCGAGCACGCCGGATCGCTTCGCCTCCTCGACGATGCGGCGGACGTTGGCGATGGCGCCGCAGTCCTCGTCGACCAGCTGGTTGCGGCGGGCGGCCCACTGCTCGCCGAGGTCGCGGCGTACCCGCTCGGAGACCTCGGTGCGCGCCGGCGAGAGGATGGTCAGCTCCTCCTCGGCGATGTGGTGGCTGATCAGGTTGCTCAGCTCCTCGGCCGCGTCGGTGAACGCCTGGGTATCGGTGCCCTTCAGCTCCAGCACCGCGAGCAGGGCCTCGTTGCCCTCGGCGTGCTCCTCATGCCCGTGCTCGACCTCGTGCTCCCCGATGTCGGCGGCCTTGCGGCGCAGCACCGGATAGACGAGCTCCTCCTCGGCCTCCCCGTGTGCGATGAGTACGGCGGCGAACGCCCGTCGGACCGCGTCCCGATCCTGGGTCTCGTCGCGGAGCTGCCGCAGGAGCCGCTCGAAGAGCCGGTGGTCGTCGATGATCAGGTCGATGACGTCGCCGGAGACGGGCCGGCCGACTTCGATGCCAGTGCTGGTCATGGAGCAGGGGTTGCCCATCCCACCAAGATCCATTCGCACCGGGCGCGATGCGGCAGGCTGGCCCCATGACATCGGCTGGACTCACCCTGCGGACGCGGCTCTTCGGGATGGTGATGCGCCGGCTCGCACCCGAGCCGGACACCGCCGCCCAGATGATCGCGCTGCGGTCGGGCCGCGAGCGGCTGCGCCGGACGGTGGCGGGGCGACTGGTCTGCGGGGCCGAGGCCGACGTGGCGACCCGCGACGTACGCGTCGACGACGACGTCCGGCTGCGGATCCACCGGCCGCACGGCGCGGCCGGACCGCTGCCGGTCGTGGTGAACTTCCACGGCGGCGGCTGGTGTCTCGGCACGCCGGAGCAGTCCGGCTGGCTCACCTCGCACGTCGCGGCACGGTCGCGCGCGACGGTGATCTCACCGAGCTACCGGCTCGCCCCCGAGCACCCCTATCCGGCCGCCATCGAGGACACCTGGCGCGCCCTGAACTGGGTGATCGAGCACGCCGAGGAGCTCGGCGCCGACCCGACCCGGCTGGCCGTGATGGGCGACAGCGCCGGCGGCAATCTGGCCGCGGTGACGGCGCTCACCGCCCGCGACGCCGGCGCCCCGGCGCTGCGGGCGCAGGTGCTGATCTACCCGGCGGTCGAGATGTACGAGCGCTATCCGTCCGAGGCCGAGTACGAGCGCGGCATCATGCTCACCTCCAAGCAGATGCGGATCTTCGGCCGGCTCTACCTGGGCGAGTCCTACGGGATCGAGGACTGGCAGGCCTCGCCGCTGCGCGCCGCCTCCCACGCGAGCCTGCCGCCGGCGCTGATCCTGACCGCCAACAAGGACCCGCTGCGCGACCACGGCACCCGCTACGCCGAGGCCCTCCGCGCGGCCGGCACCGAGGTCGACCTACGCGACTACGGCCCGGGCATCCACGGCTTCATGTCACTGCCCGGCGTCGTACCGGTGGCGCGGCAGGCGCTCGACGACATCGTTGCCTTCCTGCGCGAGCGGCTCTAGGCCCAGATACGCCTCACGCGACGGTGGTACGCCGCAGCGAGCGGACCAGTCGCGCGGGCAGCTCGCCCAGCGGGACCACTTCGTCGGCGAGTCCCGCCATCGCGACGGCGCCCGGCATGCCCCACACCACCGCGGTGTCCTCGTCCTGGACGAAGATCGGGGCCCCCGCCTCGGCGAGCAGCCGAGCCCCCTCGAGCCCGTCCTGGCCCATCCCGGTGAGCACCGCGGCGACGCAGCGCCCGCCGAGGACCGCCGCGGCGGAGCGGAACAAGACGTCGACCGCCGGCCGACAGAAGTTCTCCTGCGGCCCCTGGTCCAGCGAGACCCGCTTCGAGCCGGCCACCGTCTCGACTCGCAGGTGCCAGTCGCCGGGCGCGATCAGCACCTCCCCGGCGTGGGGCACGTCGCCGCTGACCGCCTCCCGGACGGTGAGCGGCGAGATCCGGTCCAGCCGCTGGGCGAGCATGGTGGTGAAGACCGGTGGCATGTGCTGCACCACCAGGACGGGTACGCCGAGGTCGGCCGGCAGCTGCGCCAGCAGCGTCGCCAGCGCGTCAGGCCCGCCGGTGGAGCAGCCGATCAGCAGTGCCTCGGCCGGGCCGCCGGGGCCGCGCCGTACCGTCGTGGCGGGGCGGGGGCGCGGCGCACGCGGCGCCGGCGCGAGTCGGCGCATCCCGGCCAGGGCACGGATCCGTGGCACCAGCTGGTCGCGGACCGAGTGCAGCCCCTCGGCCACCGATCCGGCGTTGGACGGCTTCGTCACGTAGTCGGAGGCCCCTCGGGAGAGCGCCTCAAGGGTCGCGGCGGCTCCACGCTCGGTGAGCGTGGAGAACATGATCACCGGCAGCCGCGGGTGACGCTCGCGGATCTCGGCGAGCGCGCCCAGCCCGTCCAGACGAGGCATCTCGATGTCGAGCGTGACCACGTCCGGCGCCAGCTGGTCGACCTTCTCGATCGCCTCGATGCCGTCGCGCGCGGTGGCGACCACCTCGATGTCGGTGGCCTCGGCCAGCGCCGTCACGATGAGCTTGCGGACGAGTGCCGAGTCGTCCACCACCAGCACGCTGATCACGGCGAGACCATCGGCTGCCTCGGGCGCCGCCTGAGGGCTCAGGCTGCGCCGGCGCGCGAGGCCACCAGCACCACCACGACGACCACCGCCAGCACGATGGCGGCCAGGGCCGCGAGCTTCTCCCTGCGGGTGCTCGGCAGCCACGAGGGAACGGGACCGAGCGTGCTCATCCGGCCTCGACCCGGTGGGAGCCGAGCCTGGCGGCGGATGGTCCGATGCGGATGGGGTGCACCGAGCGTCCTCTTTCACGTGGGGCGGGCCGTCGTACCACTCAACGAGCAACAAGCGGATCGGTTAGGGGTGAACGGCCGCCACCGGGCTTGCGGCGTTCACTCAGACCTCAGTGGGGGATGCCGATGAGGCTGGGCGTGACCATGGCACCAGCGAGCTTCCAGCAGATCGCCGCCCTGGTGCTCCGGGAGACATCGATCATCTACGAGCCGCGCAAGGAGTACCTGGTGGAGGCGCGGCTGCACCCGCTCGCCGTCCAGGCCGGCTGCTCCTCGGTCGACCAGTACGTCGCCCTGGTCGGCGTCGACGCGCAGGAGCGTCGCAAGGCCATCGACGCGCTGACGATCAACGAGACCAGCTGGTTTCGGGACAACGCGCCGTACCAGGCGTTCACCGAGACGATGCTGCCGGCGCTGATGGCCGGCCGCACCGAGCGGCGGCACATCTCGATCTGGTCCGCGGCGTGCTCCAGCGGCCAGGAGGCCTACTCGATCGCGATGCTGCTCGACCAGCACCTGCCCGCCGGCTGGACGGCCGACATCCTGGCCACCGACGTGTCGACGGCGATGCTGGCCCGGGTCGAGGCGGGTCGCTACAGCCAGGTCGAGATGAACCGCGGCCTCCCGGCCACCAGCCTGGTCAAGTACTTCACCCGGGCGGGCAGCGAGTGGCAGGTCGTGCCGGCGCTGCGCGACATGGTCCGCACCCGGCACCTCAACCTGGCCGACTCCTACATCGGCATCGGCACCTTCGACCTGGTGCTGCTGCGCAACGTGCTGATCTACTTCGACCAGCCGACCCGGCACGACATCCTGCGCCGCATCCACCCGCACGTGGCCGGCGACGGCTACCTGCTGTTGGGCTCCTCGGAGACCACCCTCGACATGCCCGCCGATCTCACCGCACTGTGGGACCGCGAGCAGCTCGGCCGCGTCCAGGCGCATCGCCCGGCCGGCGCCACCAACCGCCCCGTCCACGGGCTCTCGGCCACCGCATCACCCATCTCCGCTGCCCTGACAGGAGCCTGACGTGCGTGCCTTGATCATCGACGACTCTCGCGCGATGCGGAGCATCCTGCGCCGCATCGTCTCCGGCCTCTCCTTCGAGACCGCCGAGGCCGGCCACGGCCAGGAGGCGCTCGACCAGATGGAGGCCGGCCTCGACCCGGACCTGTGCCTCATCGACTGGAACATGCCGGTGATGGACGGGTACACGTTCGTCACCCGGGTCCGCGCCAACCCCGCCTGGCGCAACGTCACGCTCATGATGGTGACCACCGAGAGCGAGCAGGGCCAGATCGTCAGGGCCCTGGCCGCCGGCGCCCACGAATACGTCATCAAGCCGTTCACCCCCGATGCCATCGTGGAGAAGCTGCAGCTCCTCGGGCTGGTCGACAAGGGGGTGCTGGCGTGACCGCGCTGGCCCCGGAGCTCTCCGACGTACACGCTGTCGTGGAGCAGGTGTGGAGCAGCTTCCTCGGCGACGAGGAGCCGCTGCTCCCCCGGTACGACGCCAGCGGGCCGCTCCCCGCCGACGACGTCTGGTCGGCCGCGGTCAGCATCCACGGCGGCTGGGCCGGCACGGTGACCATCGAGCTGTCGGCCACCCTGGCGCAGAACCTGACCCGGCTCATGCTCGCGATGGACGACGAACCGCTCGACGACGCCGATGTCGCCGACGCTGTCGGCGAGCTGGTCAACATGGTCGGCGGCAACATCAAGAGCCTGATGCCCGGCCCCTCCACGCTCACCCTTCCGTACGTCGCGGCCGGACGCGCCGCCCACGCCTCCGACACCACGGAGGTCGCCCGACTCGATGCGGCGTGGGTCGGCGAGCCGGTGCGGGTGAGCGTGCACACCACGAGTTAGTCCCAACCGAAGAGACACCAGAAGAGGTCACCCCCTCATGTCGAAGATCCTCGTCGCCGACGACAGCAGAGTCATGCGCCAGATCGTGGTCCGCACCCTCCGGCAGGCCGGGTACGGCGGACACGAGATCGTCGAGGCCGAGAACGGCCGCGAGGCGCTCGACAAGGCGCTGGCCGAGGCGCCGGACCTGATCCTGTCCGACTGGAACATGCCGGAGATGAACGGCATCGACTGCCTGACCACGCTGCGCGCCGGCGGCAACCAGACGCCGTTCGGGTTCGTCACCTCCGAGGGCTCGGAGGACATGCGTGCGCGGGCCACCGCCGCCGGCGCGTCGTTCCTGATCGCCAAGCCGTTCACCGCCGAGACGTTCGACGAGGCGCTGCGGGGGCTGCTCTGATGCCCTCCCACCTGCCCACCGCGAAGGACATCCGCGACCTGTTCACCGATCTGCTCGGTCGGGATGCCACCCTGGCCCCGGCCGCGCCGTTCGCGCCCGGCCCGAAGAACCCCGCCTCGATCGCGGTCTACGTCGACGACTACCTGCGCATCACCGCCCTGATCGCCTGCGACCTGCCACTGTCGGCGTACGCCGGCGCTGCGATCGGCCTGGTGCCGGTGAGCGGCGCCGAGGCGGCCGTCGAGGAGGGGCTGCTGCCCGACACGCTGCGAGAGAACCTCTACGAGGTGCTCAACGTCGCCGCCTC
>NZ_DASZUF010000006.1:0-1927 GCF_035547795.1 Nocardioides sp.
CCCGACCAGCCCGGCCTTCGAGGCGGCGTAGTTGACCTGACCCGCGCTGCCGAGCAGCCCGACCACCGAGGAGACGAAGATCAGCCGGCCGCGGCGCAGCCGCAGCATGCCCTTGGCGGCCCGCTTGGCCAGCCGGTAGGAGCCGGTCAGGTTGGTGTCGAGCACCGCCGACCAGTCGTCCTCCGACATCCGCAGCAGCAGCGTGTCCCGGGTGATGCCGGCGTTGGCCACCAGCACCTCCACCGGGCCGTGCGCGGCCTCCACGGCGTCGTACGCCGCCTCCACCTGCGCCGGGTCGGTGATGTCGCAGCGCACGTCGAGCGCGCCCTCGGGCGCACCGCCGTTGCGGGTGGTGACGGCGACCTTGTCGCCCTGGGCGAGGAAGGCCTCGGCGATGGCGCGACCGATGCCGCGGTTGCCGCCGGTGACCAGGACCGATCTGGGTTCGCTCACGTGCGGGACGCTAACGATTACTGGGCAGTAGTCCGAATGGACTCACTCGTCCTCGAGCCGGAAGCCGAGCTTCAGTCCGACCTGGAAGTGCTCCACCGCGCCGTCCTTGACCTGGCCCCGCACCTGCGTGACCTCGAACCAGTCGACATGGCGGAGCGTCTTGCTGGCCCGCTCGATGGCGTTGTGAATGGCGGCGTCGATGCCGTCCGGCGAAGTGCCGACGATCTCGGTGACCCGATAGGTGCGGTTGCTCATGCGCCGACTCTAGCGACCGGGGCCGACGGTAGGATCGACGACATGGCCAGGGCGCATCAGCAGCCGATCCGCATCACCACCGCCGCGGAGAGCAGGCGGGTGGAGCAGTCGGCCCGCCAGCGGCGCTACGCCCTGGCGATGTCGATCCGCTCGGTCTGCTTCGTCGGGGCCGTGCTCGCCGCGCTGGGACATGTGGTCTGGCTGTGGCCGATCCTGATCGTGGCGGCGCTGTTCCTGCCCTACATCGCGGTGGTGATGGCCAACGCGCGCAACAGCAAGGGCGACGACTTCACCCTGCGGGACAGCCCCTACGGTCGGCCCCAGCTCCGGGACCGCCGGGAGGACGAGGAGTGAGCGGCCCCGAGGCCGACCTCTGCTCCGCCAAGGGCTGCCAGGCGGCCGCGACCTGGGCGCTGTCGTGGAACAACCCGAAGATCCACACTCCCGACCGCCGCAAGATCTGGCTGGCCTGCGACGAGCACAAGTCCTCGCTGTCGGACTTCCTCGGCTCGCGTGGCTTCCTGCGCGAGGTCGGCCCGCACGACGGGACGCTGCAGCCGCGCTGAGGCGGCACCCCACCGGCGTGCACTCACCTGTGGAAGCGCCTCCTCCAAAGTGTCACCGTGACACTTTGCGTGCGGAGTGACACTTCGCAAGTATCACCGGCCACGCGAACTATCACGGTGATAGTTTGCGCCGGGCGCCTTGCGCCGGGCGCCGGGCGCCGGGCTAGCCGCCGATCGCCGACATGGGCCGATCCGGCTGCAGGAAGCTCGGGTCGTCGATGCCGTGACCGGCGCGCTTGCCGGCCATCGCGGTCACCCAGCGCTGGGCGAGGTCCTCGTCGGAGGCGCCCGCCCGGAGGGCGGTCCTCAGGTCGGACTCCTCGCGGGCGAACAGGCAGTTGCGCACCTGCCCGTCGGCGGTCAGCCGCACCCGGTCGCAGTCGCCGCAGAACGGCCGGGTCACCGACGCGATCACGCCGACGGTCGCCGGACCGCCGTCGACCAGGAACAGCTCGGCAGGAGCGCTCCCCCGCGGCTCGACCGCCGGGGTCAGCTCGAACTCCCTGGCCAGCCGCGCCATGGTCTCCTCGGCGGTCACCATCGCGGCGCGCGACCAGCCGTGCTGGGCGTCCAGCGGCATCTGCTCGATGAAGCGCAGCTGGTAGCCGTGCGCGATCGCCCACTCCAGCAGCTCGGGAGCCTGGTCGTCGTTG
>NZ_DASZUF010000007.1:0-13762 GCF_035547795.1 Nocardioides sp.
CCGCCCGGCCCGCGATCTGGAGGAACTCCCGGGTGCGCAGGATTCGCTGGCGCCGGCCGTCGAACTTGGCCAGCCCGGTGAACAGCACGGTGCGGATCGGGACGTTGATGCCGACGCCGAGGGTGTCGGTGCCGCAGATGACACGCAGCAGGCCGGCCTGGGCGAGCTGCTCGACCAGCCGCCGATAGCGCGGCAGCATGCCGGCGTGGTGCACGCCGATGCCGCGACGCAGCAGCCGGCCCAGCGTCTTGCCGAACCCCGCCGCGAACCGTACGTCGACCAGCCGCCGAGCCAGCTCTTCCTTGACCGCTCGATCGGGGGGTGCGATCCAGCCGGCACGCAGGAGCGACGTGGCGTGTTCGACAGCGTCCTTCTGAGTGAAGTGCACGACGTAGACCGGCGCCTGTCCGGTCGTCACCAGCTCCTCCAGCGTCTCGGCGAGCGGCGTCACGGACCAAGAGAACGAGAGCGGAACAGGACGCTCCGCTTGGTCGATCAGCACGGTGGGACGCCCGCTGCGGCGAGTGAGGTCCTCCCGCAGCATGCGGGTGTCGCCGAGCGTCGCCGACATCAGGACGAACTGCGCCTGCGGCAACTCCAACAGCGGTACCTGCCAAGCCCAGCCGCGGTCCGGCTCGCCGTAGTAATGGAACTCGTCCATGATGACGAGCCCGACGTCGGCGGCCGAGCCCTCACGCAGCGCGATGTTGGCCAACACCTCGGCGGTGCAGGCGATCACCGGCGCGTCCGGGTTGACGGACGCGTCGCCGGTGAGCATGCCGACGTTCGCCGGCCCGAACACGGCGCACAGCTCGAAGAACTTCTCACTCACCAGCGCCTTGATGGGCGCGGTGTAGAAGCTCACTCGGTCGCTGGCCAGCGCGGCCGCGTGCGCGGCCATCGCGACCAGCGACTTGCCGCTCCCGGTCGGGGTGGCCAGCACAACGTTGGCGCCGCCGAGCAGTTCCATGACCGCCTCGTCCTGGTGCGGATAGAGCGCAAGCCCGCGGCCGGAGGCCCAGCCGACGACCGCGTCGTACACATCGTCGGGGCTCGCCCCGACCGGCGGCACCCAGCCTGGCGACATCGAGGCGGACTCCGTGCCAACGGCCGTCATCGCGCCCGCGGGTGGGCTGTGGCGAAGACCTCTCGCAAGTTGTCGACGGTCACCAGCGTATAGATCTGGGTGGTCGTCACCGAGGCATGCCCCAACAGCTCCTGGACCACGCGTACGTCGGCACCGCCGTCGAGCAGATGCGTCGCGAACGAGTGCCGCAACGTGTGAGGCGAGACGTCCGCGGTCACCCCGGCGCGCTCGGCCGCACGCACCAGCACCGCCCAGGCAGACTGTCGCGAGAGCCGTCCACCGCGGGCGTTCAGGAAGAGGGCTCCCCCGCTCGCCCGGCCGCTCACCAGTCCCGGCCGGGACCGGGTCAGGTAGGCCTCCACCGCCGCACGCGCATAGGAGCCGAGCGGGACGATCCGTTCCTTGCCGCCCTTGCCGCGCAGCAGCACCGTGCCGCCGCGCTCGTCCGGCGGCAGGTCGAGGTCGTCGACGTCGAGGCCGACCGCTTCCGAGATGCGCGCGCCGGTGCCGTAGAGCACCTCCAGCAGCGCCCGGTCGCGCAGCGTCAGCGGCGTCTCCGGCGTGCCGGCCGCTTCCAGGATCGCTTCGACGTCACTGAGCGGGAGCGCCTTGGGCAGCCGCTTGGCCGCTCGCGGCGGCTTCACCGCGCCCGCGGGGTCCAGGGCCACCATGCCGTCGGCTAGGGCGAAGCGATGGAACCCGCGCACCGCCACCACCGTGCGGGCCGCCGAGGTGGCCGACAGCGGCGGATGGTCGGCGTCGCCCTCCCGCAGCCGCACCAGGAAGTCGGTGATCGTCGTCTCGGCGACAGCGCTCAGATCCTCGATCCCGATGTTGGCGAGGTACTCCAGGTACCGCCTCAGGTCTCGCTTGTACGACGCCAGGGTGTTCGCCGCCAGACCTCGCTCGACCGCGAGATGGTCGAGATAGGTCCGAACGGCGACATCGGGGGCGACACGAGACTCGATCAGGACAGCACGTCCTCCAGGGAGACGGCATCGATGCCGACGGCCGCGCCCACCGGGGCGTTGGTCAACTGCCCGGCGTACGTGTTGAGCCCCAGCGCGAGGCTGCGGTCGCTCACGCACGCGTCGCGCCAGCCCTTGTCGGCCAGCGCGACGACGTAGGGAAGCGTCGCGTTGGTCAGGGCGTAGGTCGAGGTGTTCGGTACGGCGCCAGGCATGTTGGCCACACAGTAGAACGTGGACTCGTGCACCCGGTAGGTCGGGTCGGCGTGTGTCGTGGGATGCGAGTCCTCGAAGCACCCGCCCTGGTCGATCGCGATGTCGACCAGCACCGAGCCGGGCTTCATCTGCGCGACCAGTTCGTTGCTGACCAGCTTGGGCGCCGCCGCACCAGGGATGAGGACGGCACCGATCACCAGGTCGGCCTGCTTGACCTGCTCCTCGATGGCCAGCTTGGACGACGCTAGTCCGTGCACCCGGTTGTTGTAGCGCCAAAACGACATCCGCAGCTTGTCCAGGTCGGTGTCGAGCAGCGTCACGTCGGCGCCCATGCCGAGCGCGATGTTGGCAGCATTCTGGCCGGAGACGCCGGCGCCGATGATGACGACCTTGGCGTTGGCGACGCCACCGACGCCAC
Source organism: Nocardioides sp. (assembly GCF_035547795.1). Lineage (GTDB taxonomy): Bacteria > Actinomycetota > Actinomycetes > Propionibacteriales > Nocardioidaceae > Nocardioides. The sequence goes on from NZ_DASZUF010000007.1 coordinate 2,690, forward strand.
CCATCAGCACGCCGCGTCCGCCCTGCGCCCGCATCAGGGAGTAGGCACCGACCTGCGGCGCGAGGCAGCCCGCCACCTCGGACATCGGGTAGAGCAACGGCAGCGCGCCGCTGGGCAGCTGCACGGTCTCGTACGCGATCCCGGTCACCTTCTTCGTCAGCAGCTCGTCGGTGAGCGGCTTGTCGGCGGCCAGGTGCAGGTAGGTGAACAGGGTCAGGTCCTCGCGCAGCCTGTGGTACTCCTGCTCCACCGGCTCCTTCACCTTCAGCACCACGTCGGCTCCGCCCCACACGTCGTCGGCCTCGGGCAGGATGGTGGCGCCAGCGGCGACGTACTCCTCGTCGGGGATCGACGACCCGAGCCCGGCGCCCTGCTCGATGACCACCTGGTGGCCATGCGCCACGAGCTCATGCACGCCGATCGGCGTGATGGCAACGCGGTACTCGTTGTTCTTGACTTCCTTGGGCACGCCGATCTTCGTCATACCCCAGATTCTCCGCGTGATCTTCGGGTCCTCGCCAGGCCGATGAAGATGATTCGCTAGATTGGCCGAGTGCCGAAGGAAACGCCGACGAGATCGGGATCACAACCGCGATCGGCGCAGGAAATTCGGAACGCCGAGCCGGCGCTCGACGCCGTGGACCGAATCCTCCTCGCGGAGCTGACCCGTGACGCCCGTCAGACCAACAACGCGCTGGCGGCGAAGGCGGGCATCGCGCCCTCCACCTGCCTCGCGCGGGTGCGCGCGCTGCGCGGCTCCGGCGTGATCCGCGGCTTCCACGCCGACGTCGATCCAGCGCTGGCGGGCCGGTCGCTGCAGGCGATGATCTCGGTGCGGATGCAGGGTCACGCCCGGGCGCGGCTGGAGGCATTCATGAGACACCTGGCCGGGCTGGACGGCGTACTCAACGTCTTCCTGCTCGGTGGCGCCTACGACTTCTTCGTCCACATCGCCACCTCGGGCACCGAGGACCTCAACGCGTTCGTGATCGAGCACCTGTCGAGCAACCCCGACGTGGCCTACACCGAGACGAATCTGATCTTCCAGCACGCCCGCGCCACCCACTGGCGCTGACGTTCACCCGTCCACCAGGCCCCGAGCGTGCGCCGCCAGCACGGCGATGACCAGCGGCCCGTCGCCGACGTCGCCGCGCAGCACCGCCGCGAGCAGATCGGCGAACGGCACCCACAGCAGCTCCATGTCGGCCTCCTCGTGCTCGAGCACGAAGTCACCGCGATCGACCGGCACCAGGTCGGTGGCGAGGAAGTAGTGGATGCGCTCCCCGATGATGCCCGGCGAGGAGTACGCCGAGATCAGGTGCAGCCACGTGCCCGCGGCGTAGGACGTCTCCTCACGCAGCTCGCGTCGGGCCACGTCGAGCGGATCCTCGCCAGCCGCGTCCAGCAGACCGGCCGGGAGCTCCACGAAGCGACGCTGGGCGGGATGGCGGTACTGCTTGAGGCACAGCACCCGGCGCTGGTCGTCGACGGCGAGGACCACCGCCGCCCCCGGGTGCTCCAGCACCAGCCGGGCGAAGGTCTCGTCGCTGCCCGGTCGCTGGACCGTGTCGCGGCGCAACGCCATTACCCAGCCGTCGCGGTGCAGGTCTTGCGTGGCGACGATCGGCCAGCTCTCCTCGCTGTCGCGGAGCTCCTCGCTCATTCGGCGGCGGTCGGCGCCGCGGCGGGCGTCTCCAGCTCCGGCTCCAGATAGAGCTTCGACTCGTCGATCGGGAACCGCTGCTCCTTCTGCCGGGCGATCGCCGCGGCGATCAGGCCCCGGAACAGCGGGTGCGGGCGGGTCGGGCGCGAACGCAGCTCCGGGTGCGCCTGGGTGGCGATGTAGTACGGGTGCACGTCGCGGGGAAGCTCGACGAACTCCACCAGCTCGTTGTCCGGCGACGTACCGGAGAAGACCAGGCCGGCCGCCTCGAGCTGCTCACGGTAGGAGTTGTTCACCTCGTAACGGTGCCGGTGACGCTCCTGGATGAGGCCTTCGCCGTAGACCTCCTCGGCGATGGACCCCTTCTTCAGAGCCGCCGGGTAGAGCCCCAGCCGCATGGTGCCACCGAGGTCACCCGCGCCCTCGACGAAGGCGAGCTGCTCGGCCATCGTGGCGATGACCGGCTCGGGCGTGTCCGGGTCGAACTCGGTGGAACCGGCCTTGTCCAGACCGAGGACCTGGCGCGAGTACTCGATCACCATGCACTGCAGGCCCAGGCACAGGCCGAGGGTCGGGATGCCGTGGGTGCGCGTGTACGTCAGCGCGCCGAGCTTCCCTTCCAGACCGCGGATACCGAAGCCACCGGGCACACAGACCGCGTCCACATCGGCGAGGTGCTTGGCCGCGCCGGCAGGCGTCTCGCACAGGTCGGAGGGGATCCAGCGGATCTCCACCTTGGCCTCGTTCGCGAAGCCGCCCGCCCGCAGCGCCTCGACGACGGAGAGGTAGGCGTCGGGCAGGTCGATGTACTTGCCGACCAGCGCGACGGTGACCTCTTCCTTGGGATGGTGCACCCGGCGGAGCAGGTCGTCCCAGATCGACCAGTCGACGTCACGGAAGGGCAGGTCAAGGCGTCGTACGACGTAGGCGTCCAGGCCCTCACGGTGCAGCACCTTGGGGATGTCGTAGATCGACGGCGCGTCGGCGGCGGTGACCACCGCCTCCTCGTCGACGTCGCACATCAGCGCGATCTTCCGCTTGATGCCCTCGGGCAGCTCGCGGTCGGCGCGGCAGACGATGGCGTCGGGCTGCAGGCCAAGCTGGCGCAGCGCGGCCACCGAGTGCTGGGTGGGCTTGGTCTTGAGCTCCTTACTGGGGCCGATGTACGGCACCAGCGAGACGTGCACGAAGAAGACGTTGTCCCGACCGATCCGCTGGCGGACCTGGCGGGCCGCCTCCAGGAACGGCAGCGACTCGATGTCGCCGACGGTGCCGCCGATCTCGGTGATGACCACGTCGATCTCGTCGCTGTGCATCGCGAGGATGCGGTCGACGATCTCGTCGGTGATGTGCGGGATCACCTGCACCGTCTCCCCGAGATAGTCGCCGCGGCGCTCCTTGGCGATCACGTTGGAGTAGACCTGGCCCGTGGTGACGTTGGCGTTGCCCACCAGGTCGGTGTCGAGGAAACGCTCGTAGTGACCGATGTCGAGGTCGGTCTCGGCGCCGTCGTTGGTGACGAAGACCTCACCGTGCTGGAACGGGTTCATCGTCCCGGGGTCGACGTTGAGGTAGGGATCGAGCTTCTGCATCGTGACGCGCAGGCCGCGCGAACGGAGCAGTCTGCCCAGGCTGGAGGCCGTCAGACCCTTCCCGAGCGAGGAGGCGACGCCTCCGGTCACGAACACGTGCTTGGTGGCTGCGCTCCCCGACTTCATGGAACTCCATCCTAACCGAGCGGGACGACTCCATCGATTCCTGACGCGCCATAGGCGCCACCGCCGCCGGCCACCTGATGGGCCAGTGCCAGGGTGGTCGCCAGCTGGCCGGTGGCGGTCTCGTCGCCGTCCACGGTCGCGATCTGCGGGCCTGGCTTGGTGGCCCGCAGTCGCTTGAGGTCGCCACGCAGGCCCGAGCCCGTACTAGCGGCCACGACCACGCCGTGACTGCGGGTCGCCAGCCCCTGCACCACGCCGCTCAGGATCGTCGGGTTGACGTGCTTGCCGAGCACCAGGAGGACCAGCGGCGCCATCGTCGGGGGCGCCTGGCCGGTGATGAGCTTGGACTGGCTCAGGGCGGAGCGGAGCGTGCCCTGGTCGGCGGAGGGGGTGGTCGGTTGTGGCGTCGTGGTCGCGACCGAACCGGCGAGCAACTGCCCCAGCCTGACGTACGTCGGCTGACCGGCGTCGACCAGCCCGTGCAACTGGGTCGCCAGCTGGCCGCCCAGGCTGTCGACCAGGGTCTTGCTCTCCGGAGCGACCGCGGAGGCATCGACCGCGGTGGTGCTGCTTACCGAGCCGCCGGCGGCGGCCACCTGGCCGGCCAGCGCCTTGGACACCGCCGCCGGCGCCCCGGGCAGTGTGATCACGGCGACCTGCTGGCCGGCGAGCTTGCCGCCGTACAGCAGGCCTGCGGTGGCCGCGGCGAGCTTCTCCCCCGCCTTCGCCTGCGCCCGCACGACGGCCCCGGCGCCCTTGGCCGAGGAGGGCGTGGTGCTGGCGTGGCCGAGGTCGCTGAGCGGGCCGCCACCCAGCGCGATGCCGGCGGCGAGGGCCGCACAGACCGCGATGAACGGGACCAGCAAGCGTCGAATCATCACTTGCCTCCGACCTTGTCGAACACGCGGTGCAGGTCGGGGACCAGATGGTGCGCCCAGTCGTGCCCGACATCGGTGGTGGCGATCGCCGCGGCGACGACGACCAGGCAGACCAGCAGGGCCAGCAGGATGTGGCGCACCCGAACCTTGCCGGCATAGAGGGCCGGCACCGCGGCCGCGTCGATCAGCTGGCGGCCGACGGCGAGGCGCGCCAGATAGGCACCGGCGACTCCCTCGCGGTCGCGGTCGAGCACGTCGGCCAGGTTGGCGCCCAGGCCGGCGGTGACGATGACCTGCGGTGAGGCCGCGTGCGCGATCAGCACGGCCACGTCCGCGGGGGCAAGGGTGGTGTCGACCCGGGCGGGCGCGAGACCGATTCGGGAGAGCGCCTCGTCGTGCGTAGTGCCGGTCCCACAGACGACCACGTCACGGGCAGCGCGCAGCACCTTCGCCGGCGGGAGCTCGTCGCCGGCGGCCAGCACGATCACCGCCGGGCTGAGCCCGTGCCGCTGGGCGGTGGTGGCGGCCATGGCGGTGGCGACCACGACGGGCCGCTGCTCGCGCAGGTAGGGACGCATCGCGCGCAACTGGTTCGGCACCTCGGGCGAGGCGGCCACAACGAGCACCGGCCGGTCGGTGATCCGCGCGTTGAGCGGCGGCAGTCCAACGCCGTGCAGCAGCACACCCTGCTCGCGGCGGAGCAGCTCGGTGCTGGTGTGGGTCAGGGTCTCCAGCTGGGCCAGCATCCCCGAACGCGCCTGGGTCATGGCGTCGGTCACCGCAGCGGCATCGACGACCCGTCCCGCGGTCAGGCGCTGCTCCCCGTCGTACACCTGGCCGGCGTCGATTCGGGCCGGGCGCCCATCGGTCAGGGTCGCGTACCCCGCCTCACCGACGCTGTCGAGGATCAGTACCCCGGCCTCGACCAGCACCTGGGGGCCGAGGTTGGGGAACCGGCCCGAGCTCATCGGCTGGGCGTTCACCACAGCCGCCACACCTGCATCGACCATCGCCTGGGCGGTGGCGCGGTCGAGGTCGACATGGTCGATGACGGCAATGTCGCCCGAGCGCAGCCGCGGCAACAGCAGCCGGGTAGGCCGGCCGGTGCGCAGCGTCCCGCTGACTCCGGTGGGGGCGACGGTTTCGTTCCTGGTCGGCAGTCTCATGACCGATCCATCCTCACATCGCGGCCACCCCGGTCAGCGGACGTCCGAAGCCGGTGTGTCGCGGGGTAGGCGCCAGCGCCTGGTTCTCGGCGTAGCCCGGCTCCTGCCCAGCCACTCATGGAGTCGCCCCGCTCGACCGACCCCGCTCGACCGACCCCGCTCGATTCAGGCGCCGGCACGGGCCGGGCGTGCGACCTCGAGCAGTTCGCGGGCATGTGCGAGCGCGGTGTCGGACTCGCTCATCCCGGCGAGCATCCGGGACAGCTCCCGCTCCCGCCCGGCGTCATCGAGCACGGTGAGCCCGGAGCTGGTCACACTCCCGTCGCTCGACTTCTCCACCACCACATGGTGGTCGGCATAGGCGGCCACCTGGGGCAGGTGGGTCACCACCAGCACCTGGGCGCTCCTCGCCAACTGGGCGAGCCGCCGTCCGACCTCGACCGCCGCTGCGCCGCCGACGCCTGCGTCGACCTCGTCGAACACGAACGTCGGCACCGGGCTCGTCCCGGCCAGCGCCACCTCGAGGGCGAGCATGACCCGGGAGAGCTCACCGCCGGAGGCCCCCTTGCCGAGTGGGCGCGGCTCCGAGCCGGTGTTGGCGGCAAGCAGCATCTCGACCTCGTCGACGCCACCCGAGCCGAACCGCAGCAGCCGCCCGCCCACCTGCAGCGGCTGGCGGCCGTCGTCGGTGGGCACGGCGTCGTGCTGCCGCACCTCGATACTCAGCCGGGCGTCAGGCATGGAGAGCAGCGCCAACTCGGCGGTGACCTCGGCCGCCAGCCGACCGGCCGCCTCCGTCCGTGCGGCGCTGAGTTTGCTCGCCAGATCGGCGAGTTCCTCACGCAGCCGGTCCCGCTCGGCTCGCAGATGGGCGATCCGCTCGTCGGTGCCGTCGAGCTCGAGCAGCCGCTTTGCCGACTGCTCGGCCCAGGCCAGCACCTCGTCGATGCTCTCGCCGTACTTCCTGGTGAGCGCCGTCAGCGCGGCCCGACGCTCCGAGACCGCGGCCAGCCGAGCCGGATCCGTCTCGACGCTGGTGGCATAGGAGGCCACGTCGGCGGCCAGGTCGGAGAGCAGGTAGGTGAGCTCGGCCAGCCGGTCCGCCAGTGCCGCCGCATCCGGGTCGTGCTCGCGCACGCTCTCCAGCAGCCGACGTGCCGCCGAAGCGGCTCCGAGGGCATCCGGGCTGTCGTCCTCGCTGGAGAGCGCCTCCCGGGCCTGCTCCGCTGCGGTCCGCAGGGTGTCGGCGAACGCCAGCCGGTCCTCCTCGGCAGCCAGCGCCGTGTCCTCGCCCGCGACCGGCGCGACCGCCTCGATCTCGCCCAGTCCGAAGCGCAACAGGTCGGCTTCCCGGGCTCGCTCGCGCGCGGCCGCCGAGACGTCGGCCAGCTCCCGTTCCGTCTCGGCGAGCGCGGCGTAGCGCTCGCCGTAGGCGGCCAGCAGCTCGGCGACGGCCTCGCCACCGAACCGGTCCAACGCCTCGCGCTGGGCGCGCGGTTGAAGCAGGCGGTGCTGATCGGACTGGCCGTGCACCGCCACCAGCGGCATCGCGAGCTCACCCAAGGTGGTCACCGGCACGGCTGCGCCGCCGACGTACGCCCGAGAACGCCCTTCCGCCGCGACGGTGCGGGCCAGAAGCACGCGGCCGTCCTCGACCTCACCCCCGGCGGCGTCGACCGCCTCTGCGAACCCGCCCAGCCGGCGGGCGTCCACCACGCCCTCGACCCGGGCCGCCCGAGCACCGGTGCGCACCGCTCCGGCGTCTCCGCGACCGCCGAGCAGGAGGCCGAGCGCAGAGACGATCATGGTCTTACCCGCACCGGTCTCACCCGTGATGACCGTCAGACCCGGCCCGAGCTCGAGCGTCGAGGAGTCGATGACGCCCAGCGAGCTGATCCGCAGCTCCTCAAGCATCCTCGGCTCCTCTCCGTCGCCGCTTCGATCCGCCACGCCAGCCCTCGACCGGCAATCCGAACTTCGCCACCAGCCGATCCGTGAACGGCGCCTCGTGCAACCGTGCCAGCCGGACCGGTGCCTCTCCGCGGGTGACCTCGATCCGCGCGCCCAACGGCAGATCCACCGCACGGCGGCCGTCGCACCACAGCACCCCGGTGCCGTCGGCGCGCGCGATCAGCTCGATCGCCAGCACCGAGGTCGGCGCGACCACCATCGGCCTGGCGAACAGCGCGTGCGCGCTGATGGGCACCATCAGCAGCGCCTCCACGGCCGGCCAGACGATCGGGCCGCCTGCGCTGAAGTTGTACGCCGTCGATCCGGTCGGCGTCGCGCACACGACTCCGTCGCAGCCCCAGCGGGACAACGGCCGGCCGTCGATCTCGACGACGACTTCGAGCATCCGCTCGCGTGCGGCCTTCTCCACGCTCGCCTCGTTGAGCGCGAAGGTATGGAAGACCTCCTCGCCGCCGTGAAAGACACGCACGTCGAGCGTGAGCCGGTCCTCGGCGACGTAGCGTCGCGCGACGATGGCGTCGATCGTCGACTCCACGTCCTCCACCTCCGCCTCGGCGAGGAAGCCGACGTGGCCGAGATTGACGCCGAGCACGGGTGTGCCGCTGCGGTGCGTCACCTCGACGGCACGCAGGATGGTGCCATCCCCACCGATGACCAGCGCCAGCTCACAGCCTGCACCCGCGTCGTCGTGCACGTCGACCAGCTCCAGCGGCGGGTCGTAGGCATGAGGGTCGATCCCGAGCTCGGCCGCCTCGGCGGCGTCCATCCGGACCACGATGCCGTGGCTGACCAGGGCCTTGCAGCACGCGAGCGCGACCTCATGCGCCTCGTCGCGGCCGGTGTGCGTCAACATCAGGACCCGACGAGGCGTCCGGGCGTCCGACGTCTCGTTCACGGATCCACCTTCTCATCCGCCACCGACAATCCGAGATTGGCTCGCACTGCCGCCTCGATCTCCGCTGGTCCCACCCGCGGCTCGCCGCGGCGCAGCCACAGGAAGTACTCGATGTTGCCCGACGGGCCCGGCAACGGGCTGGTCGTCACCGCCTGGGCGCCCCATGCTCGCCTCTCGCCGGCGGCCGCGACGGAGAGCACCGCCTCGGCACGAAGCGCCGGGTCCCGGACGACGCCGCCCTTGCCGACCCGGTCCTTGCCGACCTCGAACTGCGGTTTGACCATCAACGCCAGATCGCCGCCCGGATCCGTGACGCCCAGCAGTGCGTCGAGCACGAGCTCGAGCGAGATGAAGGACAGGTCGCCGACGACCACGTCGACGCTTCCACCGATCGTCTCGGCCGTGAGCTCGCGGACGTTGGTCCTGTCGTGCACCACGACCCGCGGGTCCTGCCGGAGCCGCCACGCCAGTTGGCCGTAGCCGACGTCCACCGCGACGACCTGCGCGGCGCCGCGCCGCAGCAGGACGTCGGTGAAGCCGCCCGTGGAGGCGCCGGCGTCCAGGCAGCGTCGGCCTGCGACGCTCAGCCCGAGTGGCTCGAACGCCGCCAGCGCGCCGGCGAGCTTGTGCGCACCCCGCGACACGTAACCCGGGTCCTCCGGATCGGCTCGGACCACGATCGCGACGTCGGTCGTGACGCCGGTCGCCGGCTTGGTCGCCTTGGCGCCCGCCACACTCACCCGTCCCGCAGCGATCAGCTCGCTGGCGTGCTCGCGTGAGCGCGCCAGGCGGCGCCGGACCAGCTCCGCGTCGAGCCGCAGGCGTCGAGGCACTGCGCGGGCCTCAGGACTCGTCGGCCGGGTCGAGGGCGCGCCGCAGCCGCTCGTGCGCGACACCGAACACCTCGACATGGTGCTCCAGCGGCTCCTGCGCCAGCGCATCGACAGCGGCAACCACCTCGTCGACCGCCGGTATCCCGGTACGCACGGACTCACCGGCATCGGCGGTCTCGAAATCTGGCTCGGTCATGACCGCAGGCTACCTTCCACTCGGTCCGCCCCGACGTCGGGCGGCGTGAGCCGATCGAACGCCGCTGGCGTGCCGGTCTCGTCCAGATGCCACCAGGCCGCCGTCGCGACCGCGCGCCACCAGTCCGATCCCCCACCGTCGCCGGACACCTGCAGCACACCGTCGTCCCCGACCCGGGCCCGCCAGCCGCCCGAGCACGCCGCGCCGTCCTCCTCCGTCGGTGCTCGGTGCTCTTCGAAGAGCCCACCGAGATCGGTCGCGAGGTACGTCGGCCGCAGCGTCGGCTCCGCGGAGACCAGCTCGGCCAGGCCCGTCACACCGGTGAGGACCAACAGCGTCGGTACGCCGACGGCCGCGCCCCCGGCGATGTCGGTGTCGAGTCGGTCGCCGACCATCAGCGGGTGCGCGCCGCCGACTCGACGAATCGTCTCCTCCAGCAGCGGGGGCGCCGGCTTGCCGGCGACCGTCGGCGCAACGCCGGAGAACCGTTCCACCAGCTCCACCAGCGCGCCGTGTCCCGGCGCCAGGCCGAAGTCCGCGGGAAACGACCCGTCGGTGTTGCTGGCGACCCAGCGCAGTCCGTTCCGGATCCTCGCCGCCGCCCGCATGATGTCCCGCCAGCGCACGTCCGGGCCGTAGCCCGTGACGATCGCCTCCGCCTCGTCTGCCACATCGACCGGACGCAGGCCCGCGGCCGACACCGCGGCGCGAAGTCCGTCGGCGCCGAGCACCGCGATCGGCGCGCCCTCACCGCACGTCTCCCTAAGGACCGCGGCCGCCGCCTGCGCGGAGGTCACGACGTCGCTGTCGCCGGCGTCGACCCCGAGCTCGCGCAGGTGCTGCGCCACCTCCGAGGGACGACGCGCGGCGTTGTTGGTCACGAACGCCAGCCTCATCCCGGCCGCGCGGGCACGACCGAGGTGCGCGGGAGCGCCGGGCACCGCATGCCTGCCGACGTAGACCACGCCGTCTAGGTCCAGCATGGCGAGGTCCATCGCCTCCGCCAACGGTCCATCACTGGACGCGAGCATCCGCTCCCCTTCCATGACCGCCCGGCTAGTCCGAGCGCGACGATCATGCTGCCACCTTCCGCAGTCGGCGCGCCGTGGCGACCTCCACCTCCATCCGTGAGCCGGTGGCGCCGGTCTTCGTCCGGAAGAACCTCTTCCGCAGCGCGCCGCTGATCTCGATCACATCTCCCGCGCTCCAACCCCGCGCTTGGCGGCGCACCCGGCCCGACCAAGCGACGCACGGCAGCACGTCGACGCGCTGGCGCGACACCAGCTGGGTGTCGAGTCTGTCCACCACCAGCGCGAAGGTGCACATCACCGCGTCGCTCGGCAGCACTCGCTCCGCGGGAGCCTCGGACAGACGCCCGACCAGGCGCACGGTGTTTGCGCTCATGACGCTCAGGCCCGATGCAGCATCCGGGTCGGCCGTCCTCTTCGTGCCCATCGGCCATCACCTCCGGAAGCCATCCTTCCCGGAGCGGAGCCGTCGGCCACCTCTCCACAGCCAAGCCTGTGGACGGCGCCGACCAGCCTCCGTCTGTGCACGAAAAGTGGCCGCAGAGCGTGACAAAATGCCGCGAGGCCGCCCCGTGGGGCGGCCTCGCGTGAGTGTTTGTCCGGCGGTGTCCTACTCTCCCACAGCCTCGCGGTTGCAGTACCATCGGCGCTGAAAGGCTTAACTTCCGGGTTCGGGATGGGACCGGGTGTTTCCCTTTCGCTATGACCGCCGTAACCCTTTGCCC
>NZ_DASZUF010000008.1:0-18194 GCF_035547795.1 Nocardioides sp.
AGCGAGCCGGTCACCGTCCCGGCCCACGGGGCGACGGTGACCGAGAACCTCACCCTCACGCCCAGCGGCACGGTCGTCGGCACGATCGAGATCTCGCACGCCGCTCGCGGCTGGCGAGGACACGTCAACTTCTACCGGGGCGGCATCGTCCACGACGGGCGTGCCACCACCGATGCGAACGGGCGCTTCCGCAAGTTCTACCTGGAGCCCGGCGTCTACCGGATCGAGGTCAGGGTCCGCCGCTTCCACCCGAGCACGGCGCTGAGGTGGGACTCCACCACCTCGATCGTGGTCACCGCGGGCGGCGTCACCCACCTGGGCAAGATCCACCTCCACCGCTGACCCGGCGCCCGATCAGGCGTGGCCCGCCCGGCGCAGGAAGCGGATGTGCGGGTGGCCCCGGTGCCAGTGCAGCAGCCCGGCGTACAGCGTCCGCCGAGACGTACGTCGCAGGTCCACGTGATGCCCCTGGCTGCAGCGCTGCCCGCGCCCGCAGACCCAGCCGTGGAAGAAGACCAGTTTCCGGCCCGAGGCCACGTCCAGTCCGCCGGGGCCGCACAGCCGGGTGCTGTGCCGGTTGAGTAGCCGGTGGCCATGGGTGTGCCAGCCGTGCAGCAGGTGGCGCGAGGAGCGCCAGGTGGTCTGGTAGCCGCAACTGCCGTAGTAGCCCTGCGAGGTGAACAGCACGAACCGCTTCCCGTGGTGGACCAGCACCGGGTTCTCCACGATGTGCGGCACCCGCAGCAGCTGGTGGCTGTGGTGGGCGGCCCGCAGCCCGTGGTGGCGCAGTCGCACCAGCCGGATCGTGGCGGGCATGCCCTGGGTGCGGTAGAGCAGGAAGTGGTGCTTGCCGCGGGTGAACACCGACGGGTCGATCACGCCGCTGCGCGGCAGCGACCGGGCCCGGCCGAGCACCCGGTCGCCGGCCTTGCGGGCCTTCGCGCCGGCCGGGCAGACCAGCGGCTTGCGCCCGCGGGCGTCGAAGCCGCGCGCCGGGTTGCGCGTGACGGCGACGCCGATGCAGCGCGCGCCGGGTGCCAGTCGCCGCACCCGGGCGGCGTAGTAGAGCACCCAGCGTTTGCCGATGTGGGCCACGTCGACGGCCCAGATCTCGGGGGAGGACACCCAGTGCGGCAGGTGGTGGAGCAGCGGCCCGGTCGACCGCCACGGCCCGACCGGCGTGCGCGAGTAGGCGCCCGGCGCCCGCTTGCCGGTGCTGACCGCCAGGTAGCCCCCGCCGTACGCGACCACCGACGGGTCGGCGAAGGAGCGCTTCGCGACGGGCTGGGCATGGCGGGTGGCGACGACCCTGACCTTCTCCTGCAGCCCGGGGAGCTCGGGTGCGGCCGGTGCGGATCCGGCGATCACGGCGACGAGACAAACGACGAGGGCGGCCACGACGGCCGCCCGCACTACCTGGAACAAGCTCTCTCCCGAGATGGACGACGGAGCATCCTGACCCGAAGGAGCCGGAGAAGTACGGCGAATCGCCGAAACCGGGACCAACGACCGGGACGGCTCCGCCGATCGGCCGATCGAGGGTGTCGTGGCGACTCGCGGGTAACTTCTGGGCCGCGCTACCTTGGACCCACCATCTGGTGACCCGGGTCACACGTGCACCACCCCCGCACGAGGTGGCCCGGCGATCCCCGCAGCGGCCTCGCGGCGATCCCGCGGCACCGTCAGACGAAGGAGCGCGCCCCATGATCCAGTTGCTCACCCCGGAGGGCGAGCGCGTCGAACATCCGGAGTACCACTACGACGGGGACGACGGCAGCATCCGGGACCTCTACCGTGACCTGGTGCTGGTGCGCCGGCTCGACGTCGAGGCGACAGCGTTGCAGCGCCACGGCGAGCTGGGCATCTGGGCCCAGCTGCTCGGCCAGGAGGCCGCCCAGGTGGGCGCCGGCCGCGCGCTGCGCCGCCAGGACCACGTCTTCCCGACCTACCGCGAGCACGGCGTCGCCTGGTGCCGCGGCATCGACCCGCTCGACGTGCTGGGCCTGTTCCGCGGCACCGGCTACGGCTCGTGGGATCCGGCCGCCACCGGCTTCGGGCTCTACACCCTGGTGATCGGCGCGCAGACGCTGCACGCGGTCGGCTACGCCATGGGCGTGCAGCGCGACGGCGCCGTCGGCACCGGTGACCCCGACCGCGACACCGCCGTGGTCGCCCACTTCGGCGACGGCGCCACCTCGCAGGGCGACGTGAACGAGTCGTTCGTGTTCGCCGCGTCGTACCAGGCGCCGGTCGTCTTCTTCTGCCAGAACAACCAGTACGCCATCTCCGAGCCGCTGGAGCGACAGACCCGGATCCCGCTCTACCAGCGGGCCGCCGGCTTCGGGTTCCCCGGTGTGCAGGTGGACGGCAACGACGTCCTGGCGACGTACGCCGTCACTCAGGCGGCCCTGCAGCGCGCCCGCGAGGGCGGCGGGCCGACCCTGATCGAGGCCTACACCTACCGGATGGGTGCGCACACCACCACCGACGACCCGACTCGCTACCGGCTCTCCGACGAGGTGGAGACCTGGAAGCTGCGCGACCCGCTCGCTCGGGTCGAGGCCTATCTGCGCCGCGGCGGCCTGGCCGACCAGGCGTTCTTCGACGGCATCGCGGCCGAGGCCGACGAGCTCGGCGCCCGGCTGCGGGCCGGTGTGCAGGCGCTCCCGGAGCCGACGCCGCATCAGCTCTTCGACAACGTGTACGCCGAGATCCCCGACGAGCTGGTGGTCCAGCGCGACGGCTACGACGACTACCTGGCCACGTTCGAGGGGGCGGCGTCATGATCACCCTGGCCAAGGCCCTCAACGCGGGGCTGCGCAAGGCGATGGAGGACGACCCGAAGGTCGTCCTGATGGGCGAGGACATCGGCCGACTCGGCGGCGTCTTCCGGATCACCGACGGGCTGCAGAAGGACTTCGGCGAGGACCGGGTGGTCGACACCCCGCTGGCCGAGTCCGGCATCGTCGGCACCGCCGTCGGCCTGGCCCTGCGCGGCTATCGGCCGGTGGTGGAGATCCAGTTCGACGGGTTCGTCTACCCCGCCTACGACCAGATCGTGAACCAGGTCGCCAAGATGCACTTCCGCTCCGCCGGGAGGATCTGCCTGCCGATCGTGATCCGGATCCCCTTCGGCGGCGGCATCGGCGCGGTGGAGCACCACAGCGAGTCGCCGGAGGCGCAGTTCTGTCACACGCCCGGCCTGAAGGTGGTGGCCTGCTCCAACCCGATCGACGGGTACTGGATGATCCAGCAGGCGATCGCCTCCCCGGATCCGGTGATCTTCCTGGAGCCGAAGCGGCTCTACCACTCCGACAAGGCGGCGCTCGACCCCGCCGTACCGCCGGCGCCGCTGTTCTCCTCGCGCGTGGTCGCCCCGGGCTCGGACGTCACGGTGGTGGCCTACGGCCCGACCGTGAAGACGTCGCTGGCGGCGGCGCGTGCGGCGGCCGAGGAGGGCAGGTCGCTGGAGGTGATCGACCTGCGCACGCTCTCGCCGCTCGACCTCGCGCCGGTCTACGAGTCCGTGCGCCGCACCGGCCGGCTGGTCGTGGTCCACGAGGGCCACGTGTCGTTCGGCGTCGCCGCGGAGGTGGCCGCCAGGGTCACCGAGGAGTGCTTCCACTCCCTGGAGTCGCCGGTGCTGCGCGTCGGCGGTTTCGACACCCCCTACCCGCCGGCCCGGGCGGAGGAGCACTTCCTGCCCGACCTGGACCGCCTGCTCGACGCCGTGGATCGGAGCCTCGCGTGGTGAACTCTGCCGAATTCAAGCTGCCCGACGTGGGCGAGGGCCTGACCGAGGCGGAGATCGTCACCTGGCACGTCGCCGTCGGCGACGAGGTGAAGATCAACGACATCGTCTGCGACATCGAGACCGCCAAGTCGGTCGTCGAGCTGCCGTCGCCCTACGCCGGCGTCGTCCAGGCGCTGCTGGTGCCCGAGGGCGAGACCGTCGAGGTCGGTACCCCGATCATCCGGATCGGCGATGCCGGCGCGGCGGACGGGGCGCCGGTCGAGACTCCCGCCGCCGCGGCTGGTGAGTCGGCCGAGTCGGCCGAGCCCGTCGCCGAGGTGCCGTCCGCCAGCACCGAGCCGGCCGCCGGCTCGGTGGAGCAGATCACCGAGCCCGAGCAGCCGATGACGCTGGTCGGCTCCGGCCCGAAGGAGGCGGCGGTCAGCCGTCGTCCGCGCGTCCTGGCCAAGCCGACGGCACGGGCCGCCGCCCGCGAGCAGGGCATCGACCTGTCCTCCGTCGTACCCGCGCGTGAGGACGGGGTGATCACCACCGCCGACCTCGCCGCTGCGCCTCGGCAGGCGCCGGCCTCCGCCGGCGTGCCCGGTGAGCGCGAGCGACGGGAGCCGATCAAGGGCGTCCGCAAGCAGATGGGTCAGGCGATGGTGCGCTCGGCGTTCACCGCGCCGCACGTCACCGAGTGGGTGACCATCGACGTCACCCGCACCACCGAGCTGGTGGCGCGGCTCAAGCAGCGGCCGGAGTTGCGCGACGTACGCGTCGGGCCGCTGCTGGTGCTGGCCCGGGCCTGCCTGCTGGCGATGCGGCGCACGCCGATCATCAACTCGTTCTGGGACGAGGAGGCGCAGGAGGTCGTCTTCAAGGACTACGTCAACCTCGGCATCGCCGCCGCGACTCCGCGCGGGCTGGTCGTCCCGAACGTCAAGGACGCCGGCGCGCTCGCCCTGCCCGACCTGGCCGCCGCGCTGGACCGACTGGTCGCGGTCGCCCGGGACGGCAAGACGCCGCCGGCCGACCTCGCCGGCGGGACGTTCACGATCACCAACGTGGGCTCCTTCGGCGTCGACTCCGGCACGCCGATCATCAACCCCGGCGAGTCGGCGATCCTGTGCTTCGGCGCGATCAAGCGCAAGCCGTGGGTGGTCGACGACAAGGTGGTGCCGCGCGACGTCTGCACGCTCAGCCTGAGCTTCGACCACCGCCATGTCGACGGCGAGGCCGGCTCGCGCTTCCTGGCCGACGTGGCGAGCATCCTCGAGGACCCGGCCACGGCGCTGCTGTTCTGACTAGCCGGCGGCATAACGGGCGGCCCGGGTCGAAGGCGACCCGGGCCCGGCCGCCAGCAGCGCGGTCAACTCGGCCTCGAGGACGCCGCCGACCCGCCGGCAGAACGCTTCGGGCTCGTCGGCGGCGTCGGGCAGTTCGGGGACGATCCGGTCGACCACCCCGATCGCGGCCAGGTCCGCGGCGCGGACGCGCTGCCGAGTGGCAAGCTCGGCCGCATGCTCGCCGTCGCCGTACACGATCGCCGAGGCTCCCTCGGGCGGCAGCGGCGAGAGCCAGGCGTGCCGCGCCGCGACCACCCGATCGGCTGGCAGGAACGCCAGCGCGCCGCCGCCGTTGCCCTCGCCGAGCATGAGGCACAGCGTCGGGGCGTCGACGGTGACCAGCGCGGACAGGCAGCGAGCGATCTCGCCGGCCAGGCCGCCGTTCTCGGCCTCGGGGGAGAGCGCGGCGCCGCGGGTGTCGATCACGCTCAGCACCGGCAGGCCGAGCTCGGCCGCCAGCCGTAGCCCGCGTTGGGCCTCGCGCAGCCCCTCCGGTCCGAGCGGCTGGTGGGCCTGCTCCCGGCGGTCCTGCGCGATCACCACGCACGGTGCGTCGCCGAAGCGCGCCAGCGCGGTGAGCACGCCGGGGTCGCGCTCGCCCTGTCCGGTGCCGTTGAGGGGCACGACGTCGGCCGCCGCGATCCGCAGCAGCGTCCGCACTCCGGGCCGGTCGGCTCGGCGCGACCGTGTCACGGCATCCCAGGTGTCGGGCACCTGACCTTCCGCACCGGAATCCGGCGTGTCGGCGTGCGGAACGTCAGGTGTCCGGGACGGGCGGGCGGTGAGGATGGTCAGCACCCGGGCGAGCAGGGCGGCGATCTCCTCCGGGGGCACGACGCCGTCGATGATGCCGTGCGCGTAGAGGTTCTCCGCCTGCTGCACGCCGGCCGGGAACGGCCTCCCGTGCAGCACCTCGTAGACCCGCGGCCCGAGGAAGCCGAGCAGCGCGCCCGGCTCGGCGACGGTGACGTGCCCGAGCGAGCCCCACGACGCCATCACCCCGCCGGTGGTGGGGTGACGCAGGTAGACCAGATACGGCAGGCCGGCGGCGCGGTGCGCGGCGACGGCCTCGCCGATGCGCACCATCTGCACGAACGCCGGGGTGCCCTCCTGCATCCGGGTGCCACCCGACGCGGGCGCGGCCAGCAGCGGCAGCCGCTCCGCGGTGGCCCGCTGGATCGCCGCCACCAGCCGGTCGGCGGTCGCCCGGCCGATCGAGCCGGCCAGGAACCGGAACTCGCTGGCCAGCACCGCCACCCGTTGGCCGTGCATCCGGCCGGCCCCGGTGATGACCGCCTCGTCGACGCCGGACCGCTCCCGGGCGCGGGCCAGGTCGGCCTCGTACGCCGCGCTGATCGGCCCGTACGACGGCGGCGTGTCCCACGACTCCCACGATCCCTCGTCGAGGACGTGGGCGATCAGCTCGTGCGCGGTCGGTCGGTTGGCCATGGGGTGGAATCTAGCGGCGCTCGGCGGTGCTGCTGCCTGGGCCGGCCCCCTCTCTTGTAACACGCTGTCCACGTCACTAGAAGGTCGACGCATCGGCGTGCTAGTGACGTGGACGGCGTGTTACAGCAGCGGACAGCGTGTTACGTCCCCACCAGCCCGGCCCGAAAATCGGTGGCATCCGTCGCTAGCGTTGACCCATGAGTGCCACCCTGCAGGTCCGGGATCTCGCGGTGGGGTACGGCGCCAGGGCGCTCTTCGACGCGCTCGACCTGGTGGTCGCGCCCGGCGACGTGGTCGGCCTGGTCGGTCCCAACGGTGCCGGCAAGTCGACGCTGCTGCGCACCCTCGCCGGCGAACTGGCCCCGGAGGAGGGGCAGGTGAGCCTGACTCCGCCGACGGCCGTGGTCGGCTATCTGCCGCAGGAGACCGAACGCCGGCCCGGGGAGACGGTGCGCGACTTCCTCGCCCGGCGTACCGGCGTGGCGGCCGCACAGCAGCGGTACGACGCTGCCACCGCGGGCTACGACGATGACCCGGACGGCTATGCCGAGGCGCTGGAGCGCTGGCTCGCGCTCGGTGGCGCCGACCTGGAGGAGCGCGCCGAGCAGGTGGTGGCCGACCTGGGCCTGACCGTCGGCCTCGACGCGCTCATGACGTCGCTGTCCGGCGGGCAGGCGGCCCGGGCCAACCTCGCCTCGCTGCTGTTGAGCCGCTATGACGTCTTCCTGCTCGATGAGCCGACCAACGACCTCGACCTGGACGGCCTGGACCGGCTGGAGCGGTTCGTCACGGGCCTGCGCGCCGGCGTGATCGTGGTCAGCCACGACCGCGAGTTCCTCGCCCGGACCGTCAACCGGGTGCTCGAGCTCGACCTCCACCAGCACCAGGTCAACCTCTACGGCGGCGGCTACGACGCCTACCTGCGCGAGCGCGAGGTCGCCCGACGGCACGCCCGCGAGGCCTACGAGGAGTACGCCGGCAAGCTCGGCGGCCTGCGCGACCGGATGATCACCCAGCGCAGCTGGGCCACGCAGGGGGTGCGCAACGCCCGGCGCAAGCAGGCCACCGAGCGGGACAAGTTCGTGAGGAACTTCGCCGCCGACTCCGCGGAGAAGCAGGCGGCCAAGGTGCGCCAGTCCGAGAAGGCGATCGAGCGGCTGGAGAGGAACGCCGTGGAGGAGCCGCGCAAGGAGTGGGAGCTGCGGATGGAGATCGCCGCCGCGCCCCGCTCGGGTGCGGTCACGGCAGCCCTCAGGGGCGCGACCCTCCGTCGCGGCGACTTCGTGCTCGGACCGGTCGACCTGGAGATCGGCTGGGCGGAGAAGGTCGCCATCACCGGTCCCAACGGTGCCGGCAAGTCCACCCTGCTCGCCGCGTTCCTGGGCAGGCTCCCGCTGGACGTGGGGGAGTCCTACCTCGGCCCGGGCGTCGTGGTCGGCGAGGTCGACCAGGCTCGTCGGCTCTTCGAGCGGGAGACCGCCCTGGTGGACGCGTTCGCGACCCATGTCCCCGACCTGGCTCCGGAGGAGATCCGGACCTTGCTGGCCAAGTACAGCCTCAAGGCCGACCACGTCGTCCGCCCGGCGAGCAGTCTCAGTCCGGGCGAGCGCACCCGCGCCGCGCTCGCCCTGCTTCAGGCGCGTGGGGTGAACCTGCTGGTGCTGGACGAGCCGACCAATCACCTCGATCTGCCTGCGATCGAGCAACTGGAGCAGGCCCTGGCGACCTATCCCGGCACGCTGCTGCTCGTCACCCACGACCGCCGCATGCTGGCCGCGGTCCACACCACCCGCCGGCTGGACGTCGCCGACGGCCGCGTCTGCGAGTCCTGAGGACACGTTCCGATCAGGTAACGGAGTGATGAATTTCACCGGAAGCCTTGACAGCCAATTAGTAAGTCCGATGAACTAACAAACCTCTGGTTATCGGGGACAGGCGCCCTGCGAGAGGGCACACACACAAGGCACAGGAAAAGGAAGACCGATGAAGCACAAGCTCACCGGCCGTGTCGCGGGCGCCATCGCGCTCGCCACGGCGACAGCCTTGGCGCTGACCGGTTGCGGCGGCTCCTCGAGCAGCGGCAGCGGCAGTGACACGCTCAAGCTCGTCGTCGCCGACTACGGCACCGGCCCGGACAACGCGAGTAGCAAGTTCTGGCAGGGCATCGTCGACGACTTCGAGAAGGCCAACCCGGACATCAAGGTCAAGGTCACCTCGATCCCCTGGACCAACTTCGACCAGCAGGTCCAGACGATGGTCCAGAACAAGCAGTTCCCCGACATCACCGAGGGTGACTACTTCTCCAACTACGCCCAGGATGGCCTGCTCTACAAGGCCAGCGACGTGCTGAGCAAGCCCGACAACCTGCTGCCTGCGTTCAAGGACCAGGGCAGCTACAACGGCGAGCAGTACGGCATGCCGTGGACCACCTCGAGCCGCACGCTGTTCTACAACAAGAAGATCTTCGCCGACGCCGGCATCAGCGCCGCGCCCAAGACCTGGGCGGACCTGCAGGCCGACGCCGCCAAGATCAAGGCCAAGGGCGAGACCGGCTTCGGCCTCCCGCTCGGCGCCGAGGAGGCCCAGGCCGAGTCGCTGCTGTGGATGCTCGGCGCCGGTGGCGGCTACCAGACCGACGGCAAGTACACGATCGACTCCGCTGCCAACGTCACCGCCTTCACCTTCCTCAAGAACCTGGTCAAGGCCGGCGACACCGAACCCAACCCGGGCACCGTCAACCGCACCGACCTGTGGCAGCAGTTCGCCCAGGGCAAGGTCGGCATGATCAACGGCTCGCCGGCGCTGATCCCGATCATCCAGAAAGCCGGTGTGCTGCAGGACAGTGACTGGGCCTCGGTCCCGATCGTCGGCCAGAACGGCCCGCTCGACACCACCCTGGGCGTGTGCGACAACGTGGCGGCGTTCAACGCCAACGGCCACCAGGCGCAGATCAAGAAGTTCCTCGACTTCGCCTACCAGGACAAGTACCAGCTGGCCTTCGACAAGGAGTACGACCTGCTCCCGGCCACGACCAGCGCGGCCGACGCGCTCGCGTCCGACCCGATCTTCGGGCCGTTCCTGACGGCGCTGCCGAAGTCCATCCAGTACCCGAGCGACACCAGCTGGGCCAACGTCAAGACGAAGATCCAGCAGACCATCGGGACCGCCGTCACCGGCGACCCGAAGCAGGTCCTCGGGCAGCTCCAGCAGACTGCCACCAGCGCCAGCTGAGAGCATCCCGGTGCCCGGCCGTTCCGTCTCGGCCGGGCACCGGCACCCGAAGCCCCGTCGTACAGGTAAGGACTGATGATGGCCTCCCGCACCTCGCCGTTGCGCAGCATCGGCCGAGCGGCGACCCCGCTGCTGTGGATCGGCCCGGCGATCGCACTGATCGCGGTGGTCGTGCTGTGGCCGGTGGTCGTGATGATCCAATCGTCGTTCCAGCGCATCGGTGGCGAGGGGTACGTCGTCGGCTACAACGGCCTGGACAACTTCCGCACGCTGTTCCACGAGCCCTATCTGAGCGGCGTCCTGCTGCGCACCCTGGTGTGGACCGTGGGCGTCGTGGTGGTCACCATGCTGATCTCGCTGGCCCTGGCGCAGCTGTTCAACCAGCGCTTCCCGGGCCGCCGGGTGGCGCGTTGGGCGCTGATCATCCCGTGGGCCTGCTCGGTGATGATGACCGCGCTGATCTTCCGCTGGGCGCTGGACCGCAGCGCAGGCGTGATCAACGTGTTCCTACACGACCTCGGCCTGGTCAAGCTCGGCTCCAACCACGCCGACTGGCTAGGCAACCCGCACTGGGCGATGTTCTGGATGATGCTGGTGGCGGTCTTCGTGTCGCTGCCGTTCTCCACCTACGCGATCCTCAGCGGCCTGCAGGGCATCCCCGGCGACGTCTACGAGGCCGCCTCGCTCGACGGCGCCACCTCGTGGCGCTCCTACCGGCACGTGACGCTGCCGCTGCTGCGGCCGGCGATCCTGGTCGCCACGCTGATCAACATCATCAACGTGTTCAACTCGTTCCCGATCATCTGGGAGATGACCAAGGGTGGCCCCGGCTACCAGACCTCGACGACCACGACGTACATGGTCGCCATCAAGCAGGGCAACGTCGGCGAGTCGGCCTCCCTGTCGGTGATCAACTTCGCGCTGGTCATCGTGATCGTGATCGTCTACCTCGCCACCACGAAGTGGAAGGAGCAGGTGGACGCATGAGCACCACCCTGACCACTGCCACCCCGTCCGCGCTCGTCCCGCCCGCCCGGCCGCCGCGGCGACGCACCGGCAAGACCATCGCCGTGACCATCGCGGCGTACGCCGTCGCCGTCATCTTCCTGCTGCCCTACGTCGAGATGGTGCTCGTCGCCGGCCGGCCGGCGAACGAGCTGCTCGACCCGACGTACTTCCCCCAGCACTTCACGTTCAAGAACTTCACCACGCTGTGGTCCTCCGGCGGCCTGGGCGGCAACATCGCCACCTCGCTGGAGATCGCCGCGGGCGCCACCTTGCTGGTGCTGATCGTGGCGCTGCCGGCGGCGTACTACACCGCGCGGCGCAAGTTCCGTGGCCGCACGCTGTTCCTGCTGTTGGTGCTGGCCACCCAGATGTTCCAGCCGGCCGCGATGCTGGTCGGTCTGCAGCGGGAGTTCACCGACTTCCAGCTGCCCTCGCCGACGATCTCGCTGATCCTCATCGACGCCGGCTTCAACATGGCCTTCGCCGTCTGGATCCTCAACGCGTTCTTCTCCTCGATCCCGGTCGAGCTGGAGGAGGCGGCGATGGTCGACGGCTGCTCACGAGTGCGGGCGATGTTCCGGATCACGCTGCCGCTGGCGGCGCCCGGCATCGTCACCGCGCTGATCTTCACCTTCATCAGTGCGTGGAACGAGTTCCTCGTCGCGCTGACGCTCAGCCTCGGCAGCGAGCCGAGCAAGATGCCGCTGACGGTCGCGGTGAACAACTTCATCGGGCAGTACTCCATCGACTGGGGCCACCTGTTCGCCGCCTCCGTCATCGCGACGGTGCCCGTGGTCATCTTGTTCGCGCTCATCGAGCGGCGCGTCGTCGGCGGCCTGACGGCCGGAGCGGTGAAGTGAGCGGCGCCAAGGGGCAGCCGCGAGGCCGCCGGGCGCTGCGTCCGCGCGGCAAGCTGATGGCCGAGGACACCCGCCGCCACCACCGTGCGCTGGTGCTCCAGCACCTGTTCCGGGAGGGGCCCGCCTCCCGCGCCGACCTGGCGCGCACCAGCGGGCTGACTCGGGTCACGATCTCGGACCTGGTCGCCGGGCTGCTGGAGGACGGCCTGGTCACCGAGCTCGGCGCGCCAGTGGGCAGCCGGGTCGGCAAGCCGCCGATCCTGGTCGGCCTGGTGCCCGACGCCTCCCACATCCTCACCGTCGACCTGCTCCCGGACGACCGGATGGCCGGCGCGGTGCTCAACCTCGCCGGCGAGGTCAAGGCCCGGGAGAACCTGCCGCTGGAGGGGCGCACCGGCAACGACGCCGTGATGCTGCTGCGCGAGCTGCTGCGGTTGCTGCGCAAGGCGACCGACCGGCCGGTCCTCGGCGTCGGCATCGGCAGTCCCGGCGTGGTCAGCGCCGAGGGCGTGGTCATCGACGCCCCCAACCGCGGCTGGCGCGACCTCGACCTGGCGGGGCTGCTCTCCGGCGAGCTGGGGCTGCCGGTCTTCGTGGCCAACGATGCCAACACCGCCGTCCTCGGCGAGCACACCTTCGGCGACGCCGAGGAGGCCGGCCTGCTGCTGATCCGGGTCGGCGCCGGTGTTGGTGCCGGGCTCATCGTCGAGGGCGCGCTGGTCCAGGGCCACCGGTACGCCGCCGGGGAGATCGGCCACGTCCAGGTCGACCCGGACGGCGCGGACTGTGCCTGCGGCCGACGCGGCTGCCTGGAGACGGTGCTCGCCGCCCCTCGGCTCCGCGCGCGGATGGTCGGTACGACGGCGACCGAGGCGGAACGCCGCCTCGCCGACGCGGGTGCGGTGCTCGGCGGCATCCTGGCGCCCGTGGTCGGCACCCTCAACCTGCACGAGCTGGTGCTGGCCGGGCCGACCGAGCTGCTCGACGGCGCGCTGCGCGAGGCCGTGGGCCGGACGATCCGGGAGCGGATCATGCCGGTCAGCGCCGACGGACTGGTGGTCCGGACCTCCACCCTCGGCGACGACGTCGGTCTGATGGGTGCCGCCGTACTCGTCCTCTCGGGAGTGCTAGGAGTCTCGTGACCACCACCGTGGGCCTCGACATCGGGGCGACGAAGATCCTGGGCGTCGTGGTCGACGGCCAGGGCGCGATCCTGGCGCAGGTGCGCGAGGAGACCTCGCCGGGCGCCGACGGCGTGCTGAGCAGTGCCGCCACCGTCGTAGAGCGGCTCCAGGCCGCCTCGGGCGAGCCGCTGACCGGCCCGGTCGGCGTGGGCATCCCCGGCCTGGTCGACGTGGCGACCGGCTCGGTCGCGCACGCGGTCAACCTCGACCTCGCCGGCGAGCCGTTCCCGCTGGCCGAGCGGCTGGCCGAGCGGCTGGGCCTCTCCGTCGCCGTCGACAACGACCTCAATGCGGCCACCCTGGGCGCGCACGTCCTCAGCGGCGTGGACGACCTGGTCTACCTCAGCCTCGGCACCGGCCTGGCCGCTGGGCTGGTGCTCGACGGTCGGATCCGGCGCGGCGCCCGCGGCGCGGCCGGCGAGATCGGCCACATCCCGGTCGACCCGACCGGCGCGCTGTGCCAGTGCGGACAGCGCGGCTGCCTGGAGACCATTGCCTCGGGCTCGGCGATCGCCGCCTCCTGGCCCTCCGAGGGGGTTCCGGCGGCCCAGGCGCTCTTCGCCGCGGCGGCATCGGGGACGCCGGCGGCGGTGAGGGTGCTGGATACGTTCCTGCGCGGGGTCGCCGACGCGATCCGGATGATCTGCCTGGCCGTCGACCCGGCCACCGTGATCCTCGGCGGCGGCGTCGCCGCACTCGGTGAGCCGCTGCTCGCGGCGGTGCAGGGTGCGCTGCGGCAGCAGGCCGCGACCTCGCCGTTCCTCGCCGCGCTCGACCTCGCCGGTCGGGTGCGGGTCGTCCCCGCCGACGTGCCGGTCGCCGCCCTCGGCGCCGCGCTGCTCGGCACGCACCTGACCGGAGCGCACTGATGGAGATCGTTCCGCTCGGCTCCGCGGCCGAGGTCGCCGCTCTCGCCGCCGACGTGATCGAGGCGGTGGTACGCCGCAACCCGGCCGCCGTGCTGGGCCTGGCCACCGGCTCGTCCCCGCTGCCGACGTACCGCGAGCTGGTGGCGCGGCACCGCGCCGGCACGGGGCCGTCGTATGAGCTGGTCACGACCGTCAACCTCGACGAGTACGTCGGGCTGCCGGCCGGCCACGAGCAGAGCTATCTGGCCACCATCCGCCGCGAGGTGACCGACGACCTCGGCATCGCCCGTGAGCGGGTGCACGGGCCGGACGCCGCACCGGATCGACTGGCGGACGCCGGGGAGCGGTACGAGGCGCTGATCGCGTCCCTGGGCGGGGTCGACGTACAGCTGCTCGGCATCGGCAGTGACGGGCACCTGGCGTTCAACGAGCCGGGCTCCTCGCTGGCCTCGGCGACCCGGATCAAGACGCTGACCGAGCAGACCCGGATCGACAACGCCCGCTTCTTCGGCTCGATCGAGGAGGTGCCTCGTCATGTGCTCACCCAGGGCCTGGGCACCATCCTGCGGGCGCGCCAGCTGCTGCTGGTGGCGACCGGCGTCGGCAAGGCCGGGGCGGTCGCGGCCGCCCTCGAGGGGCCGCTCTCGGCCTCCTGTCCGGCCTCGGTGCTGCAACTGCATCCCCACGCGACAGTGCTGCTCGACCCGGACGCCGCCTCCGGCCTGGCCCGGGCCGACCACTACCGCGAGGTCTATCTGGGCAAGCCGGCCTGGCAGGGGCTCTGACTATCCCAGCGCCACGGTCAGAGCCAGCAGCATGGCCGGGTCCTCCAGCCGCTCGCCGTACACCTCGCGGAGCTGGGCCAGCCGGTAGCGGACGGTCTGGGGGTGGACGAACAGCTCGGCAGCGACCTCGTCGCGGCGGCCCTGGTGGAGCAGCCAGGAGCGGAGCGTCTCGGTGAGCTTCTCGACGGTGGCCGGGCGCAGCCCCTGCAGCGGCGCCAGGACGGCGGCACGCAGGTCGGCCCGCGCCTGTGGATCGGCGTCGAGCACCAGCGGCACCAGGGCGAGATCGGTGTCGGTCCCCAGGCCGGCCTGCCACGCGCGCAGCGCCCGTTCGTAGGACACCTGGACGTCGCGCCACGGCTTGGCCGGCCCGACCACGGCACCCCGGTCCTGCACCGCCCGCAGCAGGGAACGGCGACGGCGATCGTGTACGTCCGGGACCAGCAGCAGGGTGACGTCCTCCAGATCGGCCAGGTCGGTGAGGACGAGGGTCGCCTGGGGCGCCACCGCGAGCACCGAGCCGACCTGGGCGGCCGGCACCAGCGTCGCGGTCAGCGTGGCCGGCTTCGTCCAGCCCGCCCGCTCCGCGGCGGCGTCCACCACCTCGGGACTCTCGCCGCGCAGCAGCAGCCGGCCGAGCCGGTCGAGCAACTGCTGGCGCACCCGCCCCGCGCTGGCGAGCTCGTCGGCATGGCCGGCGGCCGAGGCGTCGGACACCTCGTCGATCCAGGCGAAGACCAGCCCGGCCAGCTCGACCAGCGACTGCGGCGGCAGACCGGCCTCGACGGCGGTGGTGGACAGCTCGCGCCAGGCCACCCGCGCGCCGATCCGGTACGCCGCCAGCAGCGCCTCGGTGGTCCGGCCGCTGCGCGCCTCGCCCCGGCCCAGCTCGTAGGCGCCCTGCACCGCCGGCGGGGCCGCCTGGGCCGCGTCCGGTCCCTCGCCGGACGCGACCGAGAGGAAGCCGCCCAGGGCGACCTTCACCGCGGTCTGGATGGTGTCGCTCATCTGTCCCGACCAGGCATCCTGGTACGGCGGCACCTCCGAGATCACCGCGGCGACGACGTCCTCGCCGACCCGGGGCAGGACCTCGCGCAGTCGCGCGACGATCTCGGGGGGCAGGTGCAGCGTCGGGGCGGAGCGGGCCATCTTTGTCTCCTGCGAACAAAACAGTTACGGACATTCACGTCCGTCACACAGGAGTTTAAACGGATCGTCTAGCACCCTGGAGACGTGACCACCGCTGCCGTTCGCACCGGCGCCGCCCGCCAGGGCGGCCTGCGCCGAGCCCTCGGAGAGCGCCTGCACCGGGTCGCCGAGGCCGCGCTCACCCCGCTGGAGCCCGGCGACGTACTCGACATGTTCCACCCGCTGCGCCGCGGCACCGACCTGCGTGCCCGGATCGTGCGGGTCCACGCCGAGACCGCCGACGCGGCCACCATCGAGCTCAAGCCCGGCAAGGACTGGGCCGGCCACATCCCCGGGCAGTACGTCCGGATCGGCATCGACGTCGACGGTCGCCGGCACTGGCGCGCCTACTCGCTCACCCACGGTCCCCGCCGTGACCGACACATCTCCATCACCGTCAAGGCGGTGCCCGGTGGCGTGGTCAGCAGCTACCTGGTCCACCAGGCCAAGGCCGGCACGCTCGTCCACCTGGAGCAGGCCGCGGGCGAGTTCGTGCTCGACCACACCCATCGCAAACTGCTCTTCGTCACCGCCGGCTCCGGCATCACGCCTGTCATCGGGATGCTGCGCAATCTCTTCCCGGTCACCGACTCCGGTGTGCTCGGCCTGGGCAAGGGCCTCGACATCACCGTGGTCCATCTCGCGCCCAGCGAGCCGCAGACGATCTTCCGGCGCAACCTCCAGGAGCTGCACGACTCGGGCGCCATCAACCTCGTTCCGCGGTACGACGACGTGCACGGCCGGTTCGAGGTCGAGACGCTGGCCGAGCTGGTGCCCGACCTGGCCGAGCGAACGACGTACGCCTGCGGTCCGCACGGCCTGCTCGACGCTCTCGAGGCCCACCACGAAGCGCTGGGATTGCGGCTGTTCACCGAGCAGTTCCGGGTCTCGACCGTCGTCACCGGCGAGGGCGGCACCATCGGCATCGCCGGCCGGCAGATCGAGGCCGACGGCGCCACCCCGATCCTGGACGCCGCCGAGGAGGCCGGCGTCCTGATGCCCAGCGGCTGCCGGATGGGCATCTGCATGAGCTGTGTCCTCCCGCTGAAGGAGGGCGCGGTGCGCGACCTGCGCAACGGCGAGCTGACCATCGCCGTCCCCGGGGAGACGCCGGTCGGCGGCCTCCCCATTCAGACCTGCATCAGCGCCGCCGCCGGCGCCTGCACGATCGAGCACTGAGGAACCACCCATGACAGCCATGACCAAGAAGGCCGAGAACCCGGTCGCCCACCTGACGCCCGAGGACATCGAGGCGATCGGGCGCGAGCTGGACGCGATCCGCCAGGAGGTCATCGACTCTCGCGGAGAGGCGGACGCGGCGTACATCCGCCGGATGATCAAGACCCAGCGCTACCTCGAGCTGGGCAGCCGTGCGGTGCTGCTGGCCAGCCTGTTCCCACCCGCCTGGGTCGTCGGCACGGCGGGCCTGTCCGTGGCCAAGATCCTGGACAACATGGAGATCGGCCACAACATCCTGCACGGCCAGTGGGACTGGATGCGTGACCCGAAGATCCACTCCACGGTCTGGGAGTGGGACAGCGCGAGCACGGCCGAGGGCTGGAAGCACAGCCACAACGAGGTGCACCACACCTACACGAACATCATCGGCAAGGACAACGACCTCGGCTACGGCATCATGCGCGTCGACGAGGACCAGCGCTGGACTCCCGGCTGCCTGGTCCAGCCGCTGATCAACTTCGTCAACATGCTCGTCTTCGAGTACGGCATCGCCGCCTACGACCTCGAGCTCGGCCGCAACCTGCGGCTGCCGAAGGAGAAGCGCCCGGCGAACTTCAAGGACAGCCTCCGTAAGACGCTGAGGAAGGTCCGCAAGCAGGCCACCAAGGACTACCTGGTCCACCCGCTGCTGAGCGGGCCGTCGTTCCTGACCACGCTGGCCGCCAACCTCACCGCGAACGTGGTGCGCAACGTCTGGTCGCACAGCGTGATCATGTGCGGCCACTTCCCCGAGGGTGTGGAGACCTACGAGAAGGCCGCGATCGACCCGAACGAGACCCGCGGCGAGTGGTACCTGCGCCAGATGCTCGGCTCGGCCAACATCTCCGGCTCCAGGCTGATGCACATCATGACCGGCAACCTGTCGCACCAGATCGAGCACCACCTGTGGCCGGACCTGCCCTCCAACCGGTACGCCGAGGTCGCGCCGCGGGTTCGCGCGCTGTTCGAGAAGTACAACCTGAACTACTGCAGCCGCCCGCTCGTGCCGCAGGTCTACTCCGCGTGGCACAAGGTCGTGCGGCTCTCGCTGCCGAACAACTGGCTGGCCACCACCACCTGGCGCAACCTGCCCGAGCAGCTGGGCGTGCTGTGGAAGATGACGACCGGTGACCGCGCCGTACGCCGCGCGCTGCAGAAGCGGCTCGACTACTTCGCCGCCGGCGCTCCGGGCGAGCCGGAGCCCGCGCCCGAGCCGGTACTGCTGACGCTGGGCGCCCGCCCGGCCTGAGCCCGCCGCCGACGGTGGTTCGTCCGGGGTAGGTCGTGGGCGTGTAGGCATAGGGGCACACTCGCGCCCCT
>NZ_DASZUF010000009.1:0-6471 GCF_035547795.1 Nocardioides sp.
GGCTTTGCGGAACGCCGCTCTAACGTTGTCCTGTGCCCCTTGAGCTCGTCTCGCTCCTCGTCAACGACTACGACACCGGCATCGACTTCTTCACGGGCGCCCTGGGGTTCGTGCTCGCCGAGGACACCCCGGCCATGACCACGGACGGCCGTCCGAAGCGATGGGTCGTGGTGCGACCGCAGGATGGGGGTGCCGGCCTGGTCATCGCACGCGCAGAAGGTGACGAGCAGAAGGCGGCGGTCGGCAACCAGTTCGCTGGACGGGTCGGATTGTTCCTCCGCGTCGAGGATGTCGACGCCACCCTTGCTCGCGTCCAGGAATGGGGGTGCAGCATGGTCCGTCCACCTCGCGATGAGTCGTACGGTCGCGTCTGCGTTTTCCGAGACCCATGGGGAAACCTTTGGGACCTCCTCGGAGCGCCCGCCAAGGAAGGTGAGCAGGTCCCGCGAACCTGAGCAACCACGTACGCTCTGAGCACCGTGCATGCTGCTCGGTCCCGGAGCCCGAGCGCGGCCGAAGTCGGCCCGAGCTGGTCTGCCTCCTGGCGGTCGACGATCCGAGTCTCCGCATTCGCGAGCAGCGAGGACGCGAGCGCGCGCATGGCCGGGCCTTGATCGCCGGCGTTGTCGAGGTCGGAGAGCTTGTGGAAGATCAGCATGTTCGCGCTCCCGTAGTGCCGCGCCAGACGCCCATGGGCGTCCATCCGACGCAGCAGCGCGGGGTGGGACATGAGCCGCCAGGCCTCGTCGTACACGACCCATCGCTGCCCGCCGGTCGGGTCCATCGATGCGGACTCCATCCATGCCGAGGTACATGTCATCGGCACCGAGGTCAGCATCGCGTTCTCGGCGACGCGGGACAGGCCGAGCGAGATCATCGGCAGGGGTGGTGGCTGGTCGGTCTTCCGCTGATGTGAGCGGCGCGTGCCAAAGCGACGCCGGCCCGGCTGGGTGGGCAAGATGGCGGGGTGAGAGTCGAGTCAGCGCCGGCAGCGGCGGCGGGCACGTTCGCGATGGGCTGCTATACGGTCAACCGGCTCGGGTTCGGGGCGATGCGGTTGACCGGGACCGGCGGGATGGGTCGCGGCGAGGATCGCGACCCGCGGCGGTCCGTGGAGGTCGTGCGCCGGGCCGCCGAGCTGGGGATCGACCACATCGACACGGCGGCGTTCTATTTCTCGGCCTCCGCGCGGGCCAACGACATCATCCGTGAGGCCCTCGCCCCCTATCCGGACGACCTGACGATCGTGACCAAGATCGGCCCCGGCCGCGATCTGACCACCGGCGAGTGGGGGCCCTGGCTGCGGCCGGGGCAGTTTCGCCACCACGTCGAGCACAACCTGGAGACGCTGGGGCTGGACCGGCTGCCGGTGGTGAACTACCGGAGCAACGGCGAGGACGACGTCACCACGGCCGTAGCCGCACTCGACGATCTGCGCGCCGAGGGCCTCATCGGTCATGTCGGGCTCTCCAACGTCGACGCAGCGACACTGGGTCGAGCCTGCCAGGTCACCGAGATCGTCTGTGTGCAGAACCGACACGCCGCCGGCTACGAGCGTTCGGACGCCGACGAGGTGCTGGCCGAGTGCGGTCGGCGCGGCATCGCGTTCGTGCCGTTCTTCACCATCGCCGGCCGCGGTCGCGAGGACGGCGCACAGGAGCAGTACGACGTGCTCCGCGAGATCGCCGACGCCCATGGCATCACCCCGGCCCAGGTCCGAATCGCGTGGAACCTGTCGCTCGGTCCGCATGTCCTGGCGATCCCGGGGACCGGCGACCTGCGGCATCTCGAGGAGAACGTCGCCGCCGCGTCGGTGCAACTCACCCGTGACGAGGTGGCCGCGATCAACAGCCTCGGCTGACTCGGCACGGCCACGCCCGCACGGGCCAGCCGCTCTACCGCTCGTCGCCGAACCAGCGGCCCAGCGCCAGACGGAGGGTCGAGGCGGCGCGGTCGACGGGTTCGTCGGCGCTGGCGGCCCACGCGATGTGGGCGTCGGGACGGATCAGCAGCACGTCGGCGGGGCGGTCGGCGCGGGGCGCGGTGCGGACGTCCAGGCGGTCGCGCCAACCCTCCGCGACGGCCCGCAGGTCCGCCCGATCGGCGAGGTCGAGCAGGACCGGACGCGCGCGCTCCAGGAGCGACGCGGCGCCGGTCGAGGCGGGGTGGAGAGTGCTCGGCGCGAAGGTGCCGACCACCGGGCTACGGCCTCCGTCCGGCATCGGGTAGCGGAGGTCGGCACCGCCGACCAGGGCCGCCATCCGGTGCTGGGGCTGCCGGTCCCGCAGCAGCTGCGAGAACAGCTTACGCAACGCCTCCGCGGCGGCGTCCTGGCCGCGTCGCAGCGCTACCTGGGCCTGGGTCTGCAGCATGGCCCGGGCCCCGGCGTGGTGCCGCTCCGCGTGGTAGGTGTCGAGCAGGGCAGCCGGCGCCCAGCCGTGCACCGCCCCGGCGAGCTTCCAGGCCAGGTTCACCGCATCCAGCATGCCCATGTTGATCCCGATGCCGGTGGCGGGGAACTGGTGCGCCGCGTCGCCGGCGAGGAAGATCCGCCCCGCCCGGTAGCGGTCCGCCTGCCGTGCCTGCATGGTGTACCGCGAGAGCCGCGACACCTCGCCCAGCGGTAGGTCGTGGCCGAGCAGCCGGCGGATGCTGTCCTGGAGCTCGGCCGTGGTCATCGGCGCCTGGTCGACGTCGTCGGCGCTCTCCTCGGTGGTCTGGACGAGCAGCGCCCCCGACCGGAGCCGGCCGAGCGCGAAGACACCGCGCTCGGTCCGGGTGAACCCGGCCCGGACCCGACCCACGCCGGGGACGTCGAGGTCGCCGCCGTCGAGGACTGTCACCGACTCGTGGACGCCGGCCTCGGCGAGCCGGTTGACCTCGGGGTAGGTCACGCCCACGAAGGCGATCCCGGCCGCCTCCCGGACCGTGCTGCGGGTGCCGTCGCAGCCCACCAGGTAGCGGGCGGTGGCCCGGTACCGCCCGTGGGGTCCGTCCACCGACGCCGTCACGGACTCCTCGTCCTGGTGCACCGCAGTGACGGTGTGTCCGCGCTCGATCCGCGCGCCGAGCTCTCCGGCCCACGCGTCGAGCACGCGCTCGAGCCGTGGCTGGGCCAACCCGAGCACCTCGAGCGGGTGGTCGGGATGGCCGCTCAGGTCCAGCTGTACGCCGCCGAACGGGATCGCCGGCGCCGGGTGACTGGGACCGGTGGCCGCCGCCTCGAAGCGTTCCAGGAGGCCACGGTGACGCAGGACCTCCAGGATCTGCCCCGAGAAGCCGTTGGCCTTGGGGATCCCGCCCGGCTGGAGCTGTCGTTCCAGGACCAGGGTCCGGACGCCGGCCAGCCGCAGCTCGGCGGCGAGCATCAGGCCGGTGGGGCCAGCGCCCGTGATGATGACGTCGGTGTCGGTCATGTGGTTGCTCCTCCGATCGGCCCAGGAAGGGTCGGCCCAAGTGACCCGGAGCGTCAACTCGATTCGTCCCGCCGCCCGTTCGCGGGTCGCGCTGGGCCGACCGCCGCCGGAAGGCCGGTGGACGTCCCATCTCGGGCCAGCGATACTGCTGTCACCGCGCGCTGCGACGACGGAGGGCGATCCATGCGAGTCATCCGGGTGACGGCCGACCTCGAGATCGCCGACCTCGAGGAGGCGGCAACCTTCTTCACCGACTTCCTCGGTCTCGATCCGCAGCCCATGGGCCTGGACTGGGTCACGCGCGTCGTCGTACCCGGCTCGGGGGAGCACGTCCAGGTGCTCTCGAAGGATGCGACCGGGCCGGTGAACCCCGTCCTTACGGTCAAGGTCGACGACGTCGACGAGGCCTACGCATCGGCACAGCGCCGCGGCTACGAGATCGTCCACCCCCTCACCACCGAGCCGTGGGGCATCCGTCGCTTCTTCGTTCGCGTCCCGGGTGGGAGCGTGCTGAACATCGCCCAGCATCACGATCCGGCCGAGTAGGGGTCTCGTAGGGGCCGAGCCGAGTAAGGGTCGAGGAGGGATCGGCTCAGCCCAGCAGCGCGGTGGCCAGCGCGGTGGCCAGGAAGGCGGTGCCGAGGCCGGCGACGACGCTGACCGCGGCGTTGGCGAAGGCGAAGTAGCGCGATCCGGTCTCGGCCAGGCGCAGCGTCTCGAAGGAGAACGTCGAGTAGGTGCTGAGCGCGCCGCACAGGCCGGTGCCGACCAGGTGCTGGAGCGGCTGCGGCACGGTGGTCGCGGTCGCGGCGCCGGTGAGGAAGCCGAGGATCGCACAGGCGGTGACGTTGACGGTGAACGTGCCCCACGGGAACACCGTGTCGTGCCGCGACTGCACCGCCCGGTCGATCGTGTAGCGCAGCGGTGCGCCGATCGCGGCACCGAGGAGGACCATGGCCCAGTTCACCGGCGCCTCCCCGGGAGCGCCACCAGCCGGGTCAGCGACGCCGTCAGCCACACCGCGGCGACCGCGGCGAGCAGGGTCAGGGAGAGGTAGAGCAGCGCCGTCCCCGAGGTCTGCGGCTCGAGCAGGTGCTGGGTGTCGACGGTGTAGGTCGAGAAGGTGGTGAAGCCGCCGAGAACGCCGGTCCCCAGGAGCGGGCGCACGAGCGGATGGGCCGCGAAGCGCTCGGTCACGAGCACCATCAGGATGCCCATCAGGCCGCACCCCACGACGTTGATCCAGAACGTCGTCCATGGGAAGTGGCCCGCCGCGGTCGGCCAGATCAACCCCGCCCCGTAACGGGCCGCGGCGCCGCCGATCCCGCCGAGCGAGATGGCCGCCAGGATCTCGGCCTGCTCGCGCCGTGGCGAGCGCCCGGCCCGGGCGGGCGTGTCGGCGGTGTCGGGGTCCGGCGGCTCCGCTTCCCAGCCCGTCACCGCGCGCCCGCCGGTCCGCTCGTCCATCCGCTCACCCGTCCGCTCATCGGCGCTCATCGGCGCTCATCGGGTCGTATCAGCGGACCGACCATCGTGCAGCGAGCGGGCCCGCTCGCGGGCGGCGCGCAACTCGTCGTACGCCGACTGCCGGCCCTCCCACCGAGACCCGATGACGTGCTTGCCCGGCTCCAGCGCCTTGTAGACCGCGAAGAAGTGCGCGATCTCCTCGCGCAGATAGGTCGCGACGTCGTCGACATCGTGCAGATGACTCCACCGAGGGTCGCCGGCGGGAACGCACAGCAGCTTCTCGTCCGGCCCGTGCTCGTCGCTCATCCGGTAGACCGCCACGGCGCGGGCTCGAACCACGCAGCCGGGGAAGGTGGACTCACCGGTGAGGACCAGTGCGTCGATCGGGTCGCCGTCCAGCGCCAGGGTGTCCTCGACGTAGCCGTAGTCGCAGGGGTACTGCGTCGCGGTGAAGAGCGTGCGGTCGAGCCGGATGCGACCGGTCGTCTTGTCCATCTCGTACTTGTTCCGGGACCCACCCGGCACCTCGACGATCACGTCGAACGTCTCGGGCTGCGGTGTCGACGGCATGCGGCCTCCTCCATCGTGACGGAGGGACCATCAGCCGGTCTCGGCGGTTCGGTCGCGGCGGCGACGCAGGCAGGACCCATTGCCCGCAGCGAGGGTACGCCGAGGTCCACACGGGCGACAAATGCCGCGCGGCTCAGCGCGGCAGCTTGCCGATCAGTCGGCCCAGGTCGAGGGCGAGGACCCGGTCGACCCCGACGAATGCCTCGAACTTCGCGCCCGAGGACTGCCCAGGGTCGGTCTCGAGCCGGTGCAGCGCGGCCAGCACGCCGGGGGTGTCCAGCCGTTCCACGAGACCGGCCCGGATCGCGTCGTACTCGGCCCGCGGGGGTGCCACCGAGGGCATGTCCGCCCAGCCCGCCACCTTGATCCGCCAGCGCCGCAGCGTCTCGGTGGCCCGGTGCACACGAGCCACCGAGAGCTCGGCCGGCTCCGCGACGGGGAAGCGGAGGAGCGCGAGGCGGAGCACCAGCGGCTCCTCCACGGGCGGTGGCGCCGTCGTCGGGCCCACCCGTACGACGGTGCCCGCGGCGCAGTGCTCCGCTCCCGCCGCCGCGACCGCGACATCGGGCGGCCCGGCGAGCAGGTCGGCGGCCTCGTCCGGCGTCCGCGCGCGGCCGAGCGGCTCCCGCACCGCGAGCGCGGCGGCGTCGCAGTCGGGACGGGCATCGGTGAGGATCGCGGCCAGCACCTGGCCGCCCTGCACGTCCTCGCGCACGCGTCGCCAGACGTCGGCGACGAGTAGCACCCGGAGCCGGTCGGCCGGCATCAGCCCGCGCAGGTCGACCTGCCTCCGGCAGAGCCTCACGGTCAGCCCCGGACCGGCTCGGCGGTCGCGTCGGGTGTGGGCTCCGGCTCCGCCTCGCGCTGCTCGAAGATGCGCCGGTAGAGGTCCATCGCGTGGCTGGTCGCCTCCGGGGAGCCCGGCAGGATGCGGAAGGTCCGCTCGCCGTCCTCGAGCCGCTCGGCCTGCAGATACGTCACCCCCGCGCCGGCCGTCCGCAGCCGCTCGGCGAGCTCG
>NZ_DASZUF010000010.1:0-13560 GCF_035547795.1 Nocardioides sp.
GGCCCCGCGGCGATCACCGGTGACGCCACCGGCTATCGGCTGGATCCCTCGGCGGTCGACCTGGACATCCTCCGGTTCGTCGAGCTGCTCGCTGAGGGACGTGCCCATGTCGCGAGCGGCGAGTTCACCGCGGCGGAGCCGCTCCTCACCGACGCGCTGGCTCTGTGGCGCGGTGCGCCGTACCCGGAGTGGCACGAACCACCCTCTGTCCGCGGCGTCGCAGCCCACCTCGAGGAGCTCCGACTGGGTGGCACCGAGGATCTCGCGGAGACGCTCGCCGGACTGCAGCGCCATCAGCAGGCACTCGGATACCTCCAGGGCCTCGTCGACGCCCATCCCACTCGTGAGCACGCGTGGGCCTTGCTGGCCGAGTCTCATCTCGCCCTCGGCGAGCGCCGACGTGCCCGGATGGCTCTCGACAGTGCGCGGCGGGCGCTCGCCGAGCACGGCGTCGACCTCGGCTCGGAACTGCGCGCGGTCCGAGACCTGCTGCACTCCAGCCTTGCCGTCCCCTCCCCTCGCACTGCCGAGCCGACGGGCGCAGGTGACGGTCTCGTCGGGAGGGAGGCCGTGCTCGCCCAGGCGCGCACGGCCGTCGAGGCGGCACTGGCGACCTCGGAACCGGTCGCCGTCGTGGTCGCCGGCGAGCCGGGCATCGGCAAGACCGCCCTTCTGGAGCACATCGGGACCGCGATCACGGGTCGCGGCGGGCGGAGCCCCGCGGTGGCCCGGGTAGCATGCGACCGCCGTCTCACGACGCCGTACGCCTCCTTCGACGCGCTGTTGCGCCAGTTCGGCGACGTGGATCCCGACTCCGCCGCAATCGAGGCGCTGACCGGCGGCAAGGCGGCGGTCAGCAGTGATCGCCACGGCCTCGCGGCCGAAGTCGCGACGTTCCTGGAGCGGATCGCGACCGCCACCGACGGCCTGGTACTCCTGCTGGAGGATCTGCACTGGGCCAGCGCGGAGGTGCTGGAGACCGTGCTCGAGCTGCTCGCCCGGCACCGCCCGGTGCCTCTCGCCCTCGTCGCGAGCCTTCGGGACACTGCCGACATCACCGAGCCGGGCAGCGACCGCCAGGCGCTGCTGACCGAGCTACGCCGCCGGGCACGGCCGTTCATCCCGCTCCAGGGACTCGACGAGGCCGCGATCGAACAGATGCTCGGCGTCGACACGACGCAGGCGCGGACGGCCCAGCGGCTCACCGGTGGCAATCCCCTGTACCTGCAGCACCTGACTCGGAGCCCGGATGGCGACTTCGTGTCCTCGGGCAGTCTCGATGAGGCACTCGACGAGACGATCGACTCGATCCCGGTCGAGGTGCTCACCGTGCTGGAGACGGCCGCGGCGATCGGCACCAGCTTCGACGACCGCGTCCTCACCAGCGCAGCCGCCCACCCGCCGCTGGGCATCGATGCCGCCACCGTGGCCGAGGCACTCCAGATCGCCCGCCAGGCCCGACTTATGGCGGCGCGGGACGACGCCGAGCCGCACACTGTCTCCTTTACCCACATCCTGGTCCGGGACCGGCTCTACCACCGCACCCCGGTGCGGGACCGGCGCCAGGCGCACGCACTCATCCTGCGCGCGCTCGTACGAAGACCGGGCCGCGAGCGGCCGACCCCCGATCTGTTGGCACACCACGCGCGTGAAGGGTGGCCACTGTGCCCCACCTCCGAGGCCGTGGGTCGTCTCCTGACGGCTGGCGAGGCCGCCAATCGACACCTCGGCTTCGCCCACGCCGAGCGTCTCTTCCGGGAGGCGCTCGACATCGTCGCGATGGACCCCGCCTTCGACGAGCCGGCCACCCTCGCCACGCTCCTCGCTGCCAGTGGCGCCGCCGCGACCGCCGCCGGGAACCTGAACGCCGCCCGGCAGTCGTTCACCGAACTGGTCGAGCTCGGCGACCTGACGGCTGACCCGGTCGCGAGCCTGCGAGGAGCTCTCGGCATGGTTCGGACCTACGCCAACGCGTCACTCGACTGGCCGGTGCTCGAGCAGCTGACCCGTGCGCTGGAGGACGCGGTGACGGTGGCCGATCCCCCACTCGACCTGCTCGCCGAGGCCCTGGCTGCCCTGTTCATCTACCGGCCTGACGCGGCCTCGGAACTGCGAGACCGAATCGCGGTGGTCGCCCCGGCGCAACGGACCGCGCTCTACGCCCGGACCTGGGACCTGGAGCCGGTGGACCAGGCCCTCATCGTCGCGCGCACGCTCGACGAGGCGCCCGATGCCGACCGCCTCAGCAGCCGGGTGCGTCGCTGGGCCAGTGAAGTCGCCGCCGGCGAGCGCGACCTGCTGACCCCGCCCGGGCCGATCTGGTCGCTGGAAGGCGAGCCGCTGGCGCACTGGGAGGCGGACTGCTGGCAGATCACGACCACGATGGCGACGGGCGACTTCGGTCGAGCGCTGCGGCTGCTCGATGCGATGCAGGCCCGCCTCGGCGAGGCACGCGACGGCGGGACGGACATCGGGCTGGGCGCGACCGATGCCGCGATGCAGGCAGCAGCGGCGCTGGGGCAGCGCAGTTGGATCGCGATGCAGCGCGGAGACTGGCCCACTCTCGCCCAGTTGGCCGAGCGCAACAAGCCGACCTACACCCTACGGCGTCCGCTGCAGCGAATGGTCGGTGCGCTCAGCCAGGTGATGCTCGGCAACGGCGCTCAGGCATGGGAGGCGGTCGACGCGCTCCTCGACGACCTCGACGCCGGTCGCCTTCCCGCCAGCCGGCTGCTTGCCACGCTCGTCGCCCTCGGCAACGCCAGCCTGTGGCTCGGTCACGATCGGGGCATGACGACGGTGCGCGCAGCCCTCGAGTCCGTGCGCGGCCAGCACGTGCTGTTCTACGTGCTGCAGTACTGGGGCGCCACCGAGCACCAACTCGGCAAGCTCGCCGCATGCCTGGGCGACCTCGACGTCGCCGTAGAGGATCTGCGTGCCGGCTTGGCCGCACATGAGCGCTCGGGGGCGCGCCCGCTGCAGGTGCAGAGTCAGCGCTACCTCGCATCGGTGCTGTGGCACCGCGGCAGCAAGGGCGACCGCGCCGAGGCGGCCGACTTGCGGCACCAGGTTGTCGACGCCGCCACGGCGCTGGGCATGGCCGGCATCGCGGCCTCGCCCTGGCCGCCGCCGGCGCCGATCGACGGCCCTTGAGCCAGCCGGTGATCCGCGTGTGACGCGTTTCGTGACCGCGGCGTGAGGGCCGGCAGGGTGGCCTTTTCTACGGTGCTGATCATGCGCTTCGACGTGTTGGGACCGCTGCGGGTCACCGGGCCTGATGGACCCGTCCCGATTCCCCGAGGACGTACGGCGGCCACCGTGTGCTGGCTGGTCGCGAATATGAACGAGCGGGTCTCCTTCGCCGGCCTTGCCGACGTCCTGTGGTCGGACCCGCCCATCGATGCCGCCGCCAAGGCCGGCGGCATCGTGCGCACACTGCAACCACTGCTCGGTCCCGCGTTGGAGGTCGGCCGCTACGCCGTCCTACGGCTCTCGCCCGGCGACATCGACAGCGTCCGCTTCGAACGGCTCCTCGACGCAGCCTTCGACAAGCTCGACCGTGGCGAGCACCTCTCTGTGGAAGATGACCTGGTGGAAGCGCTCCGGTGGTGGCGCGGCAGCCCGTATCCGGAGTTGGACAGGGCCCTGCCCGTGATGGGCCTGGTCGACCGGCTCGAGGAGCTACGCCTCCGCGCCGAGGAGGAGTTGGGCGCATTGGCGATGCGCGGCCAGGTCGACTATCCGCACGTGGCCCGGTTGCGCTCGTTGACCATCCGCCACCCTGACCGACTCCGCTTCCATCACCAGCTCGCCCAGGCGCTCTATCGCTGCGGCCGCCAGATCGAGGCGCTCCAGGAGCTCGCCGGCCTCCGTGCCCGCGGTTGCTGCGACGCGCGCACCCTGGCTCTCTCCTCCGCCATTCTCCAGCAGGCCGCGGCGCTGGCCGAAGGGGAGTTCCGGTGACCGCCTACGACGCACGAGGCCACGAACGGCGAAGCCGCCGAGGACCGTGGTACATGATCGGTACATCGGCGGCCTATGAGCCGCTGTTTGCGCAGGTCGGCGGCCTGCAGTGACTTACAGGTTGATCATGTGGCCGGCGATGCCGTGGATGGCCTCCTTGACCGCCTCCGACAGGGTCGGGTGGGCGAACACGTTGCGGGCGATCTCGTCCGCGGTGAGGTCCCACTGCTGGGCGAGGGTCAGCGCCGGCAGCTGCTCGGTCACGTCCGGGCCGATCATGTGGGCACCGAGGAGCTCGTTGTGCTCCGCGTCGGCCACGATCTTGACGAAGCCGACCGCTTCCCCCAAGCCCTGGGCCTTGCCGTTGGCGGAGAACGGGAAGGAGGCGACCTTGACGTCGTACCCCTTGTCCCTGGCCTGCTGCTCGGTGTAGCCGAAGGAGGCGATCTGCGGCTGGCAGTAGGTCGCCCGCGGGATCATGTCGAAGTTGATCTCCATGGTCTCCGCGCCCGCGATGGTCTCGGCGGCGACGATGCCCATCGCCTCGGCGACATGGGCGAGCATGAACTTGCCGGTGCAGTCGCCGATCGCGTAGACGCCCTCGACGTTGGTACGGCCACGGCCGTCCACGGCGATCGCCTTGCGCTCGGTCAGCGCGACGCCGATGTTCTCCAGGCCGTAGCCCTCGACACGCGGGGCGAAGCCGAAGGCGGCCAGGAACTTGTCGGCCTCGAGCACCTGCTCCTCGCCGCCCGCCGCCGGGGCGATCGTGACACGGACGCCGGAGCCGGTGTCCTCGGCGCCCTTGACCGCGGTCGAGGTGAGCACGGTGACGCCGAGCTTCTTGTAGTGACGCGCGAGCTCCTTGGAGACGTCGGCGTCCTCGGTGGGCACCATCCGGTCGAGGAACTCGATGACGGTCACGTCGACGCCGAAGTTCTTCAGCACGTAGGCGAACTCGACGCCGATCGCGCCCGAGCCACCGATGATGATCGACTTCGGCAGCTCGGCGTCGAGGATCTGCTCCTCGTAGGTGACGATGTTCTTGCCGTTGGGCGTCACGCCCGGGACGCTGCGCACGGTGGCGCCGGTGGCGATGATCAGATTGTCGAAGGTGTACGACGCGGTCGCGCCGTCATGACCCTTCACGTCGATCGACTTCGGGCCGGTCAGCGTGCCCCAGCCGTCGATCTCGGTGATCTTGTTCTTCTTCATCAGGTAGTGGACGCCCTTGACGATCCCGGCGCTGACCTGGCGGGAGCGCGCGTGGGTAGGACCGAAGGACATCGTGGCGTCGCCCTCGATGCCGAACTTCTCCTTCTCGTGGGTCAGCACGTGAGCGAGCTCGGCGTTCTTCAGCAGGGCCTTGGAGGGGATGCAGCCGACGTTGAGGCACACACCGCCCCAGTACTTGTCTTCCACGACGGCCACGGACTTGCCCAGCTGGGCGGCTCGAATGGCGGCGACGTAGCCACCGGGGCCAGCGCCGAGGACGAGGACATCGAAGTGGGTCACGAGGAAAGCGTAGACCGGAGCCTGCGCTCGACCACTGTCGCGTTCGACACTGGCGAGTAACCGGCGCCGGACCTCAGGCACCGCGGCTGAGAACCTCGTCGGCAGGCAGCGGCCAGACGTCCTCGTCGGTCGCCAGATGGATCACCTCCAAAGGCACGGCCGCCTCCCGGCAGGCGTCGTAGACGGCGGCCGCGGTGTCGCGGTCGACGATCGTGGGCCCACCACGGCCGGGGCGACAGATCAGCAGGGCGACCCGGCCGCCGGGCAGGAGCTCATCGAGCAGGCCGCGCCACAGGCGGGCCGCCTGAGCGACCTCCTCGGGCGGCAGCTGGGGTGGCAGGTCCTCGAACTCACCGAGCTGGCGCAGCGGATGGTCGTCGGGCCCGACGAGCGCGAACCACCAGGCGCGCCGCGACCAGCCCAACGGCTGCATCAGGGTGCGCCACAGCTGCTCGACGTCGGCCTGGGTGCGGAGGATGGGGGTGAGGGATGTGTTCGTCATGGAGCCACCGTCTGCCGGGTCGACCGCTCTCGCAAACGGCTCTCCACAGGGCTCTCGATCCAGGCCGGTTTCCCTCCACAAGCGACCTTCCGACGTCGGTTCTCCACAGTGCCGACGGTGGGGCCTGCAGGACGAGCCAGACCCGGCCACCGTGGATCTATGACCACGAGAACGATGACATCACCACGGTTGATCACGTATGACCACGAAGATCACCGTCAGCTCGCCGCACGCTGCGGCCACCTCGATGTCGTGGACGTGCACGTCGTCCTGCATGCCCGGCTGCACCGGCATGCCGTGGTGACC
This sequence comes from Nocardioides sp., assembly GCF_035547795.1. Classification (GTDB taxonomy): domain Bacteria; phylum Actinomycetota; class Actinomycetes; order Propionibacteriales; family Nocardioidaceae; genus Nocardioides. The sequence continues at coordinate 6,287 of NZ_DASZUF010000010.1, forward strand.
GCCGACCCCGATGACACCTGCACGCGGTCGACCCGCGACTTCCGCTCATCGTGGACTGACGCCCTATCGTCGGCGTCATGACCGACACCGCACCGACGCCGTACGAACTCGCCCAGCAGGCCGCCGCCAGGCTGGCCGAGCTGACCGGAGTCGAGCACCACGACGTCGCGCTGGTGCTCGGCAGCGGCTGGCTGCCCGCCGTCGACGCGCTCGGCGAGGCGCAGGCGGAGATCGAGACCACCGAACTGCCCGGCTTCTCCGCCGCCGCGGTGGCCGGCCACAGCGGGAAGATCCGCAGCGTCCGGGCCGGCGAGCGGAACCTGCTGGTCTTCCTCAGCCGGACCCACTACTACGAGGGCCGCGGCATCGCCGCCGTCGTGCACCCGGTGCGCACCGCCGCCGCGGCCGGCTGCCGTGCCATCGTGTTGACCAACGGCTGCGGCGGCCTCAAGCCGACCTGGTCTCCCGGCACCCCGGTCCTGATCAGCGACCACATCAACCTCACCGGCGCCAGCCCGCTCTCCGGCGCCAACTTCGTCGACCTCACCGACCTCTACAGCCCGCGCCTGCGCGCCCGCGCGAGGGAGCTGGACCCGAGCCTGGACGAGGGCGTCTACGTGCAGTTCCCCGGGCCGCACTACGAGACCCCGGCCGAGGTGCGGATGGCCGGCATCATCGGCGGCAGCCTGGTCGGCATGAGTACGACGCTGGAGGCCATCGCCGCCCGCGAGGCGGGCATGGAGGTGCTCGGCATCAGCCTGGTCACCAACCTCGCCGCCGGCATCAGCGACCAGCCGCTCAACCACGCCGAGGTGCTGGAGGCCGGCCGAGCCGCGGCCAGCCGGATGGGCGACCTGCTCTCGCGGATCGTCCCGGAGATCTAGGCCAGCCGACGGATCAGCCCGGCTCGACCACCGGCCATCATCCGGGCGTGATTCCAGCGCAGCAGCGGCCTGGCCAGCGCTGCCAGCGGCGCGAGCGCGCCCCGCACCGTCACCTCCTGTTCGAGGAGCATCTCCGTACCCGTCGGCACCGGCGTCAGCTCCCAGCGCACCCAGCCGTGCAGGTGGCCGTCAACGGCCACCTCGACCGCCGGCAGCTCGCGGCTGACCGCGTGCAGGACCAGGTCCAGCGTGTAGGGCAGGGTCGAGCGGCACAGCACACGGGCGTCGTCCGGGCCGAGCGAGGCCACCGCGACCACCTGCGGCCACCACTGCGGATAGCTCTCCAGGTCGAGCAGCACGTCGCGGATCGCCTCCGGCGGCGCCGGCACCGACCAGGTCTCGCGGAAGCGATAGCGGGCACTCATGCCCCCATCCTGCCGGGATAGCGTGAGGCCATGGATCTGCTCGTGGCCGCCCAGGCCTGGCTCGCCGAGGACCCCGACCCCGTCACCCGCGCGGAGCTGGCCGCGCTGATCGAGGCCGGCGATACGGCCGAGCTGACCGATCGGTTCAACGGCACCCTCCAGTTCGGTACGGCGGGGCTGCGCGGCGCGCTCGGCGCCGGCCCCAACCGGATGAACCGGGTGGTCGTGACCCGGGCCGCGGCGGGTCTGGCGGCGTACCTGCGCGAGACCGGGGCCAGTGGACCGGTCGTGATCGGCTACGACGCCCGGCACAACTCCGACGTGTTCGCCCGCGACACCGCCGAGGTGATGAGCGGCGCCGGCTTCGAGGCACTGCTGCTCCCCCGCCCGCTGCCCACGCCCGTGCTCGCCTTCGCGATCCGTGACCAGGGCGCGGCCGCCGGCGTGATGGTGACCGCGAGCCACAACCCTCCGCAGGACAACGGCTACAAGGTCTACCTGGGCGACGGCTCGCAGATCGTGTCGCCGGCCGACGCCGAGATCTCGGCGCGGATCGCCGCGGTGGGCGCGCTCGCCGACGTGCCACGGGGCAGCGCCGGCAGGGTGCTCGGCGAGGACCTGGTCGACCGCTACCTCACCGCCGCGGGCGGCGTGGTCGCCGACGGCCCCCGGGATCTGGCGCTGGTCTACACGCCGCTGCACGGGGTCGGCGGCACGCTGGTCCTCGACGTACTCCGTGCCGCGGGCTTCCCCGCGCCCGCGGTGGTGAGCGCGCAGGCGGCGCCCGACGCGGACTTCCCGACGGTGGCGTTCCCCAATCCCGAGGAGCCGGGCGCGATGGACCTGGCACTCGCCCTGGCCGCCGACACCGGCGCCGACCTCGTCGTCGCCAACGACCCGGACGCCGACAGGTGCGCGGCCGCGATCCCGTCCGCGAACGGCTGGCGGATGCTGCGCGGCGACGAGGTGGGTGCGCTCCTGGGTCATGCCCTGCTCGCCCGCGGCGTCACCGGCACGTACGCCGCCAGCATCGTCTCCTCCTCGCTGCTGGGGAAGCTCGCCGCGGCGGCCGGACAGCGCTACGAGGAGACGCTGACGGGGTTCAAGTGGATCAGTCGGGTGGAGGGGCTGGTCTACGGGTACGAGGAGGCGCTCGGCTACTGCGTCGACCCCGCGCACGTGCGCGACAAGGACGGCATCTCGGCGCTGCTGCTGCTGTGCGACCTCGCGGCCCGGGAGAAGTCCGCCGGGCGGACCCTGCAAGACACGCTGGACGACCTCGCCCGCGCCCACGGCCTGCACGCCACCGACCAACTCTCGGTGCGCGTCACCGACCTGGCCGACATCGACCGGGCGATGGACCGACTGCGCGCCACCTCGCCGACCGCGCTGGGCGGCCTCGCCGTCGAGCAGGTCGACGACCTCGCGCTGGGCTCGCCGGCGCTGCCGCCGACCGAGGGACTGCGCTACCGCCTCGCCGACGGTGCACGCGTCGTGGTGCGCCCCAGCGGCACCGAGCCCAAGCTCAAGTGCTACCTGGAGGTGGTGGAGCCGGTGAGCGACAACGTCGAGGCCGCGCGCGCGGCGGCGGGCGACCGGCTCGCCGCGATCCGTGCCGATCTGGCGGCGGCGACCGGTCTCTAGGAGCTCAGCGGAACAGCGTCACCACGAAGACGACCAGCACGACCAGCGCGACCACGATCTCCGGCCACGCCCAGGTCCGCCGTACCCCTGCCGCCAACTCGCGCTGCGCGGGCGAGCCGATCGTGACGCCGGCCCGCTCCCGGGCGGCGTCCATCCGGGCGTGGGTCTGGTCCTCGACCAGGTCGGCGTAGATCTTGGCCGGGTTGCGCGGCGGTCGTCGGACGGTACGACGCAGCGAGCGACCGACCGCCGGCGAGACCAGCCGCCGATCGCCCACGGTGACCTCGAAGAGACGCCCCACCCGCATCTCGGAGATCGCCGCCAGCGGGACGGTGAGGTCGGAGAACATCCGCCGGTAGATCAGGTCGTCATGACTGGTGCCGATCCTCGGCCGGAGCAGCGAGACGTGGGCCAGCACCGCGAACAACACGATCCCGGCCACGGCCGCGGCATCGGCGCCCTCGACCACGCACACCACCGCCGCCACGGCGCACAGCGCCAGCGTCACCGCACCGCCGACCCGGCCGCTCGCCTCGAACCACTCCACCTGCTGCTCCATGGTCTGGCCACCCTATGCTGAGCGAGTGAGTGCAGCAGACATCGCCGGGATCATCGACCACACCCTGCTCAAGCCGGAGGCGACCCGCGCCGATGTGGCCGCCCTGGTCGCCGAGGCGGCCGAGCTGGGGACGTACTCGGTCTGCGTGTCACCCTCGATGCTGCCGCTCCAGGTCCCCGACGGGCTCAAGCTCGCCGTCGTGTGCGGCTTCCCCAGCGGCAAGCACACCTCGGCGGTCAAGGCCGCGGAGGCGGCCGAGGCGGTGGCCAACGGCGCGGACGAGGTCGACATGGTGATCGACATCGGCGCCGCCCGCGAGCACCGGTACGACGACGTGCGGGCCGACATCGCCGCCGTCCGCGCCGCGATCCCGGCCCCCACCGTGCTGAAGGTGATCATCGAGTCGGCGGTGCTCAGCGACGAGGAGATCGTCGGCGTGTGTCGGGCCGCGGTGGCAGCCGGCGCGGACTTCGTGAAGACCTCCACCGGCTTCCACCCGGCCGGCGGTGCGACCGAGCACGCGGTGCGGCTGATGCGCGAGACGGTCGGTCCGGACCTGGGGGTCAAGGCGTCCGGCGGCGTACGCACCCTGGAGCAGGCCCGCGCCATGGTCGCGGCCGGCGCCACCCGGCTCGGTGTCTCCGGCTCCCGGGCGCTCCTGGCCGGAGAGGCCACCACCGGCTACTGATCCCTCGCCGACGCCGGGCCACTCGAGCGGAGGGGCCCGGCCGGTTTCGCCGGCCGGGCCGCCCTGCCGCAGAATGAGCCCGTGCCAGCCCGTGTCATCGTCCTCGCCGGGCCGTCGGGGGCGGGCAAGTCGCGGCTGAGCCGTCGGCTCGGGCTGCCGGTGCTGCGCCTCGACGACTTCTACAAGGACGGCGGCGACCCGACGCTGCCGCACCTCACCCACGGCCCCAACACCGGGCTGGTCGACTGGGACGACCCCGCCTCGTGGCTGGAGACAGACGCACTGCGCGCGATCGAGGAGCTGTGCGTCACCGGCACCGCCCAGGTGCCGGTCTACGACATCGCGCACGACGGTCGCATCGGCATGCAGACACTCGCGCTGGGCGGCGCCGACGCGTTCGTGGCGGAGGGGATCTTCGCCCAGGAGATCGTCGCCGACTGCGAGCGAGCCGGCCACCTGCTGGCGGCGTACTGCGTCACCCAACGACCCGTCGTCACGTTCTGGCGACGCCTGGTCCGCGACCTGCGCGAGCGCCGCAAGCCGCCCGCCGTGCTGCTGCGCCGCGGGCTGACGCTCATGCATGGCCAGCGCCGGGTGGTGGCGGACGCCGCGAGCAAGGGCTGTCGGGTCGCCCACCCGCACACCGCCTACGCCGAGCTGCGCGCGCTGCTGCGCGTCGCCGAGCCGGCGATCCCCGCCGGCCTGCGACAGCCCGACGACTACTCCTGCGGCGCCACCTGCGTGGTGGTGGCGCGGATGCTGCGCGATCCCGGCTACGCCGCCACCGTGGCCGACGACTTCGCCGCGACCGTGCTGGCGACGCACCGCACCTTCCATGGCTGGCCCCGCCGGCTCGGCACGGCGTTCTGGTCGGTGGCCCACCATCTCCGCCAGACCGAGGGAGTGCGCTACACGCTCCGGATGGCCTACCTGCGACCGGGACGGGCCTTCGACCGGCTGCACGCGGCCGCCGCCCGCGGCCTCCTCGCCGGCCTCTACGTCGGCACCGGCCTGCTGCCCAAGCACGTCACGCTGGTGATCGGCATCGCGGGCGCCGACATCCGAGTCTTCGATCCCGGCGACGGGTCGGTGCGCACCGTCTCCCGCGAGCAGTTCACCCGGCACCGGACCGGCCTGGGCGGCTGGCCGCGGGCCTGGTCGACGGTGGTGCCGATCGGCTGACCGCATGCCGAGGGCATGTCGACGACACGTCGCACCTCGGGCCGCCGAGGCGGCCTACGCCGGCTGAGCGATCTCGGCGTACCGCCGCTTGACCAGGTGGATCAGCTCCACCCGCTCGTCGTAGGGCAGGAACGCCGACTTCATCGCGTTGACGGTGAACCGCTCCAGCTCGGCCAGCCCGTAGCCGAACGCCTCGACCAGGCCCCACAGCTCCTCGGTCATCGAGGTGCGCGACATCAGCCTGTTGTCGGTGTTGACCGTGACCCGGAAGCCGAGCCTGCTCAGCAGGCCGATCGGGTGCTCGGCGATCGAGGAGGCGGCCCCGGTCTGGACGTTGGAGCGTGGACAGATCTCCAGCGGGATCCGCCGATCGCGCACGTACGCCGCCAGCCGCCCCAGCCTCGGTGCGCCGTCGGGGCCGACGGTGATGTCCTCGGCGATCCGGACACCGTGGCCGAGCCGGTCGGCGCCACACGGGTGCACCGCCTCCCAGATCGACGGCAGGCCGAAGCCCTCGCCGGCGTGGATGGTGAAGCGCATGTTCTCCGCGGCCAGCAGCTCGAACGCGGCCAGGAAGCGCGTGGGCGGGTAGCCGGCTTCGGGGCCGGCGATGTCGAAGCCCGCCACGCCGCGGTCGCGCCAGTCGACCGCGAGCCGGGCGATCTCGGAGGCGCGGGCGGCCTGCCGCATCGCGGTGAGGAGCTGGCGCACCACGATGCCGGTCGACGCCATCCCCTCGGCGAAGCCGCGCTGCACCGCCGCCACGACCTCCTCGAGCTCCAGACCGCCGTCGACGTGGAGCTCGGGCGCGTAGCGGACCTCGGCGTACACCACGCCGTCGGCGGCGAGATCCTCGACCGCCTCGCGGGCGACCCGGGTGATCGCGTCGGCGGTCTGCATCACCGCGCCGGTGTGGGAGAACGTCTCCAGGTAGCGCTCCAGCGACCCCGAGTCGGCGCTCTCGGCGAACCAGTCGGCCAGCGCCTCCGGGGTCGCCGCCGGCAGCGCGTGGCCGATCTCGGCGGCCAGGTCGAGGATGGTGGCCGGCCGCAGCCCGCCGTCGAGGTGGTCGTGCAGCAGGACCTTGGGGGCCAGCTGCACCTGGGCGCGGGTGGTCATCGGTCGATCCGATCCAGGACGAGAGGGGCGGGGGTGTAGGTCGTACCGACCTCGTAGGCATCCTCGAGCGCCTCCAGGGCACGGGGGAAGCGCTCCGGGGTGTCGGTGTGCAGGGTGAACAGCGGCGCGCCGGCGGTGACGACGTCACCGGGCCGGGCGTGCCAGACCACGCCGGCGCCGGCCTGCACCGGGTCCTCCTTGCGCTCGCGGCCGGCGCCGAGCCGCCACGCGGCCAGCCCGACCGCCATCGCGTCCAGCCGGGTCAGCACGCCCGAGGACGGCGCCGTGACGACGTGGGACTCTCGGGCCGTGGGCAGCGGCGCCGACGGGTCGCCGCCCTGGGCCGCGATCATCCGGCGCCAGACGTCCATCGCGGAGCCGTCGCGGAGCCGCTGCTCGGGGTCGGCGTCGACGCCGGCGCCGCGCAGCATATCCCGGGCCAGCGCGAGGGTCAGCTCGACCACGTCGGCCGGGCCGCCGCCGGCCAGCACCTCGACCGACTCGGCCACCTCCAGCGCATTGCCGGCGGTCAGACCGAGCGGCGTGGACATGTCGGTCAGCAGCGCGACCGTGTCGACGCCGGCATCGGTGCCGAGATCGACCATCGTCCGGGCCAGCTCCTGCGCGTCGGCCAGCGACTTCATGAAGGCGCCGGTGCCGACCTTCACATCGAGCACCAGCGCGCCGGTGCCCTCGGCGATCTTCTTGCTCATGATCGAGGAGGCGATCAAGGGGATCGCCTCGACCGTGCCGGTCACGTCGCGCAGCGCGTA
>NZ_DASZUF010000011.1:0-36667 GCF_035547795.1 Nocardioides sp.
CGGGTCCGTGACCAGCGGGTACCATTCGGCCGACTGGTTCAGCCCTGACGCGGCGGCCCACATCAGACCGTCCACCTCGGCGGAGCCGCCCTGGCTGTTGCGGATCGCCTGGAGGTCGGGCGAGACGATGTCCCCGCCGTCGAACAGGTACGACGTCGGCCAGGCCGGCGCTCGGCGCAGGCAGGGGAGGTCCACCAGGTTCGTCGCGCTGTAGCCGGCCGGGACCGTCATGACGATGTCTCCGTCGGCCGCCGGTGCCAGCGTGGGGGCGGCGGCCGACGGTGCCGCGGTGACGTGGTAGGTGCCGCTGGAGTCTGCGGTGAGGTAGACCACATCGCTGAGATAGAGCGCGTCGTGCGCCTTGCTGACGGCCAGCGGCCGGGCCGCCGCGGTGGCCCGCTTCTTCGCCCTCTTCCGACCCTTCTTGGTCGCGCCCTTCTTCTTCAGCGTGGCCTTGAGCTTCTTCGCCTTCGCCTTCGCAGCCTTCGTCGCGGCCCTCTTCGAGGTCCCCTTCGCCGAGACCGCCTTCGTCGTCACCCCCGCCGCGCTGGCGGTCTGCGTGGTGGTCGCCGCGGCACCGGCCGCACCGTCGGGACAGACCGATTGCGTCACCGCGACGGTCGCCGAACCCTGCGTCACGGTCAGCACGATCTTCGCGGCGTACACGTGCTTCTTGATCTTGCGGATCGTCGGCTTGGCGGCCTTGATCGTGGGTTTCTTCGCCGCCGACGCGTGCTGGCTGGCCGTGATCAGGCTCGGGGCACACGACGCCTCCGCTGACCCCGACACCGCCCCCGACAGCGTGACCAGGCCACCCGCGACCAGCGGGAGTACGGCGATCAGCGCACCGCGACTTCCAGCTCCGAACCCCATCTGCCAACTCCGATCACTCGCATCACCCGCGCTCCCCGCCGCGGCCCTCAGATCGTGCCAAGAGGCCCAGCCCGGTGTCGACCATGCTCACCCGAGACAGCTCGGCCACCTCGGCCAGCGGGAACCAGCGGGCCTCGTCGGTGGTCCCGTCCGCCTCGGCGGTGAGCCGCCCGCCCACGATCTGGGCGGCGAAGAAGACCCGGACCGCCTTCAGCGGCCGGGCAGTGTCCTGTGCCCGCTCGGCGGCGGCGAAGACGTCGGTCTCGATGCCGAGCAGCTCGGTGAGCCGGACGTCGTACCCGGTCTCCTCGCGCACCTCTCGGACCGCGCCCTCCTCGACCGTCTCGTGCAGCTCGACGCCGCCGCCGGGCAGCGTCCAGCGCTTGCGCTCCTGTTCGTTCCACAGCGCGAGCAGCAGCTGGCCGTCACGGACGATCACCGCGTACGCCGCCAGACGGGTGTCGTACTCGGTGTAGTGGGGGGCCGGATCGGGCACGTGGGTCACATGCCTATTGTCGAACACATGACCGTTCCGTCGCTCACCCTCAACGACCAGACGACCATTCCCCAGTTCGGCCTCGGCGTGTGGCAGGTGCCCCCGCAGGAGTGCGAGCGCGTGGTGACCGACGCCCTCGAGCTCGGCTACCGGCACATCGACACCGCCCAGATGTACGCCAACGAGCAGGCTGTCGGCGCCGCCATCGCGAAGTCCGGCCTGCCCCGCGACGAGCTCTACGTGACCACCAAGCTCAACAACAACGTCCACGAGCCGGCCCGCGCCAAGCAGTCGCTCGAGGAGTCGCTCGAGCGGCTGGGCCTGGACCGGGTCGACCTGTTCCTCATCCACTGGCCGCTGCCGACACGGTACGGCGGCGACTACGTCTCGACGTGGCAGGCACTCATCGAGCTGCGCGAGGCCGGGCTGACCCGCTCGATCGGCGTGTCCAACTTCCAGCCGGCCCATCTCGACACCATCGTCGAGGCGACCGACGTCCTGCCGGCGGTCAACCAGATCGAGGTGCACCCCTACTTCGCCAACGAGGAGGCCCGAGCCGCGACCCTGCGCCACGGCGCGCTGGTGGAGTCGTGGTCGCCGCTGGGCCAAGGTGGCGGCGAGCTGACCGACCCGGTGGTCACCGCCATCGCCGATCGGCACGGCAAGACGCCGGCCCAGGTGCTGCTGCGCTGGCAGATCGACCGCGGCGACATCGTCTTCCCCAAGTCGATGCACCGCGAGCGACTGGCCGAGAACGCCGCCCTCTTCGACTTCGCCCTCTCCAGCGACGACGTCGCCGCGATCAGCGCCCTGGACAGGGGCGAGGCCGGCCGCTGCGGCCCCAACCCCGACGTCTTCGACTGGATCCCCGCCTGAGCCGATGCCCGTCCGGCGGGTGTGCCCGGCCGACTCGATGGTCGGGTAGTTCGGGGAGAAACGGTCTATTACTCGCCAGTAAGCCGACCGTTTCTCCCCGGACTACCCCCGCGCGACGCGGCCACGCACGGTGCCGTATGAGGTCAGCCGACCTGCACCCGGACGACGTTGGAGACCAGCCCCGAGCTGGTGTCGCGCATCCGGAACTGCTGCTGGCCGGTTTGACCGGTCTGGACGTACGTCGAGAACTGACCGCCGCTGACCGCGACGTTGACCGACAAGAAGTCCTGCCACTTCCCGTCGAGCTTGCGCTGCACCTGCAAGATGGCGCCCTCGCCGCCGGGGTAGATGCCGGTCAGGTCGATCCGCTGCATCGGCGCAACCGAGGTCTCGCCGGCCGAGAGCGTGATCTGCGGGGCCGTCGAGGAGGCCTCGGTCGGCAGGGCGCTCAGGGTGGTCAGACTGGTCTCGTCGCTCGGCGAGGAGCCCTTCCCGGGTGACAGCGTCACCAGCGGGCCGCTCGGGGTCGGCGTGGGCGTGGGGGTGGGCAGGTAGAGGGTCTGGTCGGCGCTCGACGTACCGCCGTTGTCGCCGCTCAGCCCGAGCACTCGGGTCGCCACCAGCGTGACCACGCCGAGGACGAGACCCACGACCAGTCCCACCGAGACCAGGGCGACCAGTCCGGTGACGATCGGGTTCCGTTCCTGCTGCGCCACGGCGACATCCTCTCAGGTGCCGCCAACCGCCGGATCAGTGCCGCCGGAGCCGCTCGGGTAGCAGCGGCTCGGCGTCGTCCTCGGCGGTCGCGTCGACGCCGGGGCGCACGTGCGTCCCGGTCGGCGGCGAGGGCAGGGCCTTGTCGCCGGCCAGCCAGGCCTCGATGTCGGGAGCGCGCAGTCGAGCACCCGACAGGGCGGGTACGGCGAGAGCGGCGATCAACCCGGCTGCGGCCACGACCGCCATCGCGAGGAACCCGTCGTGCCCTGGCGCCACCGCGACCACGATCGGCGCGACCGCGTAGGTCGCCATCGAGCGCAGCAACTGGACCAGCGCGAACGCCCGTCCGAGCTGCTGGGACGGCATCCCGAGGCCGATCAGGAACAGTCCCGGCGACACGGTCGCGCCGGCGCCGATGCCGAGCAGCAGGACAGCGGGCAGCACCGCCGCCGGGGTGGAGGAGTCCGTCAGCAGCAGGACGACACCACCGGCGAGGGCGACCAGGCCGACGTCGACGAGCACCGGTACCCAGCGGGTGGCGAACAGCCGCCAGAACGCCACCGAGGCCAGCGCGGCACCGACCGGCGCCGGCCAGAACAGCAACGCCGCCTGGGCGGCCGAGCGCCCCGTCATGAGCTGGGTCTGCAGCAGCTCCGCGGTGGCCACGAAGCAGGCACCGCCGACCATCGCGACGATCAGTCCGGTGACGGGCAGCTGGGTGGTGAGGGCGGAGACCGGGATGAGGGCGTCGTGGCGCCGTACCTCCACCGCGAGGAGGGCCGCCAGGGCGATCATTCCGATCACGAACGGCAGCCACACCTCCGGCGCGCGCACCGACGACCCGGCGACCAGCGAGGCTGCCAGGAAGGTCGCGACGGTGGCCACGACGACCAGCAGCAGCGCGGTGACGTCGACCGGCCGCTCCGGCTCGGGCGGGTCGAACGGCTCGTAGCCGTCGTGTGCCACGGCCAGTCCGATCAGGCCCAGCAGGGCGGTGGCGCCGAGCAGCCAGCGCCAGCCGTCTCCGCCGGTGACCAGGCCACCGATGAGCGGCCCGAGCGCACTGACCCCGAAGAGCCCGACGTTGACGATCGCGGCACTCAGCGCCACCCGCGCCGCGCCGAACCGGGTGACCAGCGGCGGTAGTGCGCTGATCAGCATCGCACCGGCCGCCAGCCCGGCCAGCACTCGGCCGAGGGCGAAGACCGGCAGGTCGGGCGCGAGCGCGGAGGCTGCCGAGGCCACCACGAAGAGCAGCTCGCCGCCGAGGAACACCCGGCGGGCGGTGTGCCGCAGCACCCGCTGAGCGGCGAGGACCGCCCCGACGGCGTACCCGGCGCTGCTCAGGCCGAGGACCACCCCGACCGCCACCCGGCCGGCGCCGAGATCCTGTTGAAGCCGGGACTCCAGCGGCAGGAACGACGTGGAGACCACCGTGTTCGGACACAGGCCCAGCAGCGCGATCGCCACCGCGATCGGGTAACGGCCGCGCAGATGGGCACCGGTCACGGCTCGGCCCGGCCGATCCGGAGGATCTGGTGTCGCACCGCCGGCTGCGGCCGCCCGGCCCGACAGGTCAGCTCCACCGGCTCGGTCGCGGTGGTGCGCACGGAGACGGCGTAGAGGTCGTCGCCGTCGGCGAAGGTCGCGGTGGTGACCTCTCCGTCGACCACCCGCGCGACCAGCCGCGGCCCCGGCGGGTCGAGTCGGCCCAGCTCGCGGCGCAGCGTGATGTCGGCGGCCTGGACCGGCATCGGATAGCCGGTCCGGCCGCGCAGGTGGTCCAACTCGAGCTCGCCGGCCAGCCGCGCCCGCGCGACGGCGATCGCCGCCTCCGGATCGAGTCGACCGTAGTAGAGCCCGTCGGGGATCAGCAGCATGCTGGCCGCGAACCTGTCGCCGCCCAGGTGCGAGACCTCCCACGACCGTTCCGGGAACCGCTCCCCCAGCGCCGCCGCCACCGGGCGGCCGCGCTCGGCGCAGCACACATCGTGCCGACCGTGCGTGCACACCGCGAAGACCGGCTCCTCCTGCCGCTCCAGCCCCAGCGACCGGCCCGCCCGCAGCGCAGCCAGGTCGAGATCGAGCAGCGCCCGCGGGTCACGGACGGTGGTGGTCTCGGCCCAGGTGAAGGGTGGCCGCGCATGGACGACGAAGACCCGGTGCCTGCTGATCGGCGTTCGCGCCCGCCCGGGGCGGCGGATCAGCAGCAGTCGTACGCCGGCCCGCTCGGCGTGACTCCGCAGCTCGGCGCCGAACCCGCCGTCGGTCCAGCGGGCATCCCGGGTGGCGTCCAGCCCCCAGGGCCCGGGATGCTCGACCAACACGAATGCGGGCACCGTGGACGCACTGCCGGCGAGACCCTCGCCGCGGTCCTCGCTGGCAGCCGAGCAGCGCAGGCCGCTCAGCGCGACTCCTCAGTGTCCTCAGTGTCCTCTGTGTCTATGACGTCGTCGACGACCTCGAGCAGCCCCTCTCGCACCAGCCGGCGGCACAGCACCCGCCGGGCCTGCTCCCCCAGCGGCAGGTCGGCGGGCCGGAACGTCGTCCTGGCCCGGATCGCCTCCATCGCCGGCCGCAGCCGGGCCGGCATCGCCACGGCCCGATCGCCGAGCAACACCTCGATCCGGTCCTCGCCGGCCGGCACCAGCACGCACGGCCGGCCGGGGCGTCGGCGCAGCGGCGTGTCGTCGCCGACCTCCACCAGGGCGTCGCGCAGTCCGCCCCGCAGCCGCGGCGACCGACCGGTGAGGAAGCGTCGTACCTCCTCCGCGGCGGTCTGTGCCGGATCGACCGCCCCGACTCGCTCGGCCAGCGTCGCCAGCCGCTCCGCGAGCCCGGCGCGCAGGGCGGCGGGATCGTCCAGGTAGCCGGCCGGGAGGTGGTCCTCGGGCGGCAGCACCTGTTCGACGGCGCGACGCAACAGCCCGCGCCAGGTGAGCTGGTTGATGCCGATGGTGACATGCAGCGAGACCGTCTCCCGCGCCCGCGCGGCGTGCGGGGTACCGGTGGGCAGGTAGAGGCAGAGACCGGGCACCATCGTGATCGCCTCGACGCCGTCGTCGGTGTGCACCTCCCAGTCCTTGCTGCCGGCGGTCTGGAAGACAAAGACGTCGTGGGTGTCGCTGTGCACCGCGAAGCCCTGCGATCCCGGCGGGGTGAGATAGGCGTTGGCCTGGCAGGGATGACCCAGCTCCAGCTCCAACTCGGCGATCAGGTCCGCCAGCGGCGGGTGGTAGCGATGCAGCCCCTGGAAGACGATCGTCGCGCCGCCCCGGAACAGCTCCAGCGCCTTGGCGGGGTCGACCAGCCCGGTGAGCTGTTGCCCGGCGATGGTGGCCTGCCGGGTGTACGACGCCTGCCCGAGCACCGCACCGTCCCGGGCCACCCGGATCGCCGGCGTGCGGATCGCGGAGGAGGTCAGCAACGCATCCGCGTCATCGAGCGAAAGTAGGTCGACCAGCGCGCCGGTGTCCGCGCGATGGAGGTGGGTGCGGGACGCCCAGATCTTCTCCACGAAGAGCCGGGCGTCCCCGCTCAGCAGGTCAAGTGCGGTCACAGAGCCACGCCGTCGGTCCCGTCACCGTCGGTGCCGTCCGTCCCGTCACCGTCGGTGCCGTCGGTCCCGTCACCGTCGGTGCCATCCGTGCCGTCACCGTCGGTGCCATCCGTGCCGTCGGTGCCGTCACCGTCGGTCCCGTCGGTCCCGTCGGCGTCGCCGCCCGGCGTACCGCCGGTGCCGGTGCCGTAGCTCGTGGTGAGGTCGTCGTCGCTGAGCGACTCGTCGGGCAGATCGGTCATGGGTGCCTCCAAGGTTGAGCGGGCAGGTTCGCGCGCTCGGTACCCCGCAACGCCGACCCGCAGTCACCCGGCGGTCCGATGCGGCATGCTGCGAGGCATGGAGTTCCAGGACGTCGTCCGCCGCCGCCGCATGGTGCGCCGCTACACCGCCGATCCGGTGGCGCCTACCCAGCTCGACCGGATCCTGAGCAACGCGGTCCGCGCCCCCAGCGCCGGGTTCTCACAGGGCTGGTCGTTCCTGGTGCTCGATACCCCCGAACAGGTCGCGCGCTACTGGGACATCTTCACCGGCGATGCGGAGTGGGAGGCCGACGGTTGGCTGCGCGGCATGCGCACCGCACCGGTGCTGATCCTGCCGTGCTCGTCGAAGGCCGCCTACCTGTCCCGCTACGCCGAGCCCGACAAGGGCTGGACCGACCAGGACGAGGCGCGCTGGCCGATGCCGTTCTGGCACATGGACACCGCGATGGCGGTGCTGCTGATGCTGCAGACCGCGGTCGACGAGGGCCTGGGCGCCTGCTACTTCGGCATCCCGCCGAACCACGACGCGCAGGTGCGCGAGACCTTCGGCATCCCACCGGACTGGGACCCGATCGGGGTGGTCTCGGTCGGCCATCCCGACACCGGTGGCGCGCAGGGATCGCCCCGCCGCCGGGCCCGCATCCCGATGGAGCAGGTGGTGCACCGTGGCCACTGGTGACGCGGTCGCCCGCCTCCAGGAGCTCATCCGCGTCCCGACGGTGAGCGACCGCGATCCCGACCGGGTCGATGACCGGCCGTTCGCCCAGCTGCTCGAGGCGCTCACCGCGCTCTATCCGCGCCTGCACACCCTCGAGACGACGTACGTCGGCGGCCACGGCCTGCTCGTCCACTGGCCGGGCACCTCCGCGGAGCGCCCGGTGGTGCTGATGGCGCACCTCGACGTGGTGCCGGCCGTCGGTACCTGGACCCACGATCCGTTCGGCGCCGATGTCGACGAGGACGCGATCTGGGGCCGGGGCACCCTCGACGACAAGGGCTGTGTGGCGGCGATCTGCGAGGCGGTGGAGGGGTTGCTCGCCGACGGCGTCACGCCGGCCCAGGACGTATGGCTCAGCTTCGGCTGCGACGAGGAGGTCTCCGGCGGAGCCGCCCCGGCGGCGGTCGAGGAGCTGCGCCGGCGCGGCGTCCGGCCGTGGTTCGTGCTCGACGAGGGTGGCGCGGTGGCCGCCGAGGCGTTCCCCGGCGTGCGTCCGGCGCTGGCCGTCATCGGGGTCACCGAGAAGGGCACCACCTCGCTGCGGCTGACCGCGACCGGGGACGGCGGCCACGCGTCGGTGCCGCGCCGCGGCGGCCCGACCGCACGACTGGCCCGCGCCATCACCCGGCTCGACACCCTCGCCATGCCCGCACACCTGCCCGAGCCGACGGTGGAGCTCTTCCGCCGGATCGCCCCACACCTGCCCGGGGCCGCCCGGCCGGTGGTCGCCAACCTGGGCCGGGTCTCCCCGCTGGCGGCCCGGCTACTGCCGCTGGCCGGTGACGAGGCGGCGGCGATGCTGCGCACCACGCTGGCGGTGACCACGCTCGAGGCCAGCCCGGCGATCAACGTGATCGCCTCCAGCGCGAGCGCCGGCGTGAACGCTCGGGTGATGGTGGGAGACACCGTCGACCAGGTCGTCGCGGCGGTACGACGCGCGATCCGCGACGACACCGTCACTGTCGAGGTACTGGAGGCGAACGAGCCCAGTCCGATCAGCCCCCGTGACGACGCCTTCGAGCTGATCGAGACGACCGTCGGCGAGATCTTCCCCGAGGCCGTGCCCACGCCGTACGTGATGATGGCGGCCACCGACTCCCGCTTCTTCACCGCGATCTGCGACCGGGTCTACCGATTCGCGCCGTTCCGGATGGACAAGGCCCAGCGCGCCTCCATCCACGCCGCCGACGAGCACCTGCGGGTGGAGGACTTCCTGCTCGGGATCGACTGGTACCGCCGGCTGATCGAGCGGCTGCCCCGATGAGGCGGTCGGTCTGGTCGGTGGTCGGCCTGCTGGCCCTGATGGAGCTGGCCAGCGGCATCCTGCAGGGCTACTACACGCCGATCTACACCGACATCGCCCACCACCTCGGGATCAGGGATGCCGACGTCAACTGGTTCGAGGCGGCCCAGCTGATCGTCTCGGCGATCCTGGTGCCGCCACTGGCCCGGCTCGGTGACCAGGTCGGGCACAAGCGGGTGCTGGTCTGGTCGACGTTCGTGACCGCGGCCGCGACCTGGGGCGAGGTGGCTGCGCCCGGCTTCGGCACGTTCCTGGTCGCCTGGGCGGTCGTGGGCGTGTACGTCGTCTGGCTGCCGATCGAGGTGGCGGTGGTCTACCTGCGGGCCGACGGCGACGAGCAGCTCACCCGCCGCGGCGCCGCCCTGCTGGTCGCGGTGCTGGAGCTGTCGGTGATCCTTGGGGCCGGTCTCTCGGGCGCGATCGTGGGACCGCTGCCGATGGCCGTCGTGCTCGCCGTACCCGGTGTCGTGGTGACGCTGGTCTGGCTCGCCATCTGGCGCTGGCTGCCGGCCACGACCCCGCGCTCGGGTGGTGGGCTGGACTGGCCGGGCCTCGGCCTGCTCACCCTGATGCTGGCCCTGCTGATGGGTGGCCTGGTCGTGGTGCGGGTGCAGGGCCCGGGCTCGGTGCTGGCCTGGCTCCTGGTGCTGCTCGGGCTCGCGACGACGGTGCCGTTCTGCCGGCTCGAGGCCGACACCGCCGAGCCGCTGGTCGACGTCCGACTGCTGGCCTCGCGCCGGCAGTGGCCGCTCCAGCTGGTCACCGGCCTGTTCGGCATGGCCGTGCTGGGCGCGCAGATCCCGCTGTCGACGTTCGCCCGCACCAAGCCGGCGGCCGGCTACGGGCTGGGGGCCGGCGCCGGCTACGTGTCGGTCCTGATCGCGCTCTACGTGGTCACGATGGCAATCGGCTCGTTCCTCTACCCGCCGGTGGCGCGGCGACTGGGTGAGTACCGCGGCCTGGGCTGCGCCGCGCTGTTGGTGGCGCTGGGCTACGCGCTGTGGCTGCCCCTGCACGCCAGCACCGGCCAGGGCCTGGTCAACATGGCCGTCGCCGGCGTCGGGTCGGGCGCGCTGCTCGGCGGCCTGCCCGCCGCGGCCGCGGCCGCCGCCCCACCCGACCGCACCGGGATGGCGACCGGGCTGACCAACGCGATCAAGACCCTCGGCGGAGCGATCGCCTCGGCCATCTTCGCGATCGCGCTCTCGGCCACCGGCTCCATCGCCGACCCGGCCCGCGGCCACGCCCCGCTCTCGGGCTACCTCACCGTCTGGGGTGTCTGCGCCGCCGCCGGCCTGGTCTCGGCAGCGGTCCTCTTCTCCGTCGAGAGGTCACTTTCGGCGGGTCGAGTGGTCACTTCCGGCGAAGCCACCGGCGCCGGCGCCTGACTGGCTGGTCCCGGTCGGCCGGCGCGGGCCGCCTCGCCGTACGCCGCTCCCGCCAGGCCGCCACCGTCTCCTCCACGTCGCGAGGCATCGTGATCAGCGGCGGCCCCGACGGGAGCGAGTAGCGCGCCTTGATCACCCGGGCGTTGAAGTCCTCCACCAGCTCGCGCGCAGCCTGCTCGGTGGCCTGCTCGTCGAGCAGATCGTCGAGCGCTGCGTCGTCCTTGCGCAGCTGGATGCTGGGCGGCAGTACGACGAGCTGCTCGCGCTCGACCAGTTTCTTCAGCCACCAGTCCGGGTCGTGCTCCGCGCCGAGGCCCTCGATCGGTTTGCCGGCACCCGGCAGGTCGTCGAAATCACCACGCGCGATCGCCTGTTGCACCTGCAGGTCAACCCACGAGTGCGCGTCCCGGAGCCGGCGGCGCGCGGCCGCCCTGCTTTCCGCGTCGCTGAGCGGCTCGACCCGGACCTCGGGGAACTCCTCCTCGGCCATGCCACCAGGCTACGCGTGTGACCTACGCCGTACCGGCGGGTAACGGCCGCCGCTAGGCTCGCGCGCATGAGCGAACGCAGTGAGCGAATCATTCAATGCCGCGCCGCGCGTGCCTCATGCGCGCCCGCAGCGGAGCGAGGACGCGCATGAGCCACAAGTCAGCCAAGGACTTCTTCGCGCCGCTGGCGGTGGGTGCGCCGGCGCCGCTGCGTGAGATCCCGGCACGCCCCAGCCGCGCCATCCACTTCTTCGACCCGGGCAACCCGAAGATGGCCGCGAAGGTCCCGGACATGGTCGGCACCGTCGACGTCCTGCTCGGCAATCTCGAGGACGCCGTCAAGGCGGAGAACAAGGACGCCGCCCGCGCCGGCTTGGTGAAGATCGGCCAGGAAGTGGACTTCGGGGCGACCCAGTTCTGGACCCGGATCAACTCCCTCGACAGCCCCTGGGTGCTCGACGACCTGACGACGCTCGTCCCGGCGATCGGGCAGAAGCTCGACGTGATCATGGTGCCCAAGGTGCAGGGCGCCGAGGACATCCACTACATCGACCGGATCCTCGCCCAGCTCGAGGCCAAGGCCGGCCTGACCAAGCCGCTGCAGGTGCACGCGATCCTGGAGACCGCGCGCGGCGTGGCGAACATCGAGGAGATCTGCGCCGCCAGCCCGCGCATGCAGGGCCTCTCGCTCGGCCCGGCCGACCTGGCCGCGGACCGCCGGATGAAGACCACCCGCGTCGGCGGCGGGCACCCCGGCTACCTGGTGCGTCGGGACCCGGAGCGCGGCGAGGACGGTGCCCCGCTCTACGACGGCCCGCGCACCACCTACCAGCAGGACCTGTGGCACTACACCATCGCCCGAATGGTCGACGCCTGCGCGACCCACGGGATCTTCCCGTACTACGGCCCGTTCGGGGACATCAAGGACACCGTCGCCTGCGAGGACCAGTTCCGCAATGCGTTCCTGCTCGGCTGCGTCGGTGCCTGGTCGCTGCACCCGGTGCAGATCAAGATCGCCAACAAGGTCTTCTCCCCCAGCGTGGAGGACGTCAGGCACGCCCGTCGCGTCATCGCCGCGATGGGCGACGGCACCGGAGCGGTCATGCTCGACGGCAAGATGGAGGACGACGCCTCGGTCAAGCAGTGCAAGGTCATGGTCGAGCTCGCTGAGCAGCTCGCCGCGATCGACCCCGACCTCAAGGCGCTCTACGACGGCATCGAGGTGGAGGCATGAGCGCGTTCCGCCCCCGCCGCTCCGTCCTCTACATGCCCAGCTCCAACGAGCGGGCGCTGGAGAAGGCCAAGACCCTCCCGGTCGACGCGCTCATCCTCGACCTCGAGGACGCGGTCGCGCCCGACGCGAAGGAGCAGGCGCGGCTCAACGCCGCGGCCGCCGTCACCAGCGGCGAGTACGGCGCCAAGGAGCTCACCATCCGGATCAACGGCGCCGACACACAGTGGCATGAGGCCGACCTGGCCGCCGCCGCGGAGGCCGGCCCCGCGGCCATCGTCGTACCGAAGGTGAACAGCGCCGACGCGGTCAGGTCCCTGGTCGACTCCTTCGACCGGGCCGGCGTCCCGCCGACCACGACGCTGTGGGCGATGATCGAGTCGCCGTACGCAATCTTGCACGCCGAGGAGATCGCGGCCGCCTCCGAGCGGCTCAACGTGCTGGTGCTCGGCACCAACGACCTGGTCAAGGAGCTGTTCATCGACCACGTCCCCGGCCGCGGGCCGATCACGACGGCGCTGCAGCTGGCGGTGCTCGCGGCGCGCGCGACCGGCAAGGTCGTGCTCGACGGTGTCTACAACGACGTGAAGAACATCGACGGCTACCTGGCCGAGGTCGAGCAGGGCCGGCAGCTCGGCTTCGACGGGAAGACGATCATCCACCCCGGCCAGATCGAGGGCGCGAACGCCGGCTTCGCCCCCAGCCCGGAGGCGGTCGAGAACGCCCGTGGCCTCATCGAGGCCTGGGAGGCATCGACCGGCGGCGTGGCGACCTACCAGGGCAGGATGGTGGAGAACCTGCACGTCGAGTCGGCCCGCCGCACCCTCCAGATCGCCGAAGCCATCGCGGCCCTCTAACCCCCGCCGAGAGGTCACTTTCGGCCCGTTGAGTGTCCAGTCGCCGGACACTCAACGCGCCGAAAGTGACTCTTCGACGATGGGGGCGGTCTGATGGGTCACAGTGGTCTCACATCGTAAGAACCGAGTCTCATTTTTCGGGATCACGGGTCTTTACTGACGACGTGACAGTCCTCGCCGAGCCCGCCGTCGTCGGATCAGCGCGCCGCTGGGCGATGCTCGCGGTGAGCACGCTGGCACAGGCGGCAGCGGTGATCGCGAACAACGGCGTCGCCTACCTCATCCCGACGCTGCACGGCCACGACGGCTACTCGCTGGCGACGGCCGGCGCGATCGCCGCGGCGCCGTCGTTCGGCGTGATGGCCTCGCTGGTCGGGTGGGGCTGGCTGGCCGATCACCGCGGCGAGCGGCTGGTGCTGCTGTCCGGTCTGACCGCGACGGCAGTCTGCTCCGCGGCCGCCGCGCTCACCCACGGCATCGCACTGCTGTGGGTGCTGCTCTTCCTCGCCGGTGCCGGCTCGTCGGCGGCCAACTCCGCCTCGGGCCGGGTGGTCGTCGGCTGGTTCCCGCCACATCGACGCGGGCTGGCGATGGGCATCCGACAGATGGGCCAACCGATGGGCATGGCCGTCGGCGCGGTCACCATCGCGATCGTGGCCGCCCACCACGGCGTCCACGCCGCACTGTGGGTGCCGGCGATCGCCACCCTGGTCGCCGCCGGTGGCGTCGCGCTCGTCGTGCTCGACCCGCCCCGACCGGAGAAGCGCGCCGGCAGCGCACCCAACCCCTACCGCAAGGACTCCTACCTCGCCCGGATCCACGGGGTGTCGGTGCTGCTGGTGGTGCCGCAGTTCATGATCGGCACGTTCATGCTGGTCTGGCTGACCGACGCCCGCCACTGGAGTACGGCGGCCGCCGGCACCCTGGTCGCCGTCGCCAACATCCTCGGCGCCCTGGGCCGGATGGCGTCGGGCCAGCTCTCGGACGTGGTCCGCAGCCGGATGCGACCGCTGCGCTGGGTGGCCATCGCCGCCGGCGCGACGATGGTGCTGCTCGGGATCACGGCCGGGCTGGGGTGGTTCGTCGCCGTACCCCTGATCGTGGTCGCCTCCGTGCTCACCGTCGCCGACAACGGACTGGCGTTCACCGCGGTCGCGGAGCGGGCCGGGCCGTTCTGGTCGGGGCGTGCGCTCGGCCTGCAGAACACCGCCCAGTTCCTCACCGCCGCCGTCACCGGACCGGTCGGTGGACTCGCGGTCGCCCAGCTCGGCTACGCCTGGACGTACGTCGTCACCGGCGTGCTGCCCATGCTGGCCATCGGGCTGGTCCCGGTGCGCGGTGAGCGCACGCCGGAGTGACCACCGGGAGCCAGCCAAGTTACCAGCGGGTAGGATCAGCGTCACGCCGACAGGGGTGCCGTGCGCCGCGCGGTGCCCCTAGGCTCGGCTAGCCCACGTCGAGCACCTCGAGGAGTCCGACCCGCATGTTCCAGACCATCGCCATCGTCCTGGCGCTCGTGCTGACCGTCTACACGGCTTATGTGCTGGTGAAGGCCATCCGGTCGATGCTCGGCGTCCTGCGCGTCGGCCAGCCGACCGTCGGGCGCACCACCGACCCCGGCCGGCGCTGGGCGACGATGCTCGTGGAGACGTTCCTGCACACCCGGATGTTCCAGTGGCGCTGGGTCGGCGTCATGCACTGGTTCGTCTACTTCGGCTTCATCATCCTCTCCAGCGCCGTGGCGACCGGCTTCGTGCAGCTCTTCGACCCGAAGTGGCAGCTGCCGATCATCGGCCACTGGTTCGTCTACGAGTGGGTGTGCGAGGGCATCGGCGTCCTCTCCACGATCGGCATCGTCTTCCTGATCGTCTACCGCCAGCTGCGCCACCCGCGCGAGCTCGGCCGCGGCAGCCGGTTCTTCGGCTCGACGTTCTGGCAGGCGTACTTCGTCGAGTTCATGGCGCTGCTCGAGGGCGCCGCGATCCTGTTCATCCGTGGCGCCGAGCAGCGCTACGAGGTGGCGCTGGGCGAGCACCGCAGCAACTTCCACTTCCCGATCTCGCACCTGCTCGGTGGGATGTACGGCGACACCGAGGGCGCGCTCAAGAACGCCGTCATCGCGATCGCCCTGGTCAAGGTGCTCTCCGCGCTCGTCTGGCTCGACGTGATCGCGCTCAACCTGACCATGGGCATCGCCTGGCACCGCTTCACCGCGTGGGTCAACATCTGGTTCAAGCGTGAGTCCAAGGGCCGCGACACCGACGGCGCCACCACCGCCCTGGGCGCCATGAAGCCGCTGGTCTCCGGCGGCAAGGTGATCACCCTCGACGACATCGACGACCTGGACGAGGACGCCACCCTGGGCGTCGGCACCATCGCCGACTTCTCCTGGAAGGGCATCCTCGACTTCACCACCTGCACCGAGTGCGGCCGCTGCCAGTCGCAGTGCCCGGCCTGGAACACCGAGAAGCCGCTCTCCCCCAAGCTGCTGATGATGGGCCTGCGTGAGCACGCGTACGCCGCCGCGCCGTACCGCGAGGGCAGCGCCGAGCGCCGCGAGCTGCCGCTGATCGGCAAGACCGACCAGGATGCCTCCGCCGGCGAGGGCGCCGAGGTGCTGGACTGGTTCTACAACCCCGAGGGCGGCGAGTTCGTCATCGACGAGGACGTGCTGTGGTCGTGCACGTCGTGTGGTGCCTGTGTGCAGCAGTGCCCGGTCGACATCGAGCACGTCGACCACATCATGGACATGCGCCGCTACCAGGTGCTGGTCGAGTCGAACTTCCCCACCGAGCTCAACGGGCTGTTCAAGGGCCTGGAGAACAAGGGCAACCCGTGGAACATGTCTCCCACCGCCCGTCTCGACTGGGCCAAGGACCTGCCGTTCGAGGTCAAGGTCGTCGGCGACTCGATCGAGTCGCTGGAGGAGGTCGACTGGCTGTTCTGGGTCGGCTGCGCGGGCGCGTACGAGGACCGCGCCAAGAAGACCACCCGTGCGGTCGCGGAGCTGCTCGACATGGCCGGCGTCTCCTTCGGCGTACTCGGCAACGGCGAGACCTGCACCGGTGACCCGGCCCGCCGCGCGGGCAACGAGTTCGTCTTCCAGGGCCTGGCGAGCGCGAACGTGGAGACGTTCAAGGAGTACAAGGTCAAGAAGGCCGTCACGACCTGTGCGCACTGCTTCAACACGCTGAAGAACGAGTACAAGGAGTTCGGCATCGAGCTGGAGGTGGTGCACCACACCCAGCTGCTGAACAGACTCGTCCGCGAGGGCAAGCTGACCCCGATCTCCGACGGCGCCGGCGCGCACAAGCGCTCGATCACCTACCACGACCCCTGCTACATCGGTCGGCACAACGGCGTCTACACCCCGCCGCGCGAGCTCCTCCAGATCCTCCCGGGCGCGGAGTACGTCGAGATGCCGCGCAACTCCGAGCGCTCCTTCTGCTGTGGCGCAGGCGGTGCCCGGATGTGGATGGAGGAGAAGATCGGCACCCGGATCAACCGCAACCGCACGGACGAGGCCGTCGCCACCGGCGCGGACCAGATCGCGGTCGGCTGCCCGTTCTGCCGGGTGATGCTCTCCGATGGCCTGACCGCCGCTCAGGCCGACGGCAGCGCCCGTGAGTCGGTCGAGGTACTCGACGTCGCCCAGATGCTGTTGGCCTCGGTCAAGGGCGAGCAGGCCACCAAGCTGCTGCCCGGCGAGGGGGCTCCCGCGGGCGCCGCCGCTGCGGCGGCGAAGGCGGCCCCAGCTGCCGCTCCCGCCGGCGCCGACGTCGCCACCAAGGCCGAGCCGTCGGCCGGCGACGTGACGATCACGCCCGACACGGCCGTCGAGACCGCCGACGCCGGCCCCGCCGCGAAGGCCTCCGGTGGCTCGTCGCTCTTCGACACCCCCGCCGAGCCGGCCGCTCCGGCCTCGGGTGGGTCGCTGTTCGACACTCCTGCCCCGGCCGAGCCGGCGGCTCCCGCGGCTCCGGCCTCGGGTGGGTCGCTGTTCGACGAGGGTGGGTCGCTGTTCGACACGCCGGCGGCGCCCGCCGAGCCCGCTCCTGCCGCGGAGAAGCCCGCCGAGGCCCCGACCGCGCAGCAGCCCGACACCGACCTCGGTGCGGGCGGGTCCCTGTTCGACATCCCCGCCGAACCCGCCGCCGAGGCCGAGCCCCAGCCCGACGCCTCGGGGACCGCCGAGGCAGCTCCCGCCGCCGAGAAGCCGAATGCCCCCGTAGCACAGGCCGCGCAACCGAGCCTGGACCTGGGCTCGGGCGGATCCCTGTTCGACATCCCGGCCCAAGCCCCCGACGAGCCGACCCCGGCCACCGAGGCCGCCCCGGCCGCGGAGCCCACCCCGGTGGCGAAGCCGGAGCCAACCCCGACCAACGAGGCCGAGCCCGACGCCGAGGCCGCGACGACCGCGCCGGTAACGGCACCGGCGAGCTCAGGCGGCGCCGCGCACGCACCGCACACCGACGTGGCGATCGACGAGCTGGGCTCGCTGTTCGACATCGAGGCCCCGACCCCGACGGGCGCCGAGGCAACCGCCGCCCCGGCCGTCGAGCCAGCCGAGCCCACCGAGGCGAGCGAGCCCGAGGCCACCCCGGAGTCGGCGAGCGAGGAGCCCGTTGAGGAGCCCGCGCCCGACGACGCGCCGGCGACCCCCGCGCCCGCGACCCCCGCGCCCGCTGCCCCGGCGCCCGCTGCCCCGGCGCAGAAGCCGAGCTCCGGCGAGGATCACACGCCACGCACGGACGTCGACATCAACGCCGGCGGGTCGCTCTTCGACCTGTAGCGGATCCGGTCGTGGCGTCTGCGGCGTACCCGGTGCGCCTCAGACTCCGCGACCGTCGGTCAACGGCGTCCGGATGGTCAGCACCGCCTCGACGGGCGCCACGCCGAGCACCTCGTACCCGTGCTCGGCGTCGCTGACCCACGTCGCCGTCTCGCCCGGACCCACCTCGACCTCCCGGCCGAGTACGCCGACCCGCGCGCGGCCGTGTGTCACCAGCAGGTGCTCGACCACACCGGGCCCATGGGCACCCGACCGGTGCGCCGCCCCCGGCTCTAGGTGCAGCAGGTAGACCTCGACGATGCCGTCCTCGCGGCGGGTCGCGTCCAGCAGCCGGGCGCCGATGCCGGGCGAGGCGATCCGGGATCCGGGCTCGGCCAGCAGCGCTGCCAGCGGTACGCCGAGCGCCCCGGCCAGGGCGTAGAGCGTGCTCAGGGTCGGGTTGCGCGTGCCATGCTCGATCTCCGACAGCGAGCCCTTGCCCACCCCGGCCCGATCCGCCAGAGCGCTCAGCGACAGACCACAGGCGTCGCGCGCCGCGCGCAACCGCGCACCGATGGCGACGGCCAGGACCGGGTCCACGCGGCACAGCCTACGATATGTTCCGTATATGGAACGCTGGCACATGCTCAGCTCGGGCGCCGTCGCCGCGCTGGTCGGCTTCGGCAGTTCGGCGATGGTCGTCATCGCCGGCCTCCGCGCCGTCGGCGCCACCCCGACGGAGGCCGCCTCCGGCCTGCTCGCGCTCTCGGTCACCCAGGGTCTCGGCACGATCTGGCTCACCCGGCGCCATCGCCTGCCCGTGCTGCTGGCCTGGTCCACGCCCGGCGCCGCGCTGCTGGCCAGCACCGGACACGTCCCGGGCGGCTGGCCGGCGGCGCTCGGCGCATTCCTCGTCGGCGGCCTGCTGATCCTGCTCACCGGATCGTGGCCGCGGCTCGGCCGGGTGATCGCCTCGATCCCCGCCTCACTCGCTCAGGCGATGCTCGCCGGCGTACTCCTCGAGCTGTGCCTGGCGCCCGTCCACGGTGTGACCGCCCATCCCGCGCTGGTGGCTCCGCCGCTGCTGGTCTGGCTGGCCCTCCTGCGCTGGGCCCCGCGCTGGGCCGTTCCCGCCGCCTTCGTGGTGGCGATGCTGGCCCTGACGATCTGGATCGCCCATCACGGCGGCGCCGACGGGCCACTGCTTCCCCATCTCCAGGCACATCGCCCGACGCTGACCTGGGCCGCCCTGCTGTCGATCACCGTGCCGCTCTACCTGGTCACGATGGCCTCGCAGAACGTGCCGGGCGTGGCGGTCCTGGCCTCCTACGGATACGACGCACCCTGGCGGCCGGCCATGACCGTCACCGGGATCGGTACGGCGCTGGGGGCCGCCGCCGGTGGACACGCGATCAACCTGGCGGCGATCACCGCGGCGCTGGTCGCGTCGCCCGAGGCTCATCCGGAGCACGAGCGGCGATGGCGGGTCGCCGAGATCACCGGCTGGTCCTACCTGGTGCTCGCGCTCGGTTCGACCGCGCTGACGACCGTGGTCGCCGCCGCACCGGACGGCGTGGTCACCGCCGTCGCCGGCATCGCGCTCGCCGGCACCCTCGCCTCGGCACTGGCCGCCGCCCTGTCCGAGCAGGAAGACCGGATCGCCGCCGTGGTCACGTTCGTGGTGGCGGGCAGCGGGATCAGCGCCTTGGGCATCGGCGCCGCGTTCTGGGCGCTGGTCGCCGGCCTGACGACGCGGCTCGCCACCCGCCCTCGCTCCGATCGAGCCGGGCGAACGCAGACCGCGAGCACGCGGCGCGAGCCGCTTGGTGACCACCCGCCTGCAGATGTATCTTGACATCAAGATACATCGGAGGCGCCACCATGATCACCGGACTCGACCACGTCCAGGTCGCCATCCCGCGGGGCGGCGAGGCCACCGCCCGCGGCTTCTACCGCGAACTGCTCGGCATGACCGAGATCCCCAAGCCGCCCGCGCTGGCGGCACGCGGCGGCTGCTGGTTCGAGTCCGGAAGGGCGGTGCTCCACCTCGGCGTCGAGGAGCCGTTCCGGCCGGCGCGCAAGGCGCACCCGGCGTTCCTGGTCTCCGACCTCGACGCCCTCGCCGCGGTGCTGGTCGCACGGGGCCACGAGGTCACCCCCGCCGATGGTGAGCGTCCGGGGATCAGGCGCTTCCACACGTTCGACCCGTTCGGCAACCGCATCGAGTTCCAGCAGGCATCACCGCTCGGGTGATGACGGCCTCTCCTTCACCACGATCGGCCGGAGTCTCGCCCAGGCCATGAACACCACGCCTACCACCAGCAGCACCGCGCCGCCCCACCAGTTGTCGGAGTTGTGGGTGCCCTTCGGCGCGCCGCTGTGGAACGCCGCGGTCAGCAGCAGGATCACGCCGTAGAGCGCGAGCAGTGCGCCGATGACGTTGCGGATGTCGAAGGCGCCAGCAGTCTTGCGTTCACTCATCTCCGGCTCCTAGAAGATCGCGTTGAGGACGATGACGATGACCAGTGCCACGCCGGCGAGCGGGACCGGCCGCTGATACCACGGGTACGACGCGGCGTCCTCGTCGACCAGGTCGCTGCGCGGCGTCTCGGAGTAGACCAGCCCCTTGAGCTCGCCGGCCGGCTTGGGCCGGGTGACCAGCGAGACGATCACCGAGAGCACCACGTCGACCACGAACGCCGCCCCCGCGGCGACGAACGACGTGCCTTGCCCGGTCAGGTTCAGCGTGCCGGTCGACCACGAGCCGAAGCCGTCCTTGCTCAGGAATGCGATCGCCACGGCCGACAGCGTGCCGAAGACCAGTCCCACCCAGCCCGCGGTGGAGGTCATCCGCCGCCAGAACATGCCCAGGATGAACGTCGCGAACAGCGGCGCGTTGAAGAAGCCGAACAGGGTCTGCAGATAGTTCATGATGTTGGAGAAGTTCGACGCGATGCCCGCGGTGAACACGGCGATGACGGTGGCGGCGACGGTCGCGACCCGTCCGACGTTCAGGTAGAACGAGTCCTCTCGGTCCGGCGCCACGTAGCGCTCCCAGATGTCGTAGGACAGCACCGTGTTGAACGCGGAGATGTTCGCCGCCATGCCGGCCATGAACGACGCCAGCAGACCGGTGATGGCCACACCGAGCAGACCGTTGGGCAGCAGGTCGCGCATCAGGTAGATCAGCGCGTCGTTGAACGTCACGCCGTTGCCCGAGGAACCGCCCGGCACCGATCCACCCGCCTTCACCTTGGCGATCTCGGTGACGAGGACGGCGGCGATCATGCCGGGCAGGATCGTGATGAACGGGATGAAGATCTTCGGGAAGGCACCGATGATCGGGGTGTTGCGCGCGGCCGTGATCGACTGCGAGGCCATCGCCCGCTGCACCTCGACGAAGTTGGTCGTCCAGTAGCCGAACGCCAGCACGAAGCCGAGCCCGAAGACGATCCCGAGCACCGACAGGAACGACGAGGAGAAGCCGGTCAGGTCGTTGCCCGGCCAGGAATGCAGTTGCTGGGAGGCGGCGGCCACGCCGTGGTGCGAGGCGGCCGCGGTGATCTTGTCCTTGAGCCCGCCCCAGCCGCCAACCCGGTGCAGGCCGATGATGGTCAGCGGCGCGAGCGCGGCCACGATGACGAAGAACTGCAGCACCTCGTTGTAGATCGCCGCCCGCAACCCGCCCAGGGTGATGTAGGACAGCACGATGGCGGCGGCCACGATCAACGCCACCCACAGCGGCCAGCCGAGCAGCGCGTGCACGATCGCGCCGAGCAGGTAGAGGTTGATGCCCGCGATCAGCAGCTGCGCGATCGCGAACGAGATCGAGTTGACCAGATGGGCTCCGGGGCCGAAGCGGCGGAGCATGAACTCCGGCACCGACCGCACCTTCGAGCCGTAGTAGAACGGCATCATCACGATGCCGAGGAACAGCATCGCCGGGATCGCCCCGATCCAGAAGTAGTGCACGCTCGGCAGGCCGTACTGCGCGCCGTTCGCACTCATCCCCATGATCTCGACGGCGCCGAGGTTGGCCGAGATGAACGCCAGCCCGGTCACCCACGCCGGCAGTGAGCGGCCGGAGAGGAAGAAGTCGACCGAGTCCGAGACGCCCCGGCTGGCGAGCAGTCCGATCCCGAGGACGAACACGAAGTAGGCAGCGATGATCACGTAGTCGATCCAGGACGCCTGGATCAGAGTCAGGCTGTACACGCCACTCGGTGTCCGATTCCGGACACCGCAAACGCGCGACATCACTTCTCCCTTGTCATGACATCATAGTGATGTCATAGTGGTGCGCATGGACATCACGCCGTACGTCGAAAGTCTGCGCCGAGATCTGCTCGCCGCGGCCGAGGCGGCCGGACCGGAGGCGCGGGCCGCCGCCGAGCGGCTCAGTTACGCCCTGGACCCCTCCGCCCGCCTCGCCCTGATGGAGGCCATCTCGCAGGCCGCTGCCGAGATCACCGCCGAGCTGCCGTCGGGGACCGTCGACGTGCGGCTTGCCGGTCGGGAGCTGGAGTTCGGCCTGCACCTGCCGCCCCCGCCGCAGCCGGACGCCGCCACCCCCGACACCGACGCCGAGGAGCCCGACGAGGGCAATCTCGCCCGGATCACGCTGCGCATCCCCGAGTCGGTCAAGGCCAGGGCGGAGGAGTTCGCCACCAGGGCGAACGTCTCCCTCAACACCTGGCTGGTCAACGTCGTCCGCGCCGCCACCCGCGACGGCGCGATCAACATCGACCTCGACCTCTCCTCGATCAACACCTCCATCAACACCGCCCTCAACGACGCCCTCGGCGGCCTGCGCCAGCACGGTGGACGCCGGATGACGGGCTGGATCTGACCTCAGGAGCAGCCATGACCACACGCGACTTCGAGACCCACGACCCGGTCGAGCTCTACGTGCAGCTCGGCAAGGGCAACCTCACCATCACCGCCACCGACACCCAGGAGAGCCATGTCGAGATCAGCGGGCGCGACACCGAGCGCGTCCTGGTCGAGCAGAGCGGCAACCGCATCTCGATCATCGACCAGCAGGGCAGGAGCCCCTTCAACTTCACCTACCCGGGGTACGACGTCACCGTGGTGGTGCCCACTGCGAGTCGTCTTGCGGTGAAGACCGGCAGCGCCGCCGTGACCGTGGCCGGCTCGGTCGGCGCCAGCCTGGTCCGGACCGGCTCCGGCGAGGTCGACCTGGAGCGGCTCACCGGCGCCTCCGCGGTCGACACCGGCTCCGGCCGGATCGCCGTCCACGAGTCGCTGGCCGAGCTGCGGGTCAAGTCCGGCTCCGGTGATGTCTCCATCGGCACCACCGGCGCGGCCGTGGTCGTCTCCACCGGCTCCGGCGACGTCGAGCTGGGTCGAACCCGCGGGCCGGTCAGCGTCAAGACCGGCTCGGGCGACCTGCGGGTCGTCGACGCCGACGCCGACGTCAGCCTGAGCACCGGCTCCGGTGACCTCGAGGTGACCCGGGTGCGCCGCGGCAAGATCGTCGGCAAGGGCGCCTCCGGCGACATCCGGGTGGGGATTCCCCAGGGCATCCCGGTGTGGACCGACATCACCACCGTCACCGGCCAGATCCGCTCCGGCCTGCGCGGCGCCGGCCAGCCGGCCGACGGGCAGGACCACGTCGAGCTGCGCGCCCGCACCGTCAGCGGCGACGTCACCCTCGTCGAGGTGTGAGCCCCACCGGCCCACCCCGCCAAAGTGTCACCGTGACAGTTTGGGCGTGTAGTGACACTTCCGAAATGTCACTCGAAGCGCAAAGCATCACGGTGACACTTTGGAAAGGCGGGCGGCTCGCGAGCTCAGGCCCGCATCGCGACACCCTGGCGCCAGTAGCCCATGAACGCCACCTGACGCCGGGGCAGCCCGAGCTCGCCCACCAGGTGGCGGCGCAGCGTGGTGACCATCCCGGCCTCGCCCGCGATCCAGGCATAGCGCCCGTCGCCGGCCCCGCTCTCGAGCGGCTCGCCCGAGGCGGAGTACGTCGGGGTCTCCCAGGGCAGCTCGTCCCCGGCCACCGGCACGGGTGCGGGGGCGGTCGCGGCGAAGCCGAGATGCGCCGAGACCGCTGCGACCACCGGCTGCCCCACCGGCCGGTCGCCACGCGGCAGCCAGGTCACCTCGATCCCCTCGGGGGCCGGCAGGTCGCAGATGTCCTCCGCGCACGGCACCTCGACGAAGACCGCCCCGCGCGGCCCGGACCGCAGGTCCCGCAGGATCTGGCCGATGGCGGGCAGGGCGGTCTCGTCGCCGACCAGGAGCAGCCGCTCGGCCGCGCCCGGCTCGAACTCGATGCCGCCTCCGGCCACGCCCCGTCGCGGCACCACCGCGAGCAGCTCGTCGCCGACCGCGGCCCGCTCCGCCCAGCCCGAGCCTGGCCCGTGCGCGCCCGGGTGCAACACGAAGTCGACCAGCAGCGTGGTGGCGGCGCCACTGCCGCGCACCCCCGCGATCGTGTAGGTCCGGATCGCGCCGCGGGTCTCCTCCGGCAGCGCGAGATAGTCGCTCCACCAGGTCGACGCCGACAGCCGCGGCAGGCCGGCCGACCCGGGGAAGAGCAGCTTGATCCGCTGGTCGTAGAGCGGGCCGTCGACGCCGAAGTCGGCCAGATCGGCCCCGCCGAGCTCGATCCGGGCGAAGGACGGGGAGGTCCGCTCCACCGAGCGCACAGCGACGTGGGCGAGGAGCATCAGGACGCCTCCTGTGTGGTCGCCAGCATCCGCCGGCCCAGCGGCACCACCATCGGGGTCGCCGTGACCGGGTCGGGCACGACGCGGCAGGCCAACCCGAAGACCTCCTCGACCAGGCCGGCCGTGACGACCTCGGCGGGCGGTCCGGCGGCGAGCACCCGGCCGGCGCGCATGGCGATCAGGTGGTCGGCGTACCGGCAGGCCAGGTTGAGGTCGTGCAGCACCATTGCGACGGTGGTGCCGCGCTCCACCAGGTCGGCGAAGAGGTCCAGCAGCTCGATCTGGTGCGCCAGATCCAGGTAGGTGGTGGGCTCGTCGAGCAGGAGTACGTCGG
The DNA here is from genome assembly GCF_035547795.1 of Nocardioides sp. Lineage (GTDB taxonomy): Bacteria > Actinomycetota > Actinomycetes > Propionibacteriales > Nocardioidaceae > Nocardioides. Next base: position 24,576 of record NZ_DASZUF010000011.1, read on the forward strand.
GCTGCTGGGCGAGTGCCAGCGCCACCCAGACCCGCTGCCGCTGACCGCCGGAGAGCTCGTCCACCGGCCGGGCGGCCAGGTCGGCGGTGTGGGTGAGCTCGAGTGCCTGCGCCACGGCGGCGTCGTCCGCGCTGGTCCAGCGGCTGAGCGGTCCCCGGTGCGGCACCCGGCCCCGGCCGACCAGGTCGACGACGCTCACCCCCTCGGGCGCGACCGGGCCCTGCGGCATCAGGCCGAGCACGCGGGCGACCTGACGGGTGGGCAGCCGGTGGATGGCCCGGCCGTCGAGGAGTGCGGCGCCGGCGCCGGGCCGCAGCAGCCGCGCCATGCCGCGCAGCAGCGTCGACTTGCCGCAGCCGTTGGCGCCCACGATCACGGTCATGGCGCGCTCGGGGATGGCGAGCGTGACGTCGTCGACCACGGATTGGTCGCCGTACCCGAGGGTGAGGCCGGCGGTGGTGAGTCTCATCGGGTTCTCCTCGTGAGCAGCCAGAGCAGGAAGGGGGCGCCGAAGGCGCCCGTCACCACCCCGACGGGGAGGTGTGTGTCGGGCAGTGCGTACGCCGCCAGATAGCTGGCGCCGAGCATGATCGCGGCGCCGACCAGGGCCGCGCCGAGCAGCGTGGTGCGGCCGCGGTTGAGCGCCCGCGCGATCGGGCCGGACGCGAACGCCACGAACGCGACCGGCCCGGCGGCGGCCACGCCGAGCCCGGCCAGCAGCACCGCGAGGCCGAGCAGTACGTCGCCGCGACCCGCCGGCACCCCGAGCCCGGTGGCGATGTCGGGGCCGAGCTCGAGCGCGCGCTGGGCCCGGGCGGTCAGCGCCACCAGCGGCAGCAGCACCGCCAGCGCGACGGCGAGCAGCCGCACCGTCGGCCAGTCCGCGGACGAGACGCTGCCGGTCAGCCAGCGCAGCGCGAGCTGGGCGTCGTACTCGTCGGCACGGGTGAACAGGTACTGGATCACCGCCAGCAGGCCGGCCGCCGAGGTCACCCCGACGAGCACCAGCCGGTAGCCGTCGTCGCGCCCCGCGACCAGCCTGATGCCCACCGCGACGGCCAGCGCGCCGGCGATGCCCAGCCCGCTCAGCGCCAGCCCGGACCAGCCGCACACCACGATGCCGACCACCCCGGCCGCACTCGCACCGGCACTGATCCCGAGCATGTCGGGGCTGGCCAGCGGGTTGCGCAGCGTGCCCTGGAAGGCCGCGCCCGAGGTGCCGAAGGCGAGTCCGACCAGCAGCGCGAGCAGAGCCTGGGGCAACTTCGTCTCGCGCAGGATGAACGTCGCGCCGGGGATCTGCCGGCCGCCCAGGATCGCCAGGAAGTCGGGGAAGGTGATGATGTAGTCGCCGCCCAGCACGCACAGCAGGAACAGTCCGATGACCGCGGCACCGAGCGCGGTGGCCAGAGCGGCCAGCCGGCGACGGGGGCGGCGACGGGCGGCACGCACCGCCGCGATCGCGCTCATCGGGGTCCCCGTCTGGAGCGGAGCGACGCGAGCATTCGGATGGGGTGGTTCACAGTCGCACCATCCGGCCGCGGCGCAGGAACCACGCGAAGACGGGTACGCCGAGGACGGCGGTCATGATGCCCACCTGCACCTCGGTCGGCGGCAGGACGACCCGGCCGATCGTGTCGGCGAGCACGACCAGGACGGCGCCGTAGACCATCGCGAGCGGAAGCACCCGCGGGTAGGAGCCGCCGACCGTGGCGCGGGCGGCATGTGGGGCGACCAGGCCAACGAACGCGATCGGCCCGGCCAGCGCCGTTGCCGTACCGGCGAGGAGGATCACCGCCAGGCCGAGCACCGCTCGGTCGACGGCGGTACGCCGCCCCAGCCCGCGGGCCAGGTCGTCCCCGAGCGCGAGCACGTCGAGGGTGCGGCCGCGGGCGAGCACCAGCGCCGCACCGAGGAGAAGCATCGGCAGGCCGGTCAGCACCACGTGCCAGTCGCGGCCGCCGATGGTGCCGACCTGCCAGCCCCGGAAGACGTCGAACGTCTGCTGGTCGGTGAGCAGCACGCCGCTGGTCCAGCTCGCCACGCCGGCCGAGAGCGCCGCGCCGGCCAGGACGAGCTTGCCCGGCGTGGCGCCGCCGCGCCCGGCCGAGGCCAGCCCGTGCACCACCACCGCGGCGACCGCCGCACCGGCGAACGCCCAGCCGACGTACGCCTCCAGCGAGCTGACCCCGAAGGCCGAGACCGCTATCACCATCGCCAGCGAGGCACCCGAGCTGATCCCGAGCAGCCCGGTGTCGGCCAGCGGATTGCGGGTCAGCCCCTGCAGACAGGCCCCGGCCAGGCCGAGCGCGCCGCCGACCAGGACGCCGAGCGCGGTGCGCGGCAGCCGGGTCTCCAGGATGGCCTGGCCGGCGCTGCCGTGGTCCCATAGCGCGCTCGGCGCCACCATCCGGGAGCCGACCAGGATCGAGGCGACCGCCGCGAGGGCGAGCACCGCGAGCGGGGCGACGTACTGCTTCACTGACCGTCGACGGCCTTGACGAGGTTCGGCACGAAGTGCGCCACCGCGTAGGGCACCGACAGCGGCGTCGGCACGCCGGCCGCGAGCGAGGCGGTGTTGTCGGTGGCCGCGAACATGTGCCCGCTCCTGATTGCCGGGATCTGACCGATCAGCTTGTCCGAGCGGTACGTCGCGGCGTCACTGTCCTTGACCGCGTAGGTGACCAGCACGTCCGACTTCAGCTCGGCGGCGCGCTCGGCGGAGATCTGGCCGTAGAACACACCCTGCGGCGCGATCTTCTCGATGATCGGCGCGTTCTTCATCCCGATCGAGGCCAGGAACCTCGGGCGCTCGTCGTCGGGCGTGTAGTACGGCACCTGGGAGAGGTCGGTGGTGGCCAGCGCCGCCCAGATGAACGTCTTGCCGACGATCTGCGGGTACTGCTGCTTGACCGCGTCCAGCTCCTGCGTGGTGGTCTGCTCGAGCTGCCGGGCCTGCGCGGTGCGACCGAGCGCCTCGGCGTCCATCTCGAGGGAGTCCTGCCAGGTGGTCTCCCACGGGTCCTTGGGGTAGGCGACCACCGGTGCGATCTTCGAGAGCTTGTCGTACTGCGCCTTGGTCAGCCCGGAGTAGGTCGCGAGGATGACGTCGGGCGCCAGCTTGGCGATGTCGTCGAACGGGATCGCGTCGGTCTGGTCGAGCAGCGTCGGCTCCTGACCGCCGAGCTGCTTGAGCTTCGCGTCGAACCACGGCGTGGTGCCGTGGTCGTTGCCGCCCCAGGTGACCTTGCCGATGCCGACCGGCACGACACCGAGCGCGAGCACGTTGTCCGGGTCGCTGCTGCCGATCGCCACCACCCGCTGTGGCGCCTTCTCGATGGTGGTCTCACCGAAGTGGTGCTTGATGGTCACCGGGAAGGCGCCCTGGTTCGCGACCGCCGACGTCGATGGAGACGTGGCGCTGCCGTCCTTCGCGCCGGACGGGCCGGTGGAGCAGGCGGCCAGCGCGGTGGCCGCCAGCGCGAGGGCGAGGACGAGAGCAGGGGTACGACGAGTCATGGCTCGCCTCTCTGGTTAGGCAACGCTTACTAAGGCAAGCCTAACCACACTCTCAACGGGGGCCGCAAGGGGCCCGGAATGCGGAAGGCCCGCCGGGCGTCGCGAGTTCGCGACGGCCGGCGGGCCTCTCGGCGCCGAGGTCAGATCGGAGTGCGATGGAAGTTCTGGAAGCTGCGCGAGGCGGTCGGGCCGCGCTGGCCCTGGTAGCGACTGCCGTACTTCTCCGACCCGTAGGGGTGCTGCGAGGGCGAGGTGAGCCGGAAGAAGCAGAACTGCCCGATCTTCATCCCGGGGTAGAGCCTGATCGGCAGGGTGGCGACGTTGGCGAGCTCGAGGGTGACGTGCCCGGAGAAGCCCGGGTCGACGAAGCCCGCGGTGGCATGGGTGAGCAGCCCCAGCCGGCCCAGCGACGACTTGCCCTCCACCCGCGCGGCCACGTCGTCGGGCAGTGCGATGGTCTCGTACGTCGATCCCAGCACGAACTCGCCCGGATGCAGGATGAACGGCTCGTCGCCCTCGGTCTCCACCTGACGGGTCAGGTCGGACTGGTCGACGGCCGGATCGATCGCGGCGTACTTGTGGTTGTCGAAGACCCGGAAGAAGCGGTCCAGCCGTACGTCGATCGACGACGGCTGCAGCATCGTCTCGTCATAGGGATCCAGGGTGATCCGGCCGGCCTCGATCTCGACCAGGATGTCCTTGTCACTCAGCAGCACGCGCTCAACCTACCCGGTGGTCTCCGCGCGCGGCCGCCGTCGCAGAATGCGGATCATGGCCTTCACCTCCTACGTCGCCCTCGGCGACTCCTTCACCGAGGGAGTCGGCGATCCCGACCCGGCCCGCCCCAACGGACTGCGCGGCTGGGCCGACCGGGTCGCCGACGTACTCGCCGGTCAGGCGCCGGGCTTCCGCTACGCCAACCTCGCCATCCGCGGTCGCAAGCTGCCGCAGATCATCGCCGAGCAGGTGCCGGCGGCCGTGACCCTGGACGCGGCACTGGTCTCGATCCACGGCGGCGGCAACGACGTGCTGCGGCCCAGCGTGGACGTCGATGCGCTCGCGTCGTCGTACGACGATGCGATCGGTCGGCTGGCCGCGAACGGCGCCCAGGTCGTCATGTTCACGCTGCCGGACACGCGCTCCAACCAGGCGTTCAAGATGGTGCGCGGCAGGTGCGCGCTGTTCAACGAGTTCATCCGCGAGATCGCCGATCGGCACGGCGCGGTCATCGTCGACATCTGGCGCGACCACGACTACGACCGGCACCACTTCCTCGACAAGGACCGGCTGCACTACTCCCCCGCTGGCCACCAGATGATGGCGATGCGGGTGCTGGACGCGCTCGGCGTCACCCACCAGCTGAGTGCCTACCCGATCACCGCGCGGCCGCCGCTGACCGCCCGCGAGCGCCGGGCCGAGCACCTGGAGTGGACCCGCAGCTTCCTGGTGCCGTGGATCGGGCGACGGCTCACCGGCCGCTCCTCGGGTGACGGGATCAACCCGAAGTACGCCGACCTCACGTCGCTGCGGTAGCATCCTCACCGCCCGCGACCGCGGGCATGCGGATGTAGCTCAGTTGGTAGAGCGCAACCTTCCCAAGGTTGATGTCGCGAGTTCGAGCCTCGTCATCCGCTCCATTCCGCTCGCTCCCCAAAGTGTCACCGTGACACTTTGCGTCACCGGTGACACATGCCAAGTGTCACTAACCGCCCGAAGTGTCACCGTGACAGTTTGGGGCGCCGGCCCGCGCCGCCTGCTGTGTGACTCCTGTGGCAGTTGCGACATCTGTGATTTCGGGAGACAGTGGATCCGCAGAATCGCTTCCCCAAGCACTCGGAGTCAGCCATGCGCCGCCGCCCTCGTCCTCGCACCATCGCCATCGGTGCCCTCATCGTGCTGCTCGCCGCGGCCCCGTTCGTCCCGCGCGGCGGCGGCGACCACGGCGTGATCTCGCCCTCCGGCGACCGCCCGCACTACGTGCCGCGGGCCGCCGAGGCCGCCGGATACAGCAAGGTGACACCGGCGATGAAGGCCGAGATCGCCCGGGTGGTCGACTCCACCCCGCGCACGCTGCCGCGGATGGCGGCGGGCCGCATCCCGACCGGGGTGGTCGACGGCCTGGTCAAGTGCGCCGACTTCGACGGGCAGCGTTACTGCCTCGGCCAGGGCTGGACGACCGAGACCGAGCAGCAGGTCCAGGCGCGGGTCGCCGCGGACGTCGCGCCGCTCACCGGCCGCCGCGCCACCAAGGCGAAGAAGGCCCGCAACACCGGTGACCTCTCCGAGACAGCCGAACTCAAGCGCCTCGCCCGGATGTCGCCCGCGGCCCGCGCCAAGGCCGAGACCAAGGAGCTGACCCAGGCCGCCCGGGCGGTGGCGAAGGTCTGGCTGATCCGGCACGAGATCCAGGGCGTGCCCCTGCCCGCCGACTTCCTGGCCGAGCACCCCGAGGCCCGGACCACCGCCTCATCCGCCGCGGGTCGGGTGGACACCAATGCGGTGGCCGCGCCAGCCGCAGCCACACCGTCGGTCTCCCCGACCGTGCTGCCCGTCGGCGCCGGCGCCCCGACCACCGCCGCCCCCACCACGACCGCGCCGGCCCCGGTGACGGCGACCACGACCGCCCCGGCGGCACCGTCGGTGCCGACGACGTACCCGGTCAAGGCCAAGATCCTGAAGAACAAGCAGACCGCCGAGCAGATCCGCACCTACTGGTGCGGTCCCACCTCGATGCAGATGATCACCTGGGGCTGGAAGCAGAAGGACAAGGGCGCCGCGCACTGGGCCAAGAAGCTGGGCACCACCACCGCGGGCACCGCCATCACCTCGATGGTGCGGGTGGTCAACAACTCGACCGGCTGGGACAAGCCGACGTACGCCGGCCCCTACACCGTCCTGGACGTGAAGAGCTTCACCTCGGCGCAGTTCTTCGCGCTGATGCAGAAGCACATCGCGCAGTACCGCGCGCCCGTCATCCTGCACCCGCTGCTGCTGACCCGATACTTCCCCTACCTGGACCACAACGGCGGCGGTCACTTCCAGGTCGGCCGCGGCTACAAGACCAACAAGCACGGCACCCAGATGGTCGGCTACTTCGAGCCGTGGAACCAGCAGCGCTTCCACCCTTCCGAGCCGTTCATCGCCCGGGTGCAGTGGGCGCCGGCCTCGCGTGAGCTCGCCGCGATCAAGGCGAACTCGCTGCACAACATCGGGGTCTGATGCGCCGGCTCACCCTCGCGCTGGCGCTGGCCGGGGCGCTGCTCCTGACCGGGTGCAGCCACCACGACGACCAGCCCGGCCAGGCGGCCTCGCCCGGGGACCAGCCGACGCCGTCGGCACCCTCGACATCGGCCTCCGCACCGGCCTCCAGCACGCCGCCGTCGACGCCGGCCGCCTCCGGCACGAGTACGGCGCAGGCCACGCCCGCCCTGCTCGACTGGAAGCCGCTACCCGGCTCCACCGAGGACTCCTCGATGACCAACGGCAGCTGGGTGCTGACCGTGGGCCAGCAGGGCGGCTGGTGGTCGCTGGCCAAGGGCGGCGGCGGGAAGCACGTCCAGGCGCCGGCCGGCCTCGCGGTCGCCAACCAGTTGCTCGACGCCGACTGGGCAGTGGTGGTCTACCAGGATCCCAACGGCGAGAAGCCGGAGCGGGCCGTGGTCACCTCGCTCGCGGACGGGTCGACGTACATGCTGGACAAGAGCAGTCCGCTGCCGCCGTCGAGTGACGGCTCGTGGGCGCTGCGCGGCTCGACGCTCTCGTATGCCACCGACCACGGCAAGGACTACTGCCTCGCCACGACCGACCTGGGCACGAAGCAGGCCACGCTGGGCTGGTGCGCGGCCCCGCAGCACGGCTTCTCCAGCATCGTCACCGGACCGAGCGGCACCGCGATGCTCACCTTCGACTCCGGCCAGCCCTCGTGCCGCACCGTGGTCACCGTGTCCGGAACCCAGACGACGCCGTTCCCCGGCGTACCCGCCTGCAAGGGCGCACAGGGTGCGCTGCTGCCCTCCGGATCGGTGTGGAGCGTGGTGCCGAACGAGCACCAGTACCAGCGCGTGCACGTCTACGCGACCACCCCGGGCGGCGTGGTCGACCTCGGCACGGGCACCAACAGCACGATGACGGTCTGCGGCGACTCGGTGTTCTGGTCACGCGACGCGCAGGGTCAGGGCGGGCCGGCCGACCTGATGCGCTGGGACGGTTCGAAGCTCACCGTCGCCTATCAGTCCCACGCCGGCTCGGCCTTCCTCGGCGTACCGCTGTGCGCCGACGACGTGCTCAGCATCTTCTCCTCCGCCGACGGTGGCGACGAGCAGGTCTCGGCGCACGTGTCGTGACGAGTCGTGAGTCGCGCCCCGGCATGGGCAGGTGCAGGAACCGACTCACAACCGGCTCTGCGACGATGGCGGCATGACCTTCGAGGGGTTCCCGGTCGCCGCACTGGACTTCTACGACGACCTCGAGGTGGACAACACCCGGTCGTTCTGGGAGGCCCACAAGCACGTCTACGTCGAGTCGGTGCTCGCGCCGATGAAGGCGCTGTGCGCGGCCCTGGAGCCGGAGTTCGGACCGGCGAAGATCTTCCGGCCCTATCGGGACGTGCGCTTCGCGAAGGACAAGACCCCGTACAAGACCCATCAGGGCGCGTTCGTCGGGGTCGCGTCCCACACCGGCTACTACGTCGAGCTCTCGCCACGCGGGGTGCGGACCGGCGGCGGGTGCTACTGGTTCGAGCCGGAGCGGTTGACCGCCTTCCGGGCGGCGATCGTGCATGACACGTACGGCGCCGAGCTGGAGCGACTGCTCGCCACCGCCGCATCGGCCGGCTACGAGCTCGGCGGCGAGCGCCTCAAGACGTCACCGCGCGGCTACGCCAGGGACCACCCGCGCATCGAGATGCTCCGGCACAAGTCGCTCACCCTCGGCCGCTCGCACGGCTTCGAGCCGGTGATCCACACCCCCGAGCTGCTCGACCTGGTCCGTGACGACTGGCGCGCGGTCTCCGCGACGGTCGACTGGATCGCCCGGCACGCGGCCGCCTGAGGACCCGCCTCAGGCCGGCTCGGTGAAGGTCGCCATGGTCCGGTCCGGTTCCCAGTAGGCCCTCATGGAGGTGACCCGGCCCGCGTCGTCGACGACGTACACCATGATCAGGTCGGTCACGGTGAACGAGCCGTCGGGGAACGACGTCTTGATCCGGCCGATGTTGGCGCAGGTGTTGGAACCGGGGTTGGCGAAGGAGTCGTTGATCTCGAACGCGAACGACGCGATCGGCGCGATCGCCTGCTCCCAGAACGCCGAGATGCCCGCATGCCCGTGGTGGCCGCGCCCCTCCGGGTCGAACATCGACGGCCCCACCGGATCCTCCAGGACCGCGTCCTCGGCGTAGACGGTCAGCCACTCGGCCAGGTCGCCCTTGGCGACCGCGGCGTAGGACCGCTGCGACGCCAGCCGTGCCGGGTGCGGATCGTTGGGGGCGTTCCAGGTGATCGCATCTGCCGTCATGCGACAAATATAGAACACGTTCTACGTTGCCTGCGGCGGCCGCGGCCCACCGCCCGCCGCGCCGCGCCCGCTCCGGACCGGCAACCTCACGCCACCCCCGCTTGCAGGCGGCAGAACCCGCTCCTATCATTAAAGTTACCGGCCAGTAGCAGCCCCGATGAGGCGCGGCCAATCCGTCGACACCGACACGACCAATAGAAGGTGGAGCAGTGAGCCACTACAAGAGCAACCTGCGCGACGTCGAGTTCAACCTCTTCGAGGTGTTCGGCCGCGACAAGGTCTACGGCACCGGCCCGTTCGCCGACATTGACACCGACACGGCCAGGGAGCTCCTCGCCGAGATCGAGCGCATCTCCCGTGAGGACCTCGCGGCGTCGTACGAGGACAGCGACCGCAACCCGCCGGTCTTCGACCCGGCCACCCACACCGCGCCGATCGCGTCCGAGGCCTTCAAGAAGTCCTACCAGGCCTGGATGGACTCGGGCATGTGGGCGATCCAGACCCCCGCCGCCATCGGCGGCCAGGACGCCCCGGCGTCGCTGGTGTGGTCCGCCGCGGAGTTCATCCTGGGCGCCAACGCCCCGATCTGGATGTACGGCGCCGGCCCGTTCTTCGCCTCCGTCGTCTACAAGAACGCCAACGGCGTCGAGCGCGACCTGAAGATCGCCAAGCACATGGTCGAGCGGCTGTGGGGTGCGACCATGGTGCTGACCGAGCCCGACGCGGGCTCCGACGTGGGCGCCGGCAAGACCTTCGCCACCCCGAACGAGGACGGCACCTGGAACATCTCCGGCGTCAAGCGCTTCATCACCAGCGCCGAGTCGGACCTCCAGGAGAACATCATGCACCTGGTCCTCGCCCGCCCGAAGGGCGTCGAGGGCATCGGCGGCCCCGGCACCAAGGGCCTCTCGCTCTTCCTGGTGCCGAAGTACCACTTCGACGTGGAGACCGGCGAGCTCACCGGCGAGCGCAACGGCGCCTACGTCACCAACGTCGAGCACAAGATGGGCATCAAGTCCTCCAACACCTGTGAGGTCACCTTCGGCGACCCGCAGGTCGGCGGCGGCGAGCCGGCCCGCGGCTGGCTGCTCGGCGAGGTGCACGACGGTATCCGGCAGATGTTCGACGTGATCGAGAACGCCCGGATGATGGTCGGCACCAAGGCGATCGCCACGCTCTCTACCGGCTACCTCAACGCGCTGGAGTACGCCAAGAGCCGCGTCCAGGGTGCCGATCTGACCAACTCCGCCAAGACGGCCCCGCGCGTCACCATCACTCACCACCCCGACGTCCGTCGCTCGCTGATGGTGCAGAAGTCCTTCTCCGAGGCGATGCGCGCACTGGTCATCTACACCGCGTGCTGGCAGGACGACGTCCTCGCCTCCCGGGCGGCCGGCGAGGAGAACAAGCTGGCCGAGGCGGTCAACGACCTGCTGCTGCCGATCGTCAAGGGCTACGGCTCGGAGCGGTCCTGGACCCTGCTGGGCACCGAGGCGCTGCAGACCTTCGGCGGCTCCGGATTCCTGCAGGATTACCCGCTGGAGCAGTACGTCCGCGACGCCAAGATCGACTCGATCTACGAGGGCACCACGGCCATCCAGGGCCAGGACTTCTTCTTCCGCAAGATCGTGAAGAACCAGGGCCAGGCGCTGGGCCACATCGCCGGCGAGGTGAAGGCGTTCCTCGAGGCCGAGGGCAACGGCGAGCTCAAGGAGAGCAAGGCCCTGCTGTCCACCGCGCTGGAGGACGTCAACGCCATCGCGGGCCACATGTTCAACGACCTGATGGCCTCGCAGGAGGACATCAACAACATCTACAAGGTCGCCCAGAACACCTCTCGCCTGCTGCTCGCCGTCGGCGACGTGGTCTGCGCCTGGCTGCTGCTGCGGCAGGCCGAGATCGCTCTCGACAAGCTGGCCGGCGACCCCGGCAAGGACAAGGACTTCTACCTGGGCAAGGTGGCGGCCGCGAAGTTCTTCGCGTCGTACAACCTGCCCAAGCTGTCCGCCGAGCGTGCGATCGCCGAGGCGGTCGACAACTCGATCATGGAGCTGCCCGAGAGCGCCTTCTGACGCCTCGCCACCGCGCCCCCGACGTCCGCGTCGGGGGCGCGGTGTCATTTCACAGGCACTCACAGGCTCGCAATGCCGAGGATTGGGGCGCGACGCAGTTAACCTCAAAGCCCGTTTTGCCTTGTCGAAGACGTCGAACGAAAGAGACCCATGCGCCCCGACCTGCCCGGATCGCCCCGCACGGGCCGGTTCCACCGGCGCCTCGCCGTCGCCGTCGCGCTCGTGCTCGCCTTCATGGTGCCGGCCGCGTTCGCGATGAAGCCGATCCCGCTTGACTGGAAGCACACCGTCGGCGATCCGAGCGTCCTCAAGACCACGAAGAAGTACGTCGTGGTCGCCACCGGAGCCAAGGTCAACCGGGCGCTGTCCAAGGACGGCAAGGTCTGGAAGTGGAAGTCGTCGGCGCTCGCGGCGTTCCCCAGCTGGGCCAAGCCGAACGGCGGCGACATCTGGGCCGCCGACATCGCCAAGGTGGGCAGCAAGTACCTGCTCTACTTCGCCGCCCCGGTGAAGGGCAAGACGGTCAGCAGCCGGTGCATCGGGGTCGCGACGGCGACGAAGGCCAACGGGCAGTTCTACCCGATCCCGGGCCCGCCGCTGGTGTGCCCGACGTGGTCCAAGCTCGGCGCGGAGGACCAGGTCGCCGATGTCGTCGAGCCGTCCACGCCGCCGAGCCCCACCGCGACGCCGAGCGATTGCCTCACGCCGACCGAGTCCCCCACCCCCGGCGACGGCGACAGCAGCCCCGGCGACGGGGCCAGCACTCCGTCGGACGGACTGCCGACGGTCTACCCGACGCCCGACTGCGGGCCGTCGACGCCGCCGGCGCCGGTGACGAACTCCTGGGTCATCGGCGCGATCGACCCGTCGCTGTTCGTCGACACCGACGGCACGCCGTACCTGCTCTACAAGACCGACGGGAAGCCCTCCTCGATCCGGATGCTGCCGCTGAGCGGCGACGGCCTGCACGCCGCACCGGGCGCGACCAGC
>NZ_DASZUF010000012.1:0-17183 GCF_035547795.1 Nocardioides sp.
CAGCGCACCACGCCCGCCGGGCGTGGTGGTCCGAGGCCTCGTGGGAAGGCCGACGGCTGGGTCGCGATCCCGTCCTCGACGAGGTCGCCGCCACTCGCCACCGTCGCCCTTCCCGCGGCCCCGGACCGTCCCGGTTCTCGCGAGGAGAGAGAAGTGACGGTCACCGAATCTGTTGTCCGCACCACCATGACGGTGCGCAAGCGCAACGGCGACAGCGAGCCTGTCGACGTCACCAAGATCGTCCGGGCGGTCGACCGCGTCAGCGGCGACCTGCCCGATGTCGACCCGATGCGGGTGGCCACCCGCACCATCAGCGGCCTGTACGACGGCGCCACCACCGCCGAGCTGGACCGGCTGTCGATCCAGACCGCGGCGGAGATGATCGGCGAGGAGCCGGCGTACTCCAAGCTCGGCGCGCGGCTGCTGGCCGGCTACATCGACAAGGAGGTCCGCAACCAGGGCGTCGCCTCCTTCAGCCAGTCGATCAGCCTGGGCCACGCCGAGGGCCTGATCGGCGAGGAGACGGCGCGCTTCGTCAAGGACAACGCCCGCAAGCTCGACTTCGCCGTCGACGTCGAGGCCGACAACCGGTTCGAGTACTTCGGGCTGCGCACCGTCTACGACCGCTACCTGCTGCGCCACCCCAGCAGCCGGCTGGTGATCGAGACGCCGCAGTACTTCCTGCTCCGGGTGGCCTGCGGCCTGGCCCAGAGCCCGGCCGAGGCGATCGACTTCTACCGGCTGATGTCCTCGCTCGCCTACCTGCCCTCCAGCCCGACGCTGTTCAACTCCGGCACCCGGCACAGCCAGATGTCCTCCTGCTACCTGGTCGACAGCCCGCGCGACGAGCTGGACTCGATCTACGGTCGCTACGCCCAGGTGGCGAAGCTGTCGAAGTTCGCCGGTGGGATCGGGATCGGGTTCTCCCGGGTGCGCTCCCGCGGCGCGCTGATCCGCGGCACCAACGGCCAGTCCAACGGCATCGTGCCGTTCCTGCGCACCCTCGACGCCAGCGTGTCGGCGGTCAACCAGGGCGGCCGGCGCAAGGGCGCCGCCTGCGTCTACCTGGAGCCATGGCACCCCGACATCGAGGAGTTCCTCGAGCTGCGGGACAACACCGGCGAGGACGCCCGCCGTACCCACAACCTCAACCTGGCCACCTGGATCCCCGACGAGTTCATGCGCCGGGTGGAGGCCGACGAGGACTGGTCGCTCATCGACCCCGACCAGGCGCCCGAGCTGGTCGACCTGTGGGGGACGGCGTTCGCGGCGCGCTACCGCGAGCTGGAGGCGGAGGGCCGGGCCGTGCGCACCGTCAAGGCCCGCGACCTCTATGCCCGGATGATGCGTACGCTGGCCCAGACCGGCAACGGCTGGATGACGTTCAAGGACGCCGCCAACCGCACCTGCAACCAGACCTCCGACGTCCCCGGCGGCCCGGTCGTGCACCTGTCCAACCTGTGCACGGAGATCATCGAGGTCTCCTCCGACGCCGAGACGGCGGTGTGCAACCTCGGCTCGGTCAACCTCGCGCAGCACGTCACCCCGCAGGGCATCGACTGGGAGAAGCTGCGCGGCACCGTGCGCACCGCCGTACCCCTGCTCGATCGGGTGATCGACATCAACTTCTACCCGAGCGAGGAGTCGGCGCGCTCCAACCCGCGTTGGCGGCCGGTCGGGCTGGGCCTGATGGGCCTGCAGGACGTCTTCTTCGCCCTCGGCCTGCCGTTCGACTCCGCCGACGCGCTGGAGCTCTCCACCCGTATCCAGGAGGAGGTCTACCTGACCGCGCTGGAGGTCTCGGCCGACCTGGCCGAGCAGCACGGTGCACATCCGGCGTACGACGACACGCGCGCCGCCCGCGGCCGGCTCCAGCCCGACCTGTGGGGCGTCACGCCGACCCAGGCCGAGCGCTGGGAGGCACTGCGGCGCCGGGTCGCCGCGGCCGGCCTGCGCAACTCGCTGCTGATCGCGATCGCCCCGACGGCGACGATCGCCAGCATCGCCGGCTGCTACGAGTGCATCGAGCCGCAGGTCTCCAACCTGTTCAAGCGCGAGACGCTCTCGGGCGAGTTCCTGCAGATCAACTCGGCGCTGGTGCGCGAGCTCAAGGCGCGTGGGCTGTGGACACCGGAGGTCCGCGAGCAGATCAAGCGGGCCGAGGGCTCCATCCAAGGCATCACCGCGATCCCGGCCGACCTGCGCGAGCTGTACCGGACCGCCTGGGAGCTGCCGCAGCGGGCGCTGATCGACCTGGCCGCGGCGCGCTCGCCGTACATCGACCAGAGCCAGTCGCTCAACCTGTTCCTGGCCGGCCCGACCATCGGCAAGCTCTCCTCGATGTACCTCTACGCCTGGAAGGCCGGGCTGAAGACGACCTACTACCTGCGCTCCCGTCCGGCCACCCGGATCCAGCAGGCGACCGTCACCGGCGGCAGCACCGCCACCATCACGAGCACCGTCACGGTGCCCACCACCGCCACCGACGAGGGGGCAGTCGCCTGCTCCCTCGAGAACCCCGAGGCATGCGAGGCCTGCCAGTGACCACCACGACCACCACCCGCCAGATGCTGCTCGACCCGGGCCTGGACCTGACCCTGCGCCCGATGCGCTACCCACACTTCTTCGACAGGTTCAAGGACGCCATCAAGAACACCTGGCACGTCGAGGAGATCGACCTCCACTCCGACCTGAAGGACCTCGCCCGGATGACGCCGGCCGAGCGGCACCTCATCTCGCGGCTGGTCGCGTTCTTCGCCACCGGCGACACCATCGTGGCCAACAACCTGGTGCTCAACCTCTACCAGCACGTCAACTCCCCCGAGGGCCGGCTCTACCTCTCGCGGCAGCTGTTCGAGGAGGCGGTGCACGTCCAGTTCTACCTGAACCTGCTCGACACCTACGTGCCCGACGAGCAGGAGCGCTTCGAGGCGTTCGCGGCCGTCGACAACATCCCCTCGATCAAGGCCAAGGCCGACTTCTGCTTCAGGTGGATCGACTCGCTCTTCGAGGTACGCCGGCTGGAGACGCGGGAGGACCGCAAGGCGTTCCTGCTCAACCTGATCTGCTTCGCAGCGGTGATCGAGGGGCTGTTCTTCTACGGCGCCTTCGCCTACGTCTACTTCCTGCGCTCGCGCGGGCTGCTGAACGGCCTGGCCTCGGGCACCAACTGGGTCTTCCGGGACGAGTCGATGCACATGGCCTTCGCCTTCGACGTGGTCGACACGGCCCGGGCCGAGGAGCCGGAGCTGTGGGACGACGACCTGGCCGCCCGGGTGCGCGAGATGCTGATGGAGGGTGTGGACGCCGAGGCGCAGTTCGCCGAGGACCTGCTCGGCCAGGGGGTCGCCGGCCTGTCGACCGCCGACATGCGCTCCTACCTGGAGTACGTCGCCGACCGCCGCATGGAGCGCCTCGACCTGCCACCGATCTACGGCGCGGCCAACCCGCTGACGTTCATGGAGCTGCAGGACGTCCAGGAGCTGTCGAACTTCTTCGAGCGGCGCGTGTCGGCGTACCAGGTCGGCGTGACCGGCACCGTCGACTTCGACGAGGAGTTCTGACCCGCGCCACCCCGCGCCAGCCCGCCGGCCGGGGCGGCCTCAGCCCAGCTCGAAGGCCACCGTACGAGTGGCGACGTCGGCGCTGGCCAGCGTGACCGTCACGTCGGTGCCCAGCGGCAACGGCTGGGCGCCGACGACCGGCGCCTCCACGGCCGGGTCCTGGATGGTGACGCTGCCGCGGGTGCCGGTCTTCTCGTCGACCTCGACGATGACGCCCTGGAACGTCTGACCCACTCGTTTGGCGAGCACGCCCGCCTCCACCAGGTCCACCACGGCATGCTCGTACGACGACGAGCGGTGCCCGCTGGCCCGCATCTCCTCCGGGAGTGTCGCCAGGGCCTGGTGGACCCAGTCCGGCACCGGCTGGTCCGCGCATAGCGCCACGCACACCTCGGCGGCGTACCTGTCGACCAGGCGGCGCAACGGTGCCGTGACGTGGGCGTACTCCGACGCGAGTGCGGCATGCTCGGTCAGCGCCGGCAGTTCGCCGTCGAAGGCGGCGTACCCGCTGCCGCGCAGCAGCCGGGTGCACGCCACGGTCATCGCGGCGTGCCTCGGGTCGGTGGGGTCCAGGGTGCGGATGAAGTCCGGATAGAGCATCTCGGCGGGCCAGTCGATGCCGAGCGCGCGGGCGGTTCGGTGCAGGTGCTGCACGTCGCGCGGGTCCGGCGGCGGTAGCGTACGCAGGATCCCGACTCGGGCGTAGACCATCAGGTCGGCGGCGCCGAAGCCGGTGAGCAGCGAGATCTGGGCGTTCCACTCCTCCACCGGAAGCTGGCTGCGGTAGGCCAGCCGCCACTCGTCGCCGGTGACCTCGATCTCCTGGTCGGGCAGGGTCAGGTTGACGCCGCCGCGCTTGGCCTCGACCTGCTGGCGCAACCGCCCGATCTCGCGGAGCAGCTGGAGCATCTCGGGGGCGGTGCCGGCGTCGAGCTGCTGCTGCACTCCGGCGTAGTCAAGCTTGGCGGTGCTGCGCACCCGGGCGCGCTCGACGTGGGTGGAGATGGCCTCGCCGGTCTCGTCGAGCTCGATGGTCCACAGCAGCGCCGGCCGGATCTCGCCCGGGAGCAGGCTGGCGGCACCCTCGGAGAGCACCGCGGGGTGGAGGGGGATCAACGAGTCGGCGCCGTAGAGCGACTCGCCGCGCCGGTGCGCCTCGACGTCGATCGCGTCGCCGGGCGTGATGAAGGCGGCAAGGTCGGCGATCGCGTAGTGCACCGTGTAGCCGTCGCCGTTGCGGGCCAGGTGCATGGCCTGGTCGAGGTCCATCGACGTGGGCGGGTCGATCGTCACGAACGGCAGGTCCGTGCGGTCCAGATCGGGCAGCCGAGGCCGCTGTGCGGCGGCCGCCGCAGCCGCCTCCACCTCCGGCGGGAAGTCGGGACTGACCCCCAGATCCCGCTGGATCTGGGCGATGCCGGCACGGAGGGTCTGCGCGGCGACGCCGTCGTCGGCCTGGGCGACCCGGATCACTCGGTTGCTGGGCACGTTGGAAAGATAGCCGCTCGTGCTGATCCTGTTGCCGCCGTCCGAGGGGAAGACCGCACCGCGTCGCGGGGCGCCGCTGGCGCTGGACCGTCTCTCACTGCCGTCGCTGAACCCCGCTCGGGAGGCGGTCATCGAGTCGTTGGTCGCGCTCTGCCGCGGCGACGAGGCGGTCGCGGCCGAGGTGCTCGGCGTACCGAAGACGCAGCCGGAGCTGGTCACCCGCAACGCCAGCCTGCTGGCCGCGCCGACGGCGCGGGCCGACGCGATCTACACCGGCGTCCTGTACGACGCCCTGGACGCGGGGTCGCTGTCGACCGCCGCCAAGCGCCGGGCGGCCTCCCGGGTGATGGTGACGTCCTCGGTCTTCGGTCTGGTCGGGTTCGGCGACCGGATCCCGGCGTACCGCCTCTCCGGCGACACCACCCTGCCCGGCCTCGGCGGCGTCCAGGCGCACTGGCGGCGCCACCTCGGCCCGGCCGCACTGGAGGCGTTGGGCGGCGGGTTGCTGGTCGATCTGCGCAGCGGCACCTATGCGTCGTTCTGGCGACCCGACGAGGTGGCCGCACGGACCGCCACGGTGCGGGTGCTGCACGAGGTCGGCGGCGTACGCAAGGTGGTCAGCCACTTCAACAAGGCCACCAAGGGCCGGATCGTGCGGGCGCTCCTGGAGGCCGGCGCCGCGCCCCGGACTCCGACGAAACTGGCCGACGTCCTCCGCGACCTCGGCTGGGCCGTGGAGCTCGGCGCTCCCACCACGTCCGGCACCCGGCTCGACGTGGTGGTCGGCGAGCTGTGAGGCGTGCTGGGCGTCAGGGGTAGTTCGGGGAGAAACGGTCGCTCTACTGGCCAGTAACCGACCGGTTCTCCCCGAACTACCCCGCCATTACCCCGCCACCACCCCGCCACTACTCCGCCACTACTCCGCCGACAACGCGATCCTGGCCTGCCAGGAGCCAGATCACCAGGCGCTGGAGTCGAACGGGTCCCGGGCGGGTGGCAGGGCGTTGTAGAGCCGCAGGGAGCCGCGGGCGGCACCGTCGTCGCCGTCGTCGTAGAAGCTCACCACGCTGACCGACGCCGGGGCGAGCTCCATCCGGAAGACGGCGGCCAGGTCGGCGTCGAGCGCTCGGGCGACCAGGGTCTTGATGGGCGTCACGTGACTGACCACGAGCACGGTCCGGCCGTGGAAGCGGTCCAGCAGCCGGTCGAGGCCGGCGTACACCCGCTCCTGGACGGTACGGAACGACTCGCCACCCCCCGGCGCGTGATCCAAGGAGCCGAGCCAGCGCTCCAGTTCGCCCGGGAACCGCTCGCCGACCTCGGCGAAGGTCAGGCCGTCCCACGCCCCGAACTCCATCTCCGCGAAGCCGGGCTCCTCGGCGATCTCCTTGCCGAGTACGGCGGCGGCGATCTCCGCCGACTCCACCGTGCGCCGCACCGGCGAGGTGACCACCGCCGCGATTCGGTCCGCGATCGGCGCCAGCCACTCCGCGGCCGCCCGGATCTGGGCGCGGCCGTCGTCGGACAGCGGCGGATTGGCCGACGCCAGCCCGCCCGAGAACCGCTTCTCCAGGGTGTGCGGGGTGACGCCGTGGCGCAGCAGGATCAGCGTGGTCGGTGGGCCGCCCGGCTTCGCCCACCCGCGGGCGGGCACCTCGGTGCGCGCCGACTCGACCTCGGCAAGCAGACTCTCGTCGCTCTCCCCCGCTACCGTGACACCGCTGCGCAGCCCGTCGAGGGCCTCGTTGACCAGCCGATCGGCGTGCCCGTTCTGCCCCCGCGGGATCCAGGTGTACGCCGTTCCGGCCGGCGCGAGCCGAGCAGCCTCCTGGGCCAGCGGCACCATGTCGGGGTGCTTGATCCTCCACCGGCCGCTCATCTGCTCCACGACCAGCTTGGAGTCCATCCGGACCTCGACCTCGGCCTCGGGCGCGAGCTCGGCGGCGAGGGTCAGGCCCGCGATCAGGCCGCGGTACTCGGCCACGTTGTTGGTCGCCACGCCGATGGCGGTGCCGTCCTCGGCAAGCACCTCCCCGGTGGCGGCGTCGCGCAGCACCGCGCCGTACGCCGCCGGCCCGGGGTTGCCCCGCGAGCCGCCGTCCGCCTCGATGACGACCTTGGCGACGACCTTGGCGACTCGGTCGCTCACAGCCCCGACTCGGCAGTGCGGACCAGGATCACGCCGCACTCCTCATGGCGGATGACCTCGTTGCTCTGCGCGGCCCGAATCCGAGCCAGCTCCGCCGGCTCGACGGTCAGCCGGCAACCGCCGCACTGACGGGCGCGCAGCTCGCCGGCACCGATGCCGTGCTGTTCGCGCAGCCGGTCGTAGAGCGCCATCAGGTCCGCCGGCATGCCCTCGGTGGCGGGACCGCGCTCGGCGGTGACCTCGGCCAGCTCCTTCTCGATGCCGGCGGCACGTTCAGCCCGCTGCTGGGTCAGGGTCGCGATCTGCTCGTCGATGGCGGCGATCTTGGCGTCGAACTCGGCCGCCTCGGCGCTCGCCGTCTCGAGCTGCTCCATCACCTCCAGCTCCTCGTCCTCGAGGACAAGGATGCGTCGGTCGATGTTGGCCAGCTCGGCCTGGAGCCGCTCCAGGTCCTTGGGATTGGTGACCTGGCCGGCGTCGATGCGCTGCTGCTCACGGACCCGCCGGGTGCGAACGGCCTCGACGTCCTTCTCCGCCTTGGCCTGGGCGGCAGCCAGATCGTCACGCCGCACCCGGGCGTCGATCGCGGCGTCGTCAACCAGCTTGCGCTCGGCCTGCAGGTCGCGGATCTGCTTGGTCTCCGGCAGGGTGGCGAGCTGGTGGCGCAGCTGCAGCAGCCGTGCGTCGATCTCGGCGATGTCCAGCAGCTTCAGCTGGGCGAACGGGTCGGCCTTCACCGGTGCTCCTCGTCGGGGTGTCTAGAACCGCAGCGTCCAGGGATCGGTGACGATCTGCGAGATGCGGGCCTCCACCGTATCGCCCAGCTCCTGCGCCAGCCGCGCGGCCACCGTCGGGAGCCAGGTCCACTCCGCCGCCCAGTGCGGTACGTCGACGATCGCCGCGCCCTCGTGCTCCAGGAACTCGCTGGTCAGGTGGTGGCGCAGGTCGCTGGTGACGTAGACGTCGGCATCGCTGCGCCGGACCAGATCGAGGAGCGAGTCGCCGGCGCCGCCGCACAGCGCCACTCGGCGGATCGGCCGGTCGGGGTTGCCGCCGGCCCTGACGCCTGCGACGGTGGTCGGCAGCGCGGCGGCCACGTGGGCGGCGAAGTCGCGCAGCGTCAGCGGCGCGGGCAGCGTGCCGATCCGGCCGAAGCCGACTTCGGCCGGCCCGGCCGGCGCCAGCTCGACCACGTCGTACGCCGGCTCCTCGTAGGGATGCGCCGCCAGCAGCGCCGTCACCACCGGTCGCCGGCGCTCGCGTGGCAGCACCACCTCGATCCGGACCTCGTCTACGACCTCCAGGGCGCCGACGGAGCCGACATGCGGTCGGGCGCCCGGCAGCGGTCGGAACCGGCCCTCACCCGGGCTGGAGAACGAGGCGCTGTCGTAGTCGCCGATCCGGCCGGCACCGGCCTCGGCCAGTGCCTCGCGCAGTCGCGGTGCGTCGGCGGCAGGGACGTAGGTGGTCAGTTTGTCGAGCGCGGCACCCGAGGCAGGCTCCAGGGGCGCGACGTCGGTCAGCCCGAGCGCCAGCGCCATCGCCTCGCTCACCCCGCCGAGCGCCTGGTCGGCGTTGGTGTGCGCGGCCAGCAGCCCGCAGCCGGCCTGGGCGAGCGTCCACAGGGTGCGGCCCTTCGGCGTGGTCGGCGCGAAGCCGTGCACCGGCTTGAGGAACAGCGGGTGGTGGGTGATCACCAGGTCGGCGCCCCACGCGGCCGCCTCCCGGGCGACCGGCAGCACCGGGTCGACGGCGAGGAGCACCTTCGCGCAGGGCGCGGCCGGATCGCCGTACACCAGTCCGACGGCGTCCCAAGACGCCGCGGTGGCGGGCGGATACCAGCGGTGCAGGAGGTCGACGACCTCGCCGAGGGTAGGGCCGAGGGTAGGCATGCGGCTCAGGCTAGCGACGCCGACCGACGCAGCGCCCGTCGGCGGCGAACCGGCGCGACCGCGGGCGTTTCCGGCCCCGGCCGATCGGGGACCGGAGAGGCCATGGACACCGCGACGCTTGCCCCCGTTCTGACCAAGCCCGGTCCCTACGCCACCGTGTTCGTCGACGTCAGCCAGGACACCGAGTCCGGGCGGCACGAGCACGAGACGCGGGTCCGCGACGCCTGCCACGAGCTGGCCGCCCAGGGTGCCCCCAGCCAGGTCGTCGAGCGGCTGCAACAGCGGCTCGACGAGCAGCCCGGACGAGCCGCGCCGGTCTCGCGACTGGTCGTCGGGACCCCCGACGAGATCGTGTACGACGAGCTCGCCACCACCCGGCAGGAGCAGCCGGTGGCCTCGTGGGACCCGCTCCCCGACCTGGCCGCCTGGGCCGCCCACCGCGACGCCGACGTCCGCTTCGTGCTCGCCCTGGTCGACCACACCGGCGGCCAGGTGTCGCTGTGGGACTCCGACGTGCCCGTGCCCACCGAGGAGATCACCGCCGGCGGCGACCTGCAGTACGTGCACCAGGTGCCGGTCGGCGGCTGGGCCTCGATCGAGGTGCAGCGCACCAGCGAGAACGCCTGGCGGCGCAACGCCGAGGAGGTCGTGGCCGAGGTCGAGCGGCTGGTCCGCCAGCACCGTCCCAGCATGATCCTGCTCGCCGGCGATCCGGCCTCGTGTGGCATCGCGCGCCGCGAGCTGGACGCGCTGCCGGCCGAGGTGGTCCCGCTGCCGACCGGTCAGCGGCACGCCGACGGCGGTGACGACGCCCTGCACCAGGCGATCCGGGAGGCGCTCTTCCAGGACGTGGTGGGTCGACGTACGGCGCTCGCCGAGCGCCTACGCGACGGCCTCGGCCGCGGCGAGGGCGTGGCCACCGGCGTCCGGGATGTGGCCGACGCGCTCGTCCAGGGCCGGGTGGAGACGCTGCTCTTCGACCCGGCACGACTGGGCGAGCACGAGCTCGACCCCGCCCAGCATCCGGGCCTGGCGTTCGGGGCGGCGAACATCGTCGGCCCGGTCCGCGCCGACGAGGCGCTGATCGCGGGCGCGGTGCTCACCGAGGCGGCCGTCGTACCGTTGCCGTCGGCCGCGCTCGGCGGAGCCCCGGTCGCCGCGCTGCTGCGCTGGGCCTAGCGACGGTCAGCGGCCCCACGCCCGCGGCCGGTCCGGGCCGACCGCGGGGGACTGCGAGGACGTCCAGATCCGGCGCCACTGGGCAATGTCCGGCCCGGCCGGGTCGGGGGTCTGCCCGGCGGCGGAGCGACGCAGCGAGGCGTACCAGTCGGTCTCCTCCTCGTCGAGCAGCCGAGCCACCGCCTGCTTGATCCGCGGCGCCAGCTCGCGGGCCGACTCGCCCTCGCCCGGCACCAGTGGCTCGCCGAACCGGATGGTCAGCTGGCGCCGGCCACGGGAGGGCCAGGAGACCCCGCGCGGCATCGCCGCGAACGTCCCGCGGTGCACGATCGGCACCACCGGGACGCCGTGCTCGACGGCCAGGTACGCCGCGCCCATCCGGAAGCTGCCCAGATAGCCGTCGGTCGACCGGGTGCCCTCCGGGAAGATCAATAGCGACCAGCCGTCGCCGAGCACCTCTCCCGGCGTGGCGGACAGGGTGCCACCGCGGCGGTCGATCGGCAGCGTGTTGAACAGCAGCGAGGAGCCGACCGCGCGCCACCAGGTGTCGAAGAAGTAGTCGGCCGCGGCCGCCACCGCGGTACGCCGCCGCCACTCGTCGGGCAGTGAGAGCAGGACCAGCGGGGTGTCGAGGTGGGAGGCGTGGTTGGCCACGAAGATGACCGGCCCGGTCAGCCCGTCGAGCACCGAGAGGCCGGAGACCTGGGTGCGGACCTGCGAGCGGAAGACCGGCTCGAGGCCGACCTTCTGCGCCACCTCACGGGCGGCCGCCGCCCACGGCGTCCGCGACCAGTCGTTGGGGTATATCGAAGACGACGCCGGCGGCACGAACTCCTCCGCCGAGCGCGGCACCTGGGCGCGATGCCCCCAGCGCCAGCCCCGCTTGACCTGCCTGACGTCGGCGACGGTGTCGCGCCAGAAGCTCATCGGACATCCGCCAGCAGGTGCGGCGGGTTGTGCAGGTAGGTGATCGACGGCGAGCCGCCGACGGTCGAGGAGGCCATCTCCAGGGCGTCGTGCAGCGTCGAGGCCGACCGGAAGCCCATCCGGGCGGCCGCCCGCCGGTCACCACCCACCCAGATCACATCGCCCAGGTGGTCCAGCGCGTGCGCGATCCAGTACCACATGTAGAACGGGTGGACGCCGTGGTAGGCGTGCGAGGTGCGGTAGAGGTGCACGTACCACGGGTCGGTGGCGAACTGCTGCTCGAACTTCTCCCCCACCACCGCCGGATCCGTCGACTCCGCGAGCACCTCCTCGTAGAAGTCGACGTACGACGGGTGGGTCAGCGTGTTGAAGCCCTCGTCCAGCGGGTGGTACAGGATCGCGACGCCGCCCTGCCGCACGACCGGCTGGCCGAGATAGGAGTTGAAGTAGTAGCCCAGGCCCATGCACGCCGCCAGGATCGGGTTCATCGTCGAGTTGACGTTGTAGGGGCCGAGGTAGGGCACGCCCATCACGACCACGTCGGACTGGCCCTCGATCTTGACCCGTTGCTGCTCGTGCACCTTGCGGATGGTGCGCTCGTGCACCGCTTCCACCTCGCCGGCGTTGATCCCGGTCAGCCCGTAGACCGAGCGCAGGTCGTGGAACATCTTGTGCCGCAGCTTCTGCGGCGCGATCGCCAGCCCGCGACGCATCGCCAGCGCCGAGGCCTGGTCCTTGATCGACCACTCCCACTCGCGCTTCATCAAGAAGTCGTAGGGCTTGGGAAAGATGTTGTTGTCGACGGTGGTCTCGATCTGGAAGACCTTGACGTGCTTCTTGATCAGCCGGCCCATCCGCCACGCCGAGGAGTGCATCTCGGAGTGCTTGTGGTCCATGAACGAGCGGCTGTTGACCATCGTCTTGGCGTTGTGGTGGTGCTTGAGCGACTTGTACGACGCCAGCCCGATCCCGACCGACTTGTGACCGCCGTCCATGGCGACCAGGTTGATGTTGACGTAGACCAGCAGGTCGGAGGTGGCCGCCCGCTTGTTGATCTCGACGTCCTCGCCCTTCTCGGTCAGACCGAGGTGCTCGAGGTTGTCGCGGTCCTCCGCGTCGTGGTTGTAGAGCGCCCCCTGCGGCCAGAAGCTGCGGAAGACCCGCTCTCCCACGATGTGCTTGATCTCGGCGGCGCTCATCCGTCGGTGCAGCGCGTTGGCCGCGATCAGCTCGACGTCGTCGACGCCCTTCTCGGCGGCGAGGGTGAGCACCTGCTCGATGATCCGGCCGCGCAGGTCGGGCGCCCTCATCGTGGGCAGCGGCAGTGAGATGTCGTCGAACGCGATGGTCAGCCGCATGCCGGGGAACAGCAGCGCGGGCAACGGCTCGGAGTCGACCGGGTCGAGCAGCGCGTCGCGGATGGCGCCGTCCACGTCGGCGATGGAGGCGATCGGCTCGGGCGGGTAGATCACCCGGGTTCCGAGCGGGAACTCCTCGAGCCGGAATCCCAGCCCCTCGTGCACTAGCAGCGGCGGGGTCCTGTCATCGACCTCGAGGACGAAGCCTGGCCTACTCATTGGTTCCTCCTGGGATCGAATGCCACCTTGACGGTGCCGAGACGGCCGGCCGAGTGCGCATGGTCGAGCGCCTCCCGCCAGCGATGGAGCGGGTACGTCGCCACACCCTTGGCCAACCGTGCCACGGCATCGTGGCCGACCAGACCGGTGGCCTTGGCGAACGCCTCCTCGCCGTGCGCGGAGGCGTAGGTGCCGACCACCTCCAGCTCGCGGAACCAGGCCGCGGAGAGGTCGGCCTTGGCCGGCATACCGGAGAGCACCACCCGGCCGCCGGCGCGAGTGGCGTGCAGGCAGGTCTCCAGTGACTGGCTCGACCCGACCGCGTCGATGGCGACGTCGACCCCGCCGAGCAGGTACGGCGCGGAGAACTCCGGCTCGAGCTGGAAGGCGCCGGTCGCGCGGCGGATCCGGCGCAGCGTCTCCTTGGGGGCCACCACCTCGGTGGCGCCGAACTCCAGGGCCAGCTCCCGCTGACGGGCGTGCTTGGCGACCACCAGGATCTCGCCGGCGTCGGTGAGCTCGCGCAGCGCCAGCGTGGCCAGCAGGCCGACCGCCCCGGCGCCACTGACCAGCACCCGGTCGCCGGCGCTCACGCCGGCCCGCAGCGCGGTGTGCACCGCACACGCGACGGGCTCGATCAGCAGCGCCTGCTCGTCGGCGTACCCGTCGGGGACGGGGTGAAGCTGCGAGCGGTGTGCCACCAGCTGCTGGCTCCAGCCGCCGCCGGTGTCGTGGCAGAAGCCGGTCTGCAGTCCGGCCGAGATGTCGCCGACGGTGATCCGGGAGCATCGGTTGGTCTCGCCGCGCTCGCAGGCCGGGCACGGGTCGACGCCGCGGGCCGCGCAGGTCAGCACCGGGTCGACCACGACGCGGGTGCCGGCCGGCAGGTCGTCGCAGTCCTCGAGCAGCTCGGCGACGACCTCGTGGCCGGGCACGAACGGCAGCGAGACGACCGCGCTGAAGTAGAGCGAGGTCTTGCCCGAGAGCATGCCGAGGTCGGAGCCGCAGATGCCGGAGAGCAGCACCCGAAGTCGCACCCAGCCGGGCCGCTCGACCTTCGGCGGCGGGATCGTGACCAGCCGCAGCGGAGCCGCGACGCCGGTCAGCAGCATCGGCACCCGGCCGCCGGCGGCCTTGCCGAGCACGGTCTTGGGGACCGAGCGGAACATCTCCAGCGCGAGCATCAGCCCACCACCCCCGGGACGCGGGAGGACACCGACGGCGAGGACCACTCCACGATCGACCAGTGTGCCTTGCGAGCGTGCCGGAACAGGGGTACATCGGGACGCACCGCGACCGGCTGCCCGACGGCTGCGAGCAGCGGCAGGTCGGAGTGGGAGTCGGCGTAGGCGTAGCAGCCGGACAGGTCCAGGCCGTGTGCCCGGGCGTAGGCCCGCACGAACGCCGCCCGGGCCTCGCCGACCAGCGGCGAGGACGCCAGCCGGCCGGTGCACACGCCGTACTCGTCGACAGCCAGGTCGGCGGCCTCGATGTGGTCGAACAGCGGCGCCAGCGGCCTGGTCAGCGGCCGGATCGCACCGGTCACGAGCACGGTCAGGTGCCCGGCGGCGCGGTGCTCGCGGATACGCCGGACCGCGTCGGGCGAGAGCCGGGCGAGCACGTGCTGGGCGAGGTCGCCGTCGGCGATGGCCTCCAGGTCGGCCAGCCGGGCTCCGGCGTACTCGCGGTAGACCGAGCGAAGGAAGCCGCCGCGCTCCTTGCGGTCGGCCTGGATCCAGCGCGGCACCTTGCCGGCGACCCGGCCCAGCTCGCCGAGCCGACCGCTCGCGGGCAGCTCGCCCAGCCGCAGCCACAGGTAGGTCTCGATGACGTTGGAGGACAGCAGCGTGCCGTCCATGTCGAAGAACGCCGCGACCCGCGTGCCCTCGGCTGGCGCCTTGAGCTCCTTGAGCGTTCCGGGGGCAGGCCGCTTGCGGGCGCGACGAAGCTCGTCCAGGTCGCGTACCGGCTTGGTCACCGCCGGGATGTGCGTGTCGTGGATGTAGTGGTGCCAGTCGATCACCGAGGTGTCGAACGCGAACGTTTCGCGGTCCTCGGGCGTCAGGCCGTCGAACAGCGCCATCGTCCGCTCGTCGACGAAGCGCAGGTCGGCCTGGGCGTACTCCTCGTAGAGCGAGAGGTAGCGACGCAGGAACCGCAGCCGGCGCCCCTGGGTGTCGAGCTTCTTGGCCCAGGCCCGGGTGCGGGTGCCGCGCGGCGCGTGGCCGATCACCCAGTCGGCGGCCTTGTGCGCGCGCTCGCCGGTCAACAGCATCCGCTCGACCGCGGCCGGCCCCGGGAACGGCCGCTCCGGCAGCCGCACCGCGCCCCGGTCGCCCATCGCGAACGGCTCCTTCTCGAAGTAGGAGCGGACGAAGTCCAGCAGCATGCCGAACGTGATCGGGTTGCGGTGACCCGAGGAGAGATGGAAGTACGCCGGCTCGGCCGGTGCCGGCGGATAGGCCAACGCCGCGACGATGGAGCTGACCACGTGGTCGATCGGGACGATGTCGATCGCGGTGTCGGGGTTGGCCGGGAACACCGGCAGCTCGCCGCGGCCGAAGGCCAGGATGAGCGGCTCGGCCATCTTGAACCCCTCGATCCAGCCCGGGTAGGGCCGCTCTAGGGCCGACTCGATGATGCTGGGTCGGTAGATCGTGACGGTGCGACCGCGGGCGGCGTACTCCTCCACCACGCGCTCGCCCAGCGCCTTGGTGAACGTGTAGCAGTCGGTCCAGCCCAGGCTGCGGGCGCGCTCGGTGCCGACTCGGACCAGCTCCTTGCGGACCCAGCGCTTCCGCTCGTCCTCGGCTGACGCTGCGGCTGTCAGCAGCCCGGCGCGGCCGTGCTCGCGCTCGGCCTTCCTGCGCAGCCGCTCCAGGACGTCGGCGGTGCGCGAGCGTGCCTCGATCTCGGCGCGCTGGGACAGGCCCCAGGCCAGCTCGGCCTCGAGGTCGACGCCGTGGTCCAGCGGCCCCTCGGGGATGTGGCCGCGGCGGCGGCCGGAGACGTAGGCGGTGGAGACGTGCAGGTAGTGCGCCTCCGGGTTGGCCTCCTCGACCCGGGCGAGCAGCTCGCGTACGCCGACGACGTTGGTGCGGAACGCGTCGTCGACCGGCGGGTCGAAGGAGACGTCGCCCGCGCAGTGCACCACTGCGTCCAGGTCCCTGGGCAGCGCCGGCGGTGCGGCCAGGTCGCCCTCGACGACGTTGATCCGGGCGGCCATCAGCGCGTCGGCGCCACCGGCGGCCTCGACCACCTCGGCGAAGATCGGCTTGCCGAGCAGCTTGCCGACCCGAGCCGTGCCGGGCGTGGAGCCCTTGGGCCGCACCAGCACCGAGAGCCGGACGTCGGGCACCTCGGTCAGCAGCAGGTGCAGCAGTGCCTCCCCGACGAAGCCGGTCACTCCGGTCAGGAGCACATGTCGTCCGGCCAGCCGTGCGGCGATCCCCTGGGTCACGCCGGTGATTCTGCCCGGTCGGCCCCCGGCGTCGCACCCCGGGCATGCCGCTCAGCCGACCTTGAGCTCCAGGATCCGGTCGTCACCCGGGTGTGGGGTGGCCCGACCGTCGCGGTTGCTGGCGGTGACCAGCAGGGTGTGGTCGTTCAGGGCGAGCACGCTGCGCAGCCGCCCGTAGCGACCGGTCAGGAAGTCCTGCGGGGTGCCCGCCTTGGCGCCGTGCAGCGGGATCCGCCACAGCCGCTGGCCGGCCAGGGCCGCCATCCAGATGCTCCTGGCGGCGTAGGCGATGCCGCTCGGGGAGTCTTCCTCGGTCCCCCACTGCGCGACCGGACTGGCGTACTTCGGATCGCTGGTCTTGCCCTGGGTGGCCGGCCAGCCGTAGTCACGCCCCGGCTTGATCAGGTTGAGCTCGTCGGCGGTGTGGTCGCCGAACTCCGAGGCCCACAGCCGGCCGTGCGGGTCGAACGCCAGCCCCTGCACGTTGCGGTGCCCGTAGCTGTAGACCAGCGTCCCGAACGGATTGCCCGGGGCCGGCCGGCCCGTCGGTGTCATCCGCAGGATCTTGCCGCCCAGCGAGTGCTTGTTCTGAGACAGCTCCGGACGTCCGGACTCCCCGGTGCCGGCGTAGAGCATGCCGTCGGGACCGAACGCCAGCCGACCGCCGTCGTGATGCACCCCGAGCGGGATGCCGGTGACGATCACGTGCGGCCGGCCGAGGTGGCGGTGACGCAACCGGAACCATCCGATCCGGTTGTCATTGGCGGTCGACCAGTAGGCGTAGACCCGGTGGTCGGAGGGGTACGCCGGGGAGAGCGCGAGGCCGAGCAGTCCGGCCTCGCCACCCTCGGCGACGTTGGAGACCGCCCCCGGCACGGCGCCGAGGTCGTGTCGATCCCCGGTGCGCAGGTCGACGCGGTAGACGTGGTGGTCGTCGCGCGAGCTCAC
>NZ_DASZUF010000013.1:0-1662 GCF_035547795.1 Nocardioides sp.
CCTCGCCAAGCGCTACACCGGCCGCGGCATGCTCTTCTTGGACCTGATCCAGGAGGGCAACCTCGGTCTGATCCGCGCGGTCGAGAAGTTCGACTACACCAAGGGCTACAAGTTCTCCACCTACGCGACCTGGTGGATCCGGCAGGCGATCACCCGCGCGATGGCCGACCAGGCCCGCACCATCCGCATCCCGGTGCACATGGTCGAGGTCATCAACAAGCTGGCTCGCGTCCAGCGCCAGATGCTCCAGGACCTGGGTCGCGAGCCCACCCCGGAGGAGCTCGCCAAGGAGCTCGACATGACCCCGGAGAAGGTCATCGAGGTGCAGAAGTACGGCCGTGAGCCGATCTCGCTGCACACCCCGCTCGGTGAGGACGGCGACTCCGAGTTCGGCGACCTGATCGAGGACTCCGAGGCGATCGTCCCGGCCGACGCGGTGTCGTTCACCCTGCTCCAGGAGCAGCTGCACGCCGTCCTCGACACGCTCTCCGAGCGCGAGGCGGGCGTGGTGAGCATGCGCTTCGGTCTCACCGACGGTCAGCCCAAGACCCTCGACGAGATCGGCAAGGTGTACGGCGTCACCCGCGAGCGCATCCGCCAGATCGAGTCCAAGACGATGTCGAAGCTGCGCCACCCCAGCCGCAGCCAGGTGCTGCGCGACTACCTCGACTGATCCGACAACGACGTCGGGTCAGCCGCCGGCGACCAGCGCGACGGCCACCGCACACAACCCCAGGCCGAGCGCCTGGGCCCGATGGATCCGCTCACGCAGCACCGTCGCGGCCAGCAGCACCGTCGCGGCGGGATAGAGCGCCGCGATCACCGCGGTCACTGTCAGATAGCCGTGCCGGGTCGCGTCGAGGAACACGCCGAGCGCGGCGGCCGCCAGCATCCCGGCCACGGCGGCGAGCGCTGCCTGCGGCTTGCCGGGCAGCCATGCGCTGCGTGCGACCGTGGCGCCACCGACGAGCAGGACGGCCGCGACCAGTTGGTTGACCGCCAGCGGCCACAGTCCCGATCCGGCGGGCACCTGGGCGATCGCGGCGAAGCTGACCCCGAAGCCGACCCCGGCGAGGGCGCCGTCGAGGGCACCGGCCGACCCGCCGCCTCCCGACGTACGCGCCACCAGGTAGATGGCCGGCAGGGCGAGCACGATCCCGAGCCACACCAGGGCCGCCGGGCGCTCGCCGCCGGCAAACCCGACGAGGACGGGTACGACGGCCGAGCCGACGCCCGAGATCGGGGCGACGACCCCCATCCGCCCGGCCGCCAGGCCGCGGTAGAGGAACGCGGTGCCCAGTCCGCTGCCGGCGCCGGCCAGGCACGCCCAGCCGGCCGACGCGGCGGTGAGTCCTGGGTCGCCACCGAGCAGTGCCACCACGGCGACCGAGGCCGCGCCACCGAGCTGGGCGCACAACGCCACCGTCCACGGCGGCACGCGTGCGGAGAGCACCCCACCGACGAAGTCGGAGGTGCCGTAGCAGAGGGCGGAGAGCAGCGCGAGCAGGACGGCCGTCACGGCGCACACCCTTTCACGTGCCAGTGCGCCGCCAGTGGGGTAGTTCGGGGAGAAACGGTCTATTACTGACCGGTAAACCGACCGCTTCTCCCCGAACTACCCCGGCAAGCGGTCAAATGCGCCGCGGCCCCGGGACCAGGTCC
>NZ_DASZUF010000014.1:0-3987 GCF_035547795.1 Nocardioides sp.
TCTGCAGCTTCATGCCGCCCTGGTCGCTCCAGAACCACGGTACGGCGGCGTAGGGCTCCCGGTGCCCGGTGAGCCGCCGGGCGACGTTGCGGGCCTGGTCGGTGGCGTTCTGCACCGACTCCAGCCGGAGCCGGCGCTCGCCGAACGCGTAGGGGAAGGAGCAGCAGTCGCCGATCGCCGAGATCGCGGGGTCGGAGGTCTCGAGGTACTCGTTGACCACGATGCCGTTGTCGACCTCGAGCCCGGCCTTCTCGGCGAGCTCGGTGCGGGGGCTGATGCCGAGCCCCAGCACCACCAGGTCGGTGGTCAGGGTCTGGCCCGAGTCGAGCGTCACCGAGGACACCCGGCCGCGGGTCGCCCCGATGCTGGTCACGCCCACGCCGAGGTGCACGTGGATGCCCACCGCGCGGTGGGAGTCCAGCGCGTAGCGCGACAGCGTCTCGCCCACGGCCCGGGACATCACCCGGTCGCGCAGCTCCACGACGTGGACGTCGACCCCGTGCTTGCGGGCCGCGCAGGCGACTTCCAGGCCGATGAACCCGCCGCCGATGACCAGCACCCGAGTGGCGCTGCGCAGCTCCTGGGTGAGCCGGTCGGCGTCGGTGCGGGTGCGCAGCTCGTGCAGGCCGAGCAGTCCCTCGGTCACGAACGGCGCCCGGATCGCGGCGGCCCCGGTCGCCAGCACCAGCGCGTCGTACCCGATCACCCGGCCACTGGTGGTCGTCACGGTCCGCTCCGGCCGGGAGATCTCGACGACGCCCTCGCCGGCGAGGTGGTCGATCCGCTCCCGTTCGTAGTACGCCGCGCCGCGGAACGGCAGCTCGTCGGCGGCCAGGTCGCCGTTGAGGTAGGCCTTGGACAGCGGCGGGCGCTGATAGGGGAGCCCGGCATGCTCGTCGAGCAGCGTGATCGTGCCGTCGTACCCCTCGCTGCGCAGCTCGGAGGCCAGCGTGAAGCCGGCATGGCCGGCACCGACCACGACGACCGAGCGGGGGCCGGCCGGGGCGCTCATCGCTGGTGCTCCGGGAGCTCGACGTCGATGTGGTCGATGTCGTCGTTCATCACCAGCTGGCAGGAGAGCCGACTGCGGTCGGTGCGCTCGCAGGCGGTGATCTCGAGCATGTCGTCCTCGTCCTCGCTCATCGGCGGGAGCTGGTCGGCGTACTGCTCGGGGACGTAGACGTGGCAGGTGGCGCACTGCCGCTGTCCGCCGCAGTCGGCCAGGATCCCGTCGACGCCGCCCTTGACGGCCGCCTGCATGATGCTGACGCCCGGAGGGACGTCGAGCGTGACGTCGCTCCCGGTGGGTGAGTGGTAGGTGACCTTGGTCATGACACGACGGCGAGCAGGCCGGCCAGCTCCTCGGGCGTGACGGTGGAGCGCTTGCGCTCGCCGAGGCCGCGGACGAGGGTGACCAGCTCGGTGAGGGCGGCGCCCTGCGGCACCGACAGCCCGGCATCGGTGAGCGCTCGGGTGACCTCGTTGGGGCCGGAGTACTTGCCGAGCATGAAGCGCCGCGCGTTGCCGACGTCGGCGGGGTTGAACGGCACCACCCGGGCCGAGCCGTAGAAGTTGTCCTTGCGGGCCTCGGCGTCGCCGGAGCCGGTAGCGACGCGGTAGTTGAAGGCGCGGGGGCCCACGATCGGCTTGTTGGCGGCCAGCGGGAGGCCGGTCATCCGCTCGTGGGTGCGGGCCAGGTCCATCAGCTCGGTCAGGACGATGCCGGTGTCGACGCCGTACAGCTTCTCCAGGGAGACCGCGACCTCGTCGAGCGAGGCGATGCCGCACCGCTCGGGGTCCATCCCGTTGACCACGCACTCGACGTAGTCGGCGCCGGCCTCGACGCAGGCGGCGGTGTTCGCCAGGCCCATGCCGGTGTCGTTGTGGCAGTGCGCCTCGATCGGCAGGTCGCTGACCGACCGGATGTGGCCGATGATCTCGCGCATCGCCTCCGGGCTGGCCACGACGCTGGCGATCTGCCGAGGGCTGCAGGTGGTCAACGTCCTGTGCGGAGGCACCCTGCACCAGCACCTGGCGCCCGGGTCGGTCGAGCACCGCGCCGCGATCCATCGGGTGACGGCGACCGGGCGGCTTCGTCAGATCGTCGGACGTGAGGAGTTCGACGTGTCGTCGTACCACCACCAGGCGGTGGACCGTGTCGGAGCCGGGCTGTCAGTGGCGGCGCGCGCCGCCGATGGCTGCATCGAGGCGCTCGAGCACGACGCGGGCACGCTGCTGGCCGTCCAGTGGCACCCCGAGGACCTGTGTCGCACCCATCCCACCGATGCCGCGCTCTTCACCGACCTGGTGGAGCGGGCGGCCAAGCATGCAACCCGAGAGGACCGGCTGTGACAGCGACCTACCAGGTGACCGATCCGGCGACCGGCATCACCAGCCAGACGTTCGACTTCGCCACCGACGCCGAGGTGGAGACCGCGCTGGCCCGCAGTGCGGCGGCGTACGAGAAGTGGCGGGCGACGCCGATGACGGAGCGAGTCGCGGTCGTGAAGCGGATCGCGCAGCTGTTCACCGAGCGGGCGGCCGAGCTCGGCGCGCTCATCACCACCGAGATGGGCAAGCGCCCCGCCGAAGCCCGGGGTGAGGCGGAGTTCTGTACAGAGATCTTCGACTACTACGCCGACCACGGCCCGGCCCTGCTGGCCGACCAGCCGCTGCCCGGTCACGAGGGCGCGCGCATCGAGAGTCTCCCGATCGGTCCGCTGCTGGGCGTGATGCCGTGGAACTACCCGTACTACCAGGTGGCGCGGTTCGCGGCGCCGAACCTCGTGGCGGGCAACACCATCCTGCTCAAGCACGCGGAGAACTGCCCCACCTCGGCGCTGGCCATCGCGCGCCTGTTCGCCGATGCGGGCCTCCCCGACGGCGTCCACGAGAACCTCTTCGCCACCCACGAGCAAGTGGCCGCGATGATCGCCGATCCCCGGGTGAAGGGGGTCTCGCTGACCGGCTCGGAGCGGGCCGGCGCCGCGATCGCCGAGGCGGCCGGGCGCAACCTGAAGAAGGTGGTGCTCGAGCTCGGCGGCTCCGACCCCTACATCGTGCTCGACACCGACGACGTCGCGGCCGCGGCGGCCGCGGCCTGGTCGACCCGGATGTCCAACATGGGCCAGGCGTGCAACTCCAACAAGCGCATGATCGTGATGGACGACGTGTACGACGAGTTCGTCGCCGCGCTGGTGGAGCATGCCGCCGCGATGACGCCGCGCACCGAGGCCGACGCCGACACCGAGTTCTCGCCGATGGTCTCCCGGCGCGCGGCGGAGGAACTGCTGGCGCAGGTGATCGACGCGGTCGAGCGGGGCGCCACCCTGCACGTCGGCGGCACGCTGGGCGAGCAGGCCTGGTTCACCCCGGCCGTGCTGACCGGGGTGGAGCCCGGCATGCGCGCCTACACCGAGGAGCTGTTCGGCCCGGTGGCGGTGGTCTACCGGGTGTCCAGCGACGAGGAGGCGGTCGCGCTGGCGAACGCCGTCGACTTCGGTCTCGGCGGTGCGGTGTGGTCGCGCGACGAGGACCGCGCCATCCGGGTCGCGGAGCAGCTCGACGTCGGGATGAGCAACGTCAACACGGCGGCCGGCGAGGGTGCCGACGTACCGTTCGGCGGCACCAAGCGCTCCGGCTTCGGCCGCGAGTTGGGGCCGCTCGGTATCGGCGAGTTCGTCAACAAGCGCGTCTTCTACGTGCAGCGATGAGCGCCGTTCCCGTCGTCCGGCGCGCCGAGGTGGACGCGCCCGACGCCCTGCCCCGCGAGGCCGGCCGGTCGCATCTGGCGGTGCTCGTCTCGCTCAACTTCCCCGACCTGACCGAGCCGGTCGCCGCTCTGGTACGACGGTTCACCCGCAACGCGCTCGCGGCGGTCACGGCCGCTGGGGCGTCGTACACGCTGGTGGACTCCTCGGTCGCGGACGAGCTGGCCGCGGCCCAGGTCGACGCCGACGGCCTGCTCGTGCTCGGTGGCGGCGACAT
>NZ_DASZUF010000015.1:0-12441 GCF_035547795.1 Nocardioides sp.
AGGCGGCGAAGGCGTGCAGCTCCTCGAAGCTGCTGTCGCTCACGAGGTGGCACCAGAGGCGGCCCCGCCCGGGCCAGGTCGCGTCGTCGACGAGGAGGGCCACGCCGCCACCCTACGGATGCGAGAGGGGGGGGCCCCACGGCGTTACCGGGTGCGTCGGCCGGGGCGGCCGTCACCAGGTTGGGTCCAGGGAGGATGATGGAGCGGTGAGTGTGGTGGAGGAGAACCAGTCGTTCGACCTGCGACTGCTGTGGTTGTTGCTGATCCCTGGGATCCTGGTCGGTGGGTTGTTCCTGCGGATCTTCGTCTTCCATATCCACGACCGCTCCTCGTCGGTCTCGGCCAGCACCAGCACGATGACCGTCACGGTGCCGACCCAGGTCGGCCGCTGCGCCGTGCCGACCGCGCAGCAGCTCGCCCAGGAGCCGACCGCCGTGGAGGCGACCGCCACCTCGGTGGACGCCACCACCGCCGTGCTGCGCACCACCCGGGTGCTCGCCGGCGGTCAGGTGGGTCAGCTGCAGGTGACGCTGCCCTCGACTCCGCCGCCGACCGACGCCGGGGTGCCGCGGTTCACCGTCGGCGACAGCTACCTGCTGGCGATCTCCTCCGACGGCACCCTCGCCGGCTGCGGTCTCAGCGGTCAGGCCAGCGGCGACCTGGAGAAGCTCTACACCAGCGCCTTCGGCTGAGCCGATGCCGGGCCGATGATCCAGGGCCTGCTGCTGGCCGCCGGGGCCGGCCGTCGGATGGGCCGGCCCAAGGCGCTCGTGCCCGGCTGGCTGCGCTCCTCGGCCGAGGCACTGCTCGTCGGGGGCTGTGACCGGGTCACGGTCGTGCTCGGCGCGGGCGCCGACGAGGCCGCCCGGCTGATCGCCGCGGAGCTCCCCGGGGTCCGGTGGGTCCTCGCCCAGGACTGGGCCGAGGGCATGGGCGCCTCGCTGCGCGCCGGGCTCGCGGAGACCACCGCCGATGCCACCGCCGATGCCGCCGACGCCGTCCTGATCCACCTGGTCGACCTGCCCGACGTCGGACCGGATGTGGTCCGTCGCATCCTCGCCGCCGGCCTGGCCGCCGGGCCCGCGGCGCTCGTCCGGGCGACGTACGGCGCGGTCCCGGGGCATCCCGTGCTGCTCGGCCGCGATCACTGGGCCGGCGTGATCGCCACCGCCACCGGTGACCAGGGCGCCCGCGCCTACCTGCGCGGCCACGACGTGCTCGCGGTCGAGTGTGGCGACCTGGCGACCGGCGCTGACGTGGATCGGCCACGCGACCAGCCATGAGCCAACGATCGGCCGCCTAGATTGGCGGGATGGAGCAGCTCTCGCCCGGCGAGCTGGCGGACCGGCTCGCCGGCACCGGCTACCTGTGCGATCCGGACCTGGCCACGGTGGCGTACCTCGCGCTGCGAATGCGCCGCCCACTCCTCCTCGAGGGGGAGCCCGGCACCGGCAAGACCGCCCTGGCCGAGGCGGTTGCGGAGGCGCTCGAGCTGCCGCTGATCCGGCTGCAGTGCTACGAGGGCATCGACGCCACCCAGGCGCTCTACGACTGGGACTTCCCGCGTCAGATCCTGCACCTGCGCGCGCTGGAGGCCGCCGGCGCCCGCGACAGCGTCGAGGAGGCCGAGAAGAGCCTGTACGACGAGCGCTTCCTGCTGGCCCGTCCGGTGCTCAGGGCGCTGCAGCAGGCACCCGCGGTGCTCCTCGTGGACGAGGTCGACCGCGCCGACGACGAGTTCGAGGCGTTCCTGCTCGAGGTGCTCTCCACCTACCAGGTCTCGATCCCCGAGCTGGGCACGGTGGCGGCCTCGGTGCCGCCGGTGGTGGTGCTGACCTCCAACCGGACCCGCGAGCTGCACGACGCGCTCAAGCGCCGCTGCCTCTACCACTGGATCGACCACCCCGGGCTGGACCGCGAGGTCGCCATCGTGCGCACCCGCGCCCCCGAGGTCGCCGAGGCGCTGGCCCGACAGGCGGTCGCGGTGGTCCAACAGCTGCGCACCGGCCTCGCCGACGGCGGCGAGCTGGTCAAGCCGCCCGGCGTCGCCGAGACCCTGGACTGGGTGCGGGCACTGTCCTGCCTGGGCCGGGCCGACCTCGACCTGGCCGCTGCGGCGGCGACGGTCGGGGCGCTGGTGAAGTACCGCGAGGATGCCGACCGGGTCCGCGCCGCGCTGGATCGGCTGCTGGCATGAACGCGCCGGACCGGATCCTGCTGGGCTTCACCGAGGCGCTCCGCCTCGCGGGCGTGGCGGTCACACCCGACCGCGCCCAGGGGTACGTCGAGGCGGTCGCGCTGGTCGGCCTCGGCGACCGCCGGGCGACCTATGCGGCAGGTCGCGCGACGCTGTGCGCCCGCCCGGACGACCTGGACCGGTACGACGAGGTGTTCGCCGCGTGGTTCGGCGACCGCGCCGACCCGGCACCGGCGGGCACGGCGCGACCGCGCCGGCGGGTGGGCGAGCTGGCCGTCGGCGACGAGGCCGACGGCGGCGACGGCCAGCAGGCGGCCCGGGCGAGCGCGAGCGACGCCGAGGTGCTCCGGCACCGGGACGTCGCCGACCTCGACGCCGGCGAGCGGGCCCGGCTGGCGGCCCTCTTCGCGCAGCTGCGGGTCCGCCCGCCGCTGCGCCGTACCCCGCGCGCGGAGGCGTGGCACCGCGGTCGCGTCGACGGCCAGCGCACCCTGCGGGCCAGCCTGCGCCAGGCCGGCGAGCCGGCGCGGATCGCGTGGCGCCGGCGCGGTCACCGGCCGCGTCGCGTCGTACTCCTCCTCGACGTGTCCGGCTCGATGAGCGGCTACGCCGAGGCGTTGCTGCGGCTGTCCCATCGGCTCGTCCAGGGCGGTCCGCGCACGGAGGTCTTCACAGCCGGCACCCGACTCACCCGGGTCACCGACGCGCTGCGGCTGCGCGACCCCGACCGGGCGCTGGTCGCGGCCGGCGAGGTCGTGCCCGACTGGGCCGGTGGCACCCGGCTGGGGGAGATGCTGCGGGCGTTCCTGGTCCGACGGCGCGACCTGGCCCGCGGCGCCGTCGTGGTGGTGTTCAGCGATGGCTGGGAGCGTGGCGACGTCGGTGTGCTCGCCGGCCAGGCCGCCGCGCTGCACCGGCTGGCACATCGCGTCATCTGGGTCAACCCGCACCGCGGCAAGGCCGGCTACGAGCCGGTGCAGCAGGGGATCCGGGCGGTGCTGCCGTACGTCGACGAGCTGCTGGCCGGCCACTCGCTGGCGACGTTCGCGGAGCTGACGGAGGCGATCGCCCGTGCGTGACGTGCTCGATGCGCTGATGCCCTGGTGGGAGGCCGGCGAGACGGTCGGCGTGGGCACCGTGGTGGCGACGTTCCGTTCCGCTCCGCGCCCGCCCGGCGCATCGATGCTGGTCGGGCCGGACGGCACCGCGGTGGGCTCGGTCTCGGGCGGTTGTGTCGAGGGCGCCGTCTACGAGCGGGCGACGGCGGTCGTCGAGAGCGGTCGGCCCGTGCTGGAGCGGTACGGCGTCTCCGACGACGACGCCTATGCGATCGGGCTGACCTGCGGGGGCATCATCGACGTGTTCGTCGAACCGATGAACCGCGAGACCTTCCCCGAGCTCGGCGAGGTGGCCGCCGAGGTGGCCGCCGGTCGCCCGGTCGCGGTCGCCACCGTGATCGACCACCCCGACCCGACCCGCATCGGTCGCCGCCTGGTCGTCCGCCCCGACCGGGCAGCTGCCCGGAGCCTGGGGTCGCAGCGGATGGACGACGCCGTCCACGACGACGCGCTCGGCCTGCTCGCCCAGGGTCGCAACGCCACCCTCACCTACGGGCCCGACGGGGAACGGCGGGGCGAGGGGATGCGGGCGTTCGTGTGGGCCTTCGCGCCGCGGCCCCGGATGCTGGTCTTCGGCGCGATCGACTTCGCCGCGGCGGTGGCCCGGGTCGGGAGCTTCCTGGGCTACCACGTGACGGTCTGCGACGCCCGGCCGGTGTTCGCCACCCGGAGCCGCTTCCCCGACGCCGACGAGGTCGTGGTGGCCTGGCCGCACCGCTACCTGGCCGCCGAGGCGCAGGCCGGCCGGGTCGACCCACGCACGGTGATCGCGGTGCTCACCCACGACCCGAAGTTCGACGTACCCCTGCTGGAGGTGGCGCTCCGGCTGCCCGAGGTGGCCTACATCGGCGCGATGGGGTCGCGCCGCACGCATGCGGACCGCGAGCAACGGCTGCGCGAGGCCGGCCTGACCGATGCGGAGATCGCGCGGCTGGCCAGCCCGATCGGGCTGGACCTGGGCGCGCGCACGCCCGAGGAGACGGCCATCGCGATCGCCGCGGAGATCATCGCGGGCCGCTGGGGCGGCACCGGCACCCGGCTCTCGACCGGCCGGGGCCGCATCCATCACGGGGGTGACGTGGCTCACAGCGGCGGCTAGCGTGACGTCATGGCCCGCCCGGAGCTGCAGTCGCGTCGGCTGGAGGCGCTGCGTGCCTGGACGGCGTTCGTGGAGCAGGGCGACGCCGCCGTCGCGGTACGCCCCGAGATCCTGAGCAGCTGGACGCGCTCGGGTGCCGCCGTGTCGGCCGACGTCCGGGAGGCGCCGCTGGCCGACGAGGCCGACACGTCCGCCTACTGGCGGGAGTCGCCACTGCAGGCGGCGGTGGAGCGGGTGGAGGAGGACCTCCGCCGTACGGCGGAGGACGGCGACCTGGTGATCGCCGTGACCGATCCGGACACCCGCATCCTGTGGACCTATGGCGGCCGGGTGATGCGCCGCCGCGCCGAGACGGTGAACTTCGTGCCGGCGGGCCGCTGGGACGACCGGTCGGTGGGCACCAACGCGCTCGACCTCGCCCAGCGCACCGACGCCCCGGCGATGGTCTTCAGCGCCGAGCACTACGCCGAGGTGGTGCACAACTGGGTGTGCTGGGCGGCGCCGGTGCACGACCCGGCCACCGGCGCCCAGCTGGGCGTCATCGACCTCTCCACCACCTGGGACCGCACCCACCCGATCGGCCTGGCCACGGCGCGGGTGATGGCCCGCCTGATCGAGTCGGCGCTGCCGCGCGTGCCCGTGCCGCGCCCCGGCGGCGAGCTGACCGGCGAGCCGGGCCTGGTGATGACGCTGCTGGGCACCGCCGAGACCAGGTTCGACGGCCAGCGGCTGCTGCTCAACCGGCGCCAGACCGAGATCCTCGCCCTGCTCGCGCTCCACCCCGACGGGCTGTCCCTGGAACAGCTGCACGCGATGCTCTACGGCGACCAGGCGGTCACCTTCTCCACCCTCAAGGCGGAGGTCTCGCACCTGCGGCACGCCCTCGGCGGCCAGCTGGCGTCGCGCCCCTACCGGCTGCTGATGCCGACCGCGACCGACGTCGAGCAGGTGCTCGCACTGGTCCGACAGGGCCGGGTCGCCGCGGCCGTCGAGGCGTACGGCGGCGACCTGCTGCCGGGCACCAACAGCCCGGCCCTGGCGGAGATGGCCGAGTACGTCGCGGTCGCACTGCGTGAGGCGCTGCTGGCCGACCCGGTGCCGGACGCCGTGCTGCACTACGCCGAGCTGGCGCCGTACGACACCGGGGTGGTGGAGGCGGCGCTGCGTGCCCTCGCCGGCCGGGCGCACCCCGCCGTCCCGCTGCTCAAGGCGCGACTGGCGGCCGCTCGCTGAGCAGGTCGGCGACCGTCGCCAGACCCTGCAGCGCCTCGGCGAAACTGGTGCTCAGCGGTGACAGGCCGACGCGCAGCCCGTGCGGCGGCCGGAAGTCGGGGATCACCCCGCGCTCCCACAGCCGCGCGGTGACCTCGCGGAAGTCGGGATGGTCGAGGATGACGTGCCCGCCACGCAGCGCCGGGTCGCGTGGCGAGGCGAGCTCGACGCCGTACGGCGCCAGCAGCGCGTCGTGCACCTCGATGGCGAAGCCGGTCAGCGCCACCGACTTGGCCCGGACGGCGGCGATCCCGACCGACTCCAGCAGGTCGAGCATGGCGCGCATCGGCACCATCCCGACGATCGGCGGCGTGCCGCTGATGAAGCGCCGGATGCCGTTCGCCGGCTGGTAGCGCTCGCCCATCGCGAACGGATCGGCCGCGCCCATCCAGCCCTGGATGGGCTGGCGCAGTCGGTCCTGGAGCCCGGCGGCGACGTACCCGAAGGCGGGCGAGCCCGGGCCGCCGTTGAGGTACTTGTAGGTGCAGCCGACCGCGAGGTCCACCTCGGCCTCGTCCAGGGCCAGGTCGAGCGCTCCGACCGAGTGGCACAGGTCCCACAGCACCAGCCCACCGGCCTGGTGGACGGCGGCGGTGATGCCCGCCATGTCGGCGACCCACGCCGAGCGGTAGGAGATGTGGCTGAGCAGCACCAGGGCGGTGCGCGGCCCCAGGGCGCCGCGCACCTGGTCGAGGGTGACCCCGGCGCGCGGGTCCACGGTCAGCCAGCGCACGCTCAGCCCGAGCTCGTCGGCCAGTCCCTGGACGACGAACCGGTCGGTGGGGAAGTCGTCGGCGCACGCCACGATCTCGTCGCGGCCCTGCCGGGCGCCGAGCGCGGCGCGGGCCAGCTTGTAGAGCATCACGCTGGTGGAGTCGCCGACCACCGTCTGGCCGGCGGCGGCACCCAGGGCGACTCGCCCGATCCGGTCGCCGAGCTCGGTGGGCGCGTCCATCCACTGCTCGTCCCAGGCGCGGATCAGCCGGTCGCCCCAGGCACCGTCGACCAGCTCGGCCAGGGCGGTGCGGGCGGCGTGCAGCGGGCGGCCCAGCGAGTTGCCGTCCAGGTACGCCGTGACGCCCGGAGTGCTGACGAACGCGTCGCGATGTGGCGCCAGCGGGTCGGCGGCGTCGAGCTCGGCGGCCCGGTCGGCCAGGTCGGCCAGGTCGGCTTGGGCGGCGTGCTGGTCGGTCACGATGTCTCCTGGGTGGTGAGGCGGGTCGCCGAGGCGAGCCAGGCGATCAGGTCGGCGGCGGTCTGCGGCATGGGCAGCGGCGAGACCAGGGTGCGCTGGGGGCCCGGGGCGGCGAGCGGTCCGAGGACCGCCTCGAGCAGGGCGTCGCCGGTGAGCCCGGCCTGCTCCAGCAGCCGGATCTCGGCCGGGTTCGGCCCGACCGGGGTCGGGCCGTTGCCCATGTCGGTGCCGTAGACGATCGTGCCGCCCACGGCGCGGAACCGCCGGACGTTGTCGATCGCCACCGTGCGGCCGGCCTCGTCGTGGATGGCGAGCGTCGAGATCCAGGTCATCTGGGTGGCTCGTGCGAGCACCGGGTCCGGCAGCGGCTCGGTCCAGGGCGCGTGCACCAGCACGTCGGCCCCGGCGTCGATCGCCCGCTCCGCCTGGCCCGGTCCCTCGGCGTGCACGAGCGCGGGCAGGCCGGCCTGGTGGGCGGCCCGGACGAGCGCGAGCAGGACGCCGTCGGACAGCAGCGGCATCGCGGCATGCAGGGTGATCTTGAGGGCGTCGAACCCGTCCCGCACCAGCTCGGCGACCGCGGCGGCGGCATCGGCCTCGTCGACCACCGCCCGCACCGCGTCGGCAGGCGCCCAGGCCCGGCCGGTCGGGTAGCCGCCCGGAGCGGTGTGGAACCGGCCCACCGCGCGTACCACCACGTCGCCGGGCGGCTGCCGCCGCCAGGTCGCCGCCTGGGCCGGTGACCAGCCCAGGTCGTGGACCTCGACCAGCGGCCCACCCCGCAACGGGACGTGGTCCACCAGGCCCAGGTGCACGTGGTGGTCGACGACCCCCGGCAGCTCGGTCATCCGATCTCCGTGCGCACCGAGTAGAGCTCGGGGAAGAACGTCAGGTCGAGGGCGCGCTTGAGGAACGCGACGCCCGACGAGCCGCCGGTGCCCCGCTTGAAGCCGATGGTGCGCTGCACGGTGCGCAGGTGGCGGAAGCGCCACAGCTGGAAGGCGTCCTCGAGGTCGACCAGGTCCTCGCAGGCGGCGTACGCCGTCCAGTGGGTGGTGGTGTCGCCGTAGATCGTCGCGAAGACGGGCAGCAGCTCGCTCTGCTCCACCCACGGCCGGCTGACGTCGCGCTCCAGCACGGCGGCCGGTACCGCGTAACCCTGCCGGGCCAGCAGCCGCAGGAACGCGTCGTAGACCGTCGGCGAGGCGAGCAGCTCGCCCAGCATCGCGTGCGCGGCCGGATCGCCGTCGAAGACGGCCAGCATGCCCGGGTGCTTGTTGCCGAGCAGGAACTCCACCGCCCGGTACTGCGCCGACTGGAAGCCCGACGAGGAGGCGAGTACGCCGCGGAACTCGGCGTACTCGCTGGGCGTCAGCGTGGCGAGCACGGACCACTGCTCGGTGAGGGTGCGCATGATGTGCTTGACCCGGGCCAGGCCCTTGCGTGCACGGCGGATGTCGTCGGCGTCGAGGTGATCGCGGACCGCGCGCAGCTCGTGCAGCACCAGCTTG
Source organism: Nocardioides sp. (assembly GCF_035547795.1). GTDB lineage: Bacteria > Actinomycetota > Actinomycetes > Propionibacteriales > Nocardioidaceae > Nocardioides. The sequence goes on from NZ_DASZUF010000015.1 coordinate 8,393, forward strand.
AACCACAGCTCGGTGGTCTGGTGCTGGATGATGAAGAGCAGCTCGTCGGGGTGGTCGCTGAGCGGATGCTGGGCGGAGAGCAGCCGGTCGAGCCCGAGGTAGTCGCCGTAGGTCATCTCGGTGGTGAGGTCGGTGCGCACCCCCTCCTCGAGCGGCCGGAGCCCGTCGTCGTGCGGTGTGCCCATCGTTGCCCTCCCTGCCGCCGGCCGCCAACCACTGACCAACCGGCGCATTCCTAGTGTGATCTGGACCATATCGGCGCGCGCCCAAGGGAGTGCTCATGACCCGGATCAACCTCGTCGTCGACGGCATGAGGGTCGCCGACGACGTCGAGCCGCGGATGCTGCTGGTGCAGTACCTGCGCGAGAAGCTCGGCAAGACCGGCACCGTCATCGGCTGCGACACCAGCAACTGCGGCGCCTGCACCGTCCACCTCGACGGACAGTCGGTGAAGTCCTGCAACGTCCTGGCCGTCCAGGCCGACGGACACGAGGTCACCACCATCGAGGGACTGGCCCGCGATGGGCAGCTGCACCCGGTGCAGGAGGCCTTCCGGGAGTGTCACGGGCTGCAGTGCGGCTTCTGCACACCCGGCATGATCATGCAGACCGTCGATCTCCTCACCACTCATCCGCACCCGTCGGAGGAGGAGATCCGGCTCGGCCTCGAGGGCAACCTGTGCCGCTGCACCGGCTACCACAACATCGTCCGCGCGGTGCAGTACGCGAGCGGTCAGCTCGCCACCGCCGCCACGCCGAACGGCGCCGCGCAGGAGGTGACCCCGGCATGACCGCCGTGGAGACGCCGCCGATCGGCACCCGTGAGATCGGCCGCGACCGCCGCCGCAAGGAGGACGCCCGGCTGATCACCGGCCGCACCCGCTGGACCGACAACATCACCCTGCCCGGGATGCTGCACCTGGCGATGGTGCGCAGCCCCTTCGCCCATGCCCGGATCACCAGCATCGACACCGGTGCGGCCAAGGACGCGGTGGGCGTCGTGGACGTGGTCACCGCCGCCGACCTCGGCGAGTCGGTCGGGGTGTGCATCAACGCCTGGCCGATCACGCCGGAGCAGAAGGCGCCGACCCACCCGCCGATCGCGGTCGACCGGGTCTGCTTCGCCGGCGAGATCGTCGCCGTGGTGGTGGCCCGCTCCGCGGCGGAGGCGCGCGACGCCGCCGAGCTCGTCGAGGTCGAGTACGACGAGCTGCCCGCGGCGCTGGACCTCAAGGAGGCGGCCCAGGACACGGTGCTGGCCCATCCCGACCTGGGCACGAACAAGTCGGCGTACTGGGTCTTCGACAGCGCCCAGGCCGGCACCGGCGGGGACGTGGAGGAGGCGATCGCCGCGGCGCGCACCGACGGCGTGCTGATCGAGCGGGAGTACCGCCAGCAGCGGCTGATCCCGGCGTTCATGGAGCCGCGCAGCGTCGTGGTCGACCCGACCGGCGAGCAGATCACGATGTGGTCGGCGACCCAGATCCCGCACATCCTGCGGTTCGCGCTGGCCGCGACCACCGGCGTGCCGGAGTCGAAGATCCGGGTCATCGCCCCCGACGTGGGCGGAGGCTTCGGCGGCAAGCTGCAGCAGACCCCGGAGGAGATGATCGTCTTCGCGCTCGCCCGCCGGCTCGGCAAGCCGGTCAAGTACACCGAGACCCGCTCCGAGTCGTTGATGAGCGGTCACCACGGCCGCGACCAGTGGCAGAAGCTCACCCTGGCCGCGACCCGCGAGGGAAAGGTCACCGGGCTCAAGGTCGAGCTGCTGGCCGACCTGGGTGCCTATGTCGCGCTGGTGGGCGGCGGAGTGCCGGTGCTCGGGGCGTTCATGTTCAACGCCATCTACAAGTTTCCGGCGTACCACTTCGCCTGCCAGACGGTCTTCACCAACAAGACCTGGACCGACGCCTACCGCGGCGCCGGGCGGCCGGAGGCGACGTTCGCGATCGAGCGGCTGATGGACGAGCTGGCCGCCGAGCTGGGCCGGGATCCGCTCGAGGTCCGGGAGCAGAACTGGATCACGCACGAGGAGTTCCCGTTCACGACCGTGGCCGGGCTGGAGTACGACTCGGGCAACTACGAGGCCGCCACCGCGCGGGCCAAGGAGATGTTCGGGTACGACGAGCTGCGCGCGGAGCAGCGACGCCGGCGGGAGAGCGGCGACCCGGTGCAACTGGGCATCGGGATCAGCACCTTCACCGAGATGTGCGGCCTGGCGCCCTCGCGGGTGCTGGGCAGCCTCGACTACGGCGCCGGCGGCTGGGAGCACGCCCAGATCCGGATGCTGGCCACCGGGAAGGTCGAGGTGGTCACCGGCGCGAGCGCGCACGGCCAAGGCCACGAGACCGCGTTCAGCCAGATCGTCGCCGACCGGCTCGGCGTACCGTTCGAGGACGTCGAGGTGCTGCACGGCGACACCCAGATCGCCCCGAAGGGCCTGGACACCTACGGCTCCAGATCGCTGGTGGTCGGCGGCGAGGCGGTGGTGCGCGCGGCCGACAAGGTGATCGAGAAGGCGCGTCCGATCGCGGCGCACCTGCTCGAGGCCAACGTCGAGGACCTGGAGTTCAAGGACGGCCGGTTCTCGGTCCGTGGCACCGATGCCGGGCTCGGGCTGACCGAGGTGGCGCTGGCGACGTTCGCGGCGCACAACCTGCCCGACGGCGTCGAGCCGTCCCTCGACGCCGAGGCGACGTTCGACCCGGTGAACTTCAACTTCCCGCACGGCACCCACCTGTGCGCGGTCGAGGTCGACACCGAGACCGGACAGGTGAAGCTGCGCACGTACGTCGCCTGCGACGACATCGGCGTAGTGATCAACCCGCTGATCGTCTCCGGCCAGGTCCACGGCGGCCTGGTCCAGGGCATCGCCCAGGCGCTGTGGGAGGAGGCCGTCTACGACGAGTCGGGAACGCTGGTCTCCGGCAGCTTCGTGGACTACCTGCTGCCGACGGCCGCCGACACGATCAGCTTCCAGATCGACCACACCACCTCGCCGGCCAAGACCAACAGCCTCGGCGCCAAGGGCGTCGGCGAGGCCGGCACCATCGCCTCCACGCCCGCGGTGGTCAACGCGATCGTCGACGCGCTGCGACCGTTCGGCGTCCACGACGTGCAGATGCCGTGCACGCCCGAGCGGGTCTGGAGGGCGCTGCGTCAGTCCGAGGGGGAGGGCGCCGGAGCCGGCGGCGAGACCGTGGGCGGCGCGATGCCGCACTTCGACCCCTCCACCGGCACGCAGGGAACAGCGGACCGCACGACAGGAGCAGACGAATGATCTTCACCCCATCCCCATGCTCGCTTCGCTCCGCTCTGAACGGGGGCCCCGAATGATCCCGGCAACGTTCGACTACCTCGCGCCCAGCACGCTCGAGGAAGCGCTGGCAGCGCTGCAGGAGCACGGTGACGACGCCAAGATCCTGGCCGGCGGGCAGAGCCTGCTGCCGGTGATGCGGATGCGCCTCAACGCCCCGGAGTGGGTGATCGACCTCGGCCGGATCGAGTCGCTGCGCGGCGTACGCGACGAGGGCGACGCGATCGTCATCGGCGCCATGACCCCGCACAGCGTCGTCGGCGCGGATCCGCTGGTCGCCGAGCACGCCGCCCTCATCACCCGGGCGGTGGACCATCTCGCCGACGCCCAGGTCCGGCACCGCGGCACGTTCGGCGGTGCGCTGGCGCACGCCGACCCGGCCGGTGACCTGGGGGCGCCGGCCCGGGCACTGGACGCCGAGTTCGTCATCGCCGGGCCGGGCGGGAGGCGCACGGTGGGCGCCGACGACTTCTTCGTCGACCTGTTCGAGACCGCCATCGGCGAGGACGAGATCCTCGCCGAGGTCAGGATCCCCAAGCACACCGGCTGGGGTGCCTGCTACGAGAAGTTCGTCCGGGTCGCGCACCAGTGGCCGATCTGCGCGGTGGCGGCCACCGTCCGGGTGGACGGCGGCACGATCGCCGCCGCCCGCGTGGGGCTGACCAACATGGGCAGTACGCCGCTGCGCGCCCGCGGCGTCGCGGAGGCGCTCGTCGGCCGGCCGGCGAGCGAGG
>NZ_DASZUF010000016.1:0-1883 GCF_035547795.1 Nocardioides sp.
CGTACTCCCACGGCGCCGTGGGGTCGGACATCTTCGGTTCGGGCTTCTCGGTCGACCTGGTCGTGCACCCCGGCGCCGGGGCCTACATCTGCGGCGAGGAGACGGCGCTGCTCGACTCACTGGAGGGCCGCCGTGGCCAACCCCGGCTGCGGCCGCCGTTCCCCGCGGTCGCCGGGCTCTACGCCAGCCCCACCGTGATCAACAACGCCGAGTCGATCGCCACGGTGCCCAGCATCATCACCAACGGCGCGGACTGGTTCGCCGGCCTCGGCACCGAGAAGTCCAACGGGGTGGGCATCTTCTCGCTCTCCGGTCACGTCACCCGGCCGGGCCAGTACGAGGCACCGCTGGGCATCACCCTGCGTGAGCTGATCGACCTGGCCGGCGGCGTCCGGGAGGGGCACGAGCTCAAGTTCTGGACTCCCGGCGGCTCCTCGACGCCGCTGTTCACCGCGGAGCATCTCGACGTACCGCTCGACTTCGAGTCGGTCGCCGCGGCCGGCTCCATGCTCGGCACCCGCGCGCTGCAGATCTTCGACGAGACGGTCTGCGTGGTCCGGGCGGTGCTGCGCTGGACGGAGTTCTACAAGCACGAGTCGTGCGGCAAGTGCACGCCGTGTCGCGAGGGCACCTACTGGCTCGTGCAGGTGCTGTCCCGGCTGGAGAACGGCCAGGGCAGCGAGGCCGACCTCGACCTGCTGCTGGACCAGTGCGACAACATCCTGGGCCGGGCGTTCTGCGCCCTTGGCGACGGTGCGACCTCGCCGATCACCTCGAGCATCACGTACTTCCGCCAGGAGTACGTCGACCACCTCACCCATGGCGGCTGCCCCTTCGACCGGGCCGCCTCGACGCTGTTCGGAGGTGTCCCGGCATGAGCGAGGTCTCGACAGGCTCGACCAACGACGTGGAGAAGACCGTCACCCTCACCATCGACGGCATCGAGGTCACCGTGCCCGAGGGCACCCTGGTGATCCGGGCCGCAGAGCGGATCGGCGTCCAGATCCCGCGGTTCTGCGACCACCCGCTGCTCGAACCGGTCGGTGCTTGCCGGCAGTGCCTGGTCGACATCCCGGACGCGGGCAACGGCCGGGGCTTCCCCAAGCCGCAGGCCTCGTGCACCATTCCGGTCGCGCAGGGCATGGTGGTCGAGACCAACAATGCCACCGCCAGCAAGGCGCAGCAGGGGATCATGGAGTTCCTGTTGGTCAACCATCCGCTGGACTGCCCGGTCTGCGACAAGGGCGGCGAGTGCCCGCTGCAGAACCAGGCGATGTCCAACGGCCGCGGTGAGACCCGCTTCTGGGAGTCGGGCGGGGTCAAGCGCACTTTCCCCAAGCCGATCAACCTCTCGGCCAACATCCTGCTCGACCGCGAGCGCTGCATCGTGTGCCAGCGCTGCACCCGCTTCGCGGCCGAGATCCCCGGCGACCCGGGCATCTCGTTGATCGAGCGCGGCGCGCAGCAGCAGATCGGCATCGCGGAGGGCCGGGACTTCTCGTCGTACTTCTCCGGCAACGTCATCCAGATCTGCCCCGTCGGGGCGCTCACCTCGGCCGAGTACCGCTTCCGCTCCCGCCCCTTCGACCTGGTCTCCACGCCGTCGGTCGCCGAGCACGACGCCTGCGGCGCCGCGATCCGGGTCGACCACCGCCGCGGCAAGGTGATGCGACGGCTGGCCGGCAACGACCCCGAGGTCAACGAGGAGTGGATCACCGACAAGGACCGCTTCGGGCACCGGTACGCCGACCAGCCCGACCGGCTGCGCTACCCGATGGTCCGCGACCTCGACGACCCCGAGGGCGGCCTGCGGCCGGCCTCCTGGCTGGAGGCGTTCGAGCTGGCCGCCCGCGGGCTGGCCGCGGCCGGCGCGGTCGGCGTGC
>NZ_DASZUF010000017.1:0-75170 GCF_035547795.1 Nocardioides sp.
CGGGCGCAGGGGTCGTCTTCGCGACCGTAGGCGTGTAGCGAGCGGTCGAAGTAGCCGGACTCGCCGTTGACGTTGACGTAGAGGGCGTCGAACGAGGTGCCGCCTTGGGCGAGCGCGTCGCCCAGCACCGCACGGACGTGGCCGAGCAGCTCGGTGACCTGGGCCCTGGTCAGCCGGAGGCCGGGGCGCTCGCCGTGCAGCCGGGCGCGCCACAGCGCCTCGTCGGCGTAGATGTTGCCCACCCCGCTGATCACCGTCTGGGTGAGCAGGATTCGCTTGATACCGCTGGCCGAGCGGCGCACCCGCGCGATGAAGAGGGCGTCGTCGAAGAGCGGGTCGATCGGGTCGCGGGCGATGTGGGCGATCTCCGCCGGCAGCTCGGCTCCCCCGGCGCTGATCGACAGGCCGCCGAACATCCGCTGGTCGACGAAGCGCAGCTCACGGGCCTCGAGGCCTCGATCGGCGAGGTGGAAGCGCACCCGCAGATGCCGCTCGTCCGGCGCGTCGACGGGCTGGACGAGCAGCTGGCCGCTCATCCCGAGATGGGCCATCAGGGCGTCGCCGTTGTCCAGCGGCAGCCACAGGTACTTGCCCCGGCGGCGGGCCGCGACCAGCGTGCGGCCGCGCAGCGCGGCGGCGAAGTCGACCGGCCCGGCGGCGTGTCGCCGTACCGGGCGGGGGTGGAGGACCTCGACGGCACGGATGGTGTGCCCCACGACATGGCGCTCGAGGCCGGCACGGACGACCTCGACCTCGGGCAGCTCGGGCACTAGTCCGCAGGGGTGGCGGTCAGCTCGAGGTACGCCGTCTCGGCCGCGGCCTGCTCGGCCTCCTTCTTCGACCGCCCCACGCCGTTGCCGTAGAGCCGGTCGCCGACGCGCACCTTGGCGGTGAACGTCTTCATGTGGTCGGGGCCCTCGTCGGTGATGACGTAGTCGGGCACGCCGAGGCCCTTCTCGGCGGTGATCTCCTGCAGCGAGGTCTTCCAGTCCAGGCCCGCGCCGAGGGCCGAGGCCGCCTCGATGAGCGGGTCGAACAGCCGGTGCACCACCTGGCTGGAGACCTCGATGCCGCCGCTGAGGTGGATCGCCCCGATGACCGCCTCGACGGTGTCGGAGACGATCGAGGACTTGTCCCGGCCGCCGGTGGCCTCCTCGCCGCGGCCCAGCTTGATGTGCTGCCCGAGCCCGATCGCACGGCCGACGCCGGCCAGGGCGCGGGCGTTGACCACGGCCGCGCGCAGCTTCGCCAGCCGGCCCTCGGACAGATCCGGGTGCTTGAGATAGAGCGTCTCGGTCACGATGACGCCGAGCACGGCGTCACCGAGGAACTCGAGTCGTTCGTTGGTGGGGATGCCACCGTTCTCGTAGGCGTAGGAGCGATGCGTGAGGGCGCGCTCCAGCAGCTCGGGGTCCAGTTCGGGGTCCCCGAGCGCTGACCGCAGCTCGGCGTAGTTGGTCAGGAGACCGGCCCGGTCCCGTGAGCCTGCGTCAGAGAACCTGACGGCGGTCGGCGCGAGCGCCGTACTGACCGCACTCGCCGCACGCCCGGTGCGGGAGGTGCTTGGCACCGCAGGCGGGGTTCGCGCAGGTCACCAGCGTCGGCGCCACGGCCTTCCAGGCCGAACGGCGGTGGCGGGTGTTGCTGCGCGACATCTTCCGCTTCGGGACAGCCACTGTTCTCTCCTCGTGAAATCCGTGAGCCCTCCCCGAGACCGGGAAAGGCAACCGCAGAAGTCTAAACCGCCGGCGGGTCATCGCTCCAATCGGGCGGTTCAGTCCTCGCCCTCGGCGGCGTCGCCCCGCAGCGAGGCCAGGCCGGCCCAGCGCGGGTCGATCGGCGCCTCATGGCTGTGGCCCGGATCCTCCTTGAGCGAGGCGCCGCACTCGGGGCACAGCCCCGGGCAGTCGTCGGAGCACAGCGGCTGGAACGGCAGCTCCAGCACCAGGGCGTCACGGATCACCGGCTCGAGGTCGATCAGGTCGTCCTGGACCACGCTGACCTCGTCGGCGTCGTCGTCGCCGGCCTCGGGCGCGTCGTAGAGGTAGAGCTCCTGGAAGGCGACGTCGACCTCGTCGCGGATCGGGTCCAGGCAGCGCACGCACTCCCCGGCCAGCTCGGCGTGCGCGCTGCCGGTGACCAGGACCCCCTCCATCACCGCCTCCAGGCGGACGTCGAGATCCACCGGCGCGCCCTCGGGCACGCCCAGCACCTCGATGCCGAGGTCGGCGGGCGCCGGGACGGTGCGGGTGATCTCGCGCTGGCCACCCGCTCGGCGACCGAGGTCGCGGGTGTCGAGGACGAAGGGCGCGCGCGGGTCGAGGCTGCTCACGCCCGCAAGCCTACTGACGCGCAGCCAGCTTCCGCTCCAGCGCGTCGAGCACGTACGGCGGCACGAACGCCGCGATGTCGCCGCCGAAGGCCGCGACCTCCTTGACCAGGCTGGAGGAGACGAACACGTTGCCGGTCGCACCCGGCAGGAAGACCGTCTCGATCCCAGTGAGGTGGACGTTCATCTGCGCCATCGGCAGCTCGTACTCGTAGTCGGTCGCGCCCCGGATGCCCTTGACGATCGCGACCGCGTCGACGTCCCTGCAGAACTCCACGATCAGCCCGGTGAAGCCGTCCACCCGCACGTTCGGCAGGTCGGCGGTGGCCTCGCGCAGCAGCTCCAGCCGCTCCTCGGCGGAGAAGAGCCGGCTCTTGGAGACGTTGACGCCCACCGCCACCACGACCTCGTCGAAGAGGCGCGACGCGCGCTGGAAGATGTCGATGTGACCGTTGGTCACCGGGTCGAACGATCCCGGACAGACGGCGCGACGCATGCGAGCTCCTCCAGATGGCGGTCAGGACCCGGCGTGACCGTACCAAAGGGTCGTCTCGCCGTACCGGCGACCGCGCACGTCCTCGAAGCCCGGCGGCCAGGTCGGCTCCGGGCTGCGCGCGGACCGCTCCACGACGACCAGCGCGCCGGGCACCAGCCACTCGTGCGCCACCAGTGACTCCAGGTCCTCGGCGAGCGGCTCCTCCGCCAGCGGGTAGGGCGGGTCGAGGAAGACGAGGTCGTACGGCGCGGCCGGCGGCTTGGTCAGCGTCGCCGCGACCGAGGCGGTCAGCACGTTGGCCCGGGCGAAGCCGAGCGCCCGGGCATTGCTCGTGATCAGCGCCGCCGTCCGCCGGTCCTGCTCGACCAGGGTGACCACGCCGGCGCCCCGCGACCAGGCCTCCAGGCCGACGGCGCCGCTGCCGGCGTAGAGGTCCAGGAACCGGAGCCCCTGCAGCGATCCGCACCACGACTCGATGGCGGAGAACAACGCCTCCCGCACCCGGTCGCTGGTCGGTCTGGTCTGTGCTCCTCGTGGCGTGCTCAGGCGACGTCCGCCCGCGGTACCCCCGATGATCCGCGTCACGACTTCTCCATGTACTCGGCTGCCGCCGACCTCTCGATCTCCGCCACCGCTCGGGCGAGCGCCGGCGCCTGGTGCAGGTCCACATCATCGTCCAGAAGCGCGGTGGCCGCCGCACGCGCCTGCAGGATGGTCTCCTCGTCGCGCAGCACCCGTAGGTTCTCCAGGCTCGACCGGTAGCCCGACTGGGAGGCGCCCAGCACGTCGCCCTCGCGCCGCTGCTCCAGGTCGACCCGGGAGAGCTTGAAGCCGTCGGTGGTGGCGGCGACCGCCTCCAGCCGCTCGCGGGCCGGCGTACCGGGCTCGGCGTGGGAGACCAGCAGGCACAGCCCCGGCAGGCCACCACGGCCGACCCGACCGCGCAGCTGGTGCAGCTGGGAGACGCCGAACCTGTCCGCGTCGACGATCACCATCGCGGTGGCGTTGGCCACGTCCACGCCCACCTCGATCACGGTCGTGGAGACCAGCACGTCGACCTCACCGGCGGCGAAGGCGCGCATGGCGCGGTCCTTCTCCTCCGGCGCCAGCCGCCCGTGCAGGACGGCGACCCGCAGCCCCGACAACGGCCCCTCGGACAGCTGCTGCGCCAGGTCGACGACGCTGGTCAGCTGACCGGGCTGTGCCTTGACGAGATTGCCGTCCTCATCCAGGTCCAGCGCGTCGCTCTCGCCCTGCTCGGCATCGTCGCCGCTGATCCGCGGCGCCACCACGTAGGCCTGGTGGCCCTTCCCGACCTCCTCGCGCAGCCGCTCCCAGACCCGGTCGAGCCAGCCCGGCCGCTCGGCCAGCGGCACCAGGTTGGTCTGGATCGGCGCGCGGCCGGCGGGCAGCTCGGTGAGCGTGGAGACCTCGAGGTCACCGAAGACGGTCATCGCCACCGTGCGTGGGATCGGGGTGGCGGTCATCACCAGCACGTGCGGCGGCGTGCCGGCTTTGTCGGTCAGGGCGGCGCGCTGCTCGACGCCGAAGCGGTGCTGCTCGTCGACCACGACCAGGCCGAGGTCGTCGAAGATCACCTGGTCGGTCAGCAGCGCGTGAGTGCCGATCACGATCCCGGACTCGCCGATCGCGATCCGGGTCAGCGGCTCCTTGCGCTGCGCCTTGGTCATCGAGCCGGTGAGCAGCTCGACCGTCGTGCCACCGCCGAGGAGACCGCCGCCGCCCAGCTCGCCCAGCATCGCGGTGATGGAGCGGAAGTGCTGCTGGGCGAGCACCTCGGTCGGCGCCAGCAGCGCGGCCTGGCCGCCGGAGTCGACCACCCGCAGCATCGCGCGCAGCGCGACCAGGGTCTTGCCGGAGCCGACCTCGCCCTGCAGCAGTCGGTTCATCGGGTGCGGCTGGGCCAGGTCGTGCTCGATCTCCTCTCCCACCTGTCGCTGTCCCGCGGTGAGCGCGAACGGCAGGGCTGCGTCGAAGCGGGCGAGCAGGTCGCCCCCGCCGGTGCGCGCCTGCGCGCCCTGGGCGGCCAGCGCGCGGCGGCGACGGCCGAGGACGAGCTGGAGGTTCAGCGCCTCACCGAAGCGGAACCGGCGCTGGGCCGCCCGGACCTGCTCGATGTCCTCGGGCTGGTGGATCCAGTCGAACGCGGTGCGCAGGTCGACGACGCCGTACCGCTCCCGCAGGTCGGCCGGGATCGGGTCCTCGATGCCGGTGACCACCTCGCGGGCGAACCGGACCGCGCGCTGCAGGTCCCACGACAGCACGCCCGCGGTGAGCGGATAGATCGGGAAGAGCGCCGTCAGCGCCTCGATGGTGACGGCGTCCTCGCTGGTCTCGGCCTCGGCGGGGTCGCCGAAAAGGACCATCTGCGGGTTGGTCAGCTGCCACTGCCCGCGGAAGCTGCCGGCCTTGCCGAGGAAGACGCCGCGGGTGCCGGGCGCGAGTCGGCGGGCGTTCCACTCCGCGATGTGCTGCCGCTTGGCGAAGAACGTCATCGACAGCCGCGGACCGTCGGTCTGCAGCACCGTCTCCACCCGGTACGCCGGCCGGCCGGTGCGCCGGTCCCGGTAGGTCGCCACCCGGCTGCTGACCACCTCGCCCAGCACCGTCAGCATCTCGCCCTCGTGCAGTTGCGGCACGGCGCTGAGGTTGGCGGTGTTGAGGTAGCGGCGGGGAAAGTGGTGCAGCAGGTCGCCGACGGTGCGCAGGCCGAGCCCGGCGATCACCTTCTCGGTCTTCTTGGTGTCGCCGAGCACCGTCTCGATCGGCGAGTCGAGGGTGATCACTCGACCGCCACCAGCAGCGGGTAGCGCACCTGCCCGCCGGTGTAGGTGACCACGTCGATGGTCGGGTGGTGCTGCTCGACCCAGGCGGCCGCCGCGGCGGCGAGGGCGCCGTCGGCGTCGTCGTGCCCGCTGACCAGCGTCACCATCTCACCGCCACCGCCGACGAGCCGGGCGAGGACGTCGAGGGCGACCCGCTCCACGTCGTCCCCGACCCGGACGAAGTCGCCGTCGATGACGCCGAGCACGTCGCCGGGCTCGCACGGGCCGGCGAGGGTGAGGGCGCGCCGGTCGGCGATGGTGACGGCGCCGTGCCGCGCGTGCCGGGCGGTGGCGGTCATCTCCAGGACGTCGCGGTCGAACGGCGCGGCCGGCTCGTGCACCGCCAGCGCGGCCAGGCCCTGGACCTGGGCGACACTGGGGATGACGGCGACCCGGATGCCGGCGTCCTGCTCGGCGGCGCGCGCGGCCGCCTCGGCCGCGCGCAGGCTGGCGTGGTCGTTGGGCAGCACGATCACCTCGGCCGCGCCGGTGCCGACGATCGCCTCGACCAGCTGACGGGTCACCGGGCGGCCCTCGACCACGACCGCGCCGGCCTGGCCGAACAGCTCGCTCAGCCCGGGCCCGGCGGCGACCGCGACCACGGCCCGGCCGGCCGCCTCACGCCGGTCGGCGTGCTGCCGGTCCTGCTCGACGAAGTGGGTGACCCGGATCCGGCGGGGCCGGCCCGCGGCGATGCCGGCCTCGATCGCGGCGCCGACGTCGTCGACATGGACGTGGACGTTCCACAGGCCGTCGTCGCCGACCATGACCAGCGAGTCGCCCAGGCCGGCGAGCCTCTCGCGCAGCCCGGCGATGCTCTCCTCGGTGGTGTCCTCGTCGGCGTCGAGCAGGTACATCACCTCGTACGACGGGCCGTCCTCGGTCAGGTCGGCGTGCGGCTGCTGCCGGGGCGCGGCCCGGACCGCCGCCTCGGCCTGGCGCCGGCCGGTCAGCGCGGTCTCGACCGCGTCGAACAGCACGCTCACGCCGCGGCCGCCGGCGTCGACCACGCCCGCCTCGGCCAGCCGGTCGAGCTGGCCGGGCGTCGCGTCCAACGCCTCGCGGGCCGCCTGCGCCGCGGCCGCCAGCACGTCGCGCGACCGGGCACGCTCGTCGGCGGCCTGCCGATCCGCCGCCTCCGCGGCCGCCCGGCACACCGTCAGCATGGTGCCCTCGACCGGCGTGCCGACCGCGGCGTACGACGCGGCGCTCGCCTCGACCAGCGCCTCGGCCAGCACCGCGGCACGGCGCTCGTCGACGCCGGCCCGGGCCAGCCGGCGCATCGCGGTGGCGAGCATCTCGGCCAGGATCACCCCGGAGTTGCCCCGGGCACCGACCAGCGCGCCGCGGGCGAAGGCGAGCACCGCCGCCCGGCCGTCGACCGGCTGCGCCTCCTCGATCGCGTCGCGCCCGGCCACCACGGTCAGGTAGAGGTTGGTGCCGGTGTCGCCGTCGGGCACCGGGTAGACGTTGAGCGCGTCGATCTCCTCACGATGACCGGCCAGCGCGTCCACGGCGAGGTCGGCGAACCGCCGTACCACCGCCAGGTCGAGCGCCTCCATGTCGGTCACGTGCCCCCTCGCCAGGTATTCTCGGGTGGGCCACACAGTAGTGCGGCCACCACGATTTCCGCCGGAGGGCGGCCATCGGATACGCTCGTTCGGTTGCCTGGCGCAGCGCGCTGGCGACGTTCGAGACCTAGACAACGATCATTCAGGAGTTCACGGTGGCTGCCGTCTGTGACATCTGCGCCAAGAAGCCGGGCTTCGGCAACAACCGGCCGTGGTCCCGCAAGATCACGAAGCGCCGCTTCGACCCCAACATCCAGCGCGTGCGCGCGGTCGTCAACGGCACCCCCAAGCGCCTCAACGTCTGCACCGGCTGCCTCAAGGCCGGCAAGGTCTCGCGCTGACCCCACGCTGACTCACACGTTGGCCGTCGCCCGTCCGGGCGGCGGCCTTCGTCGTTGGTTGGTCAGGTATCTGCCGCTTGGTCGAGGTATGCGTCGAGGTATGCAGGGCGGGCTCGGGGAACCGTCAGAAGTGCGACCAGCCCGTCGGCCCGTCGTAGGCCAGCCCGTCGACTGTCACACCCGACCCCTCGGCGACGGCGCCGATCGCGCGGAAGCCCTCCGGAAGCGTCGTGCCGGCCGGGAACGTCGCCAGCAGCGCGTGGTCCTCGCCACCGCCGAGCACGAAGCTGATCGGGTCGGCGCCGGTGGCGGCGGCGACGGCGTGCAACGGCTCGGGCACCTCCAGCTCACCGGTGTGTACGTCGATGGCCACGCCGGAGTCGGCCGCCAGGTGACCCGCCTCGGCGAGCAGCCCGTCGGAGACGTCGATCATGGCCGTCGCCCCGGCAGCGGCCGCCAGCGGGCCCGCGGCGTACGGCGGCTCGGGCCGGCGGTAGGCCTCGACCAGCACCCGCGGCGAGCGGAAGCCGCGGCCCAGCACCGCCAGGCCGCCGGCGGACCAGCCCTGTCGCCCGGCGATCGCGAGCACGTCGCCCGGCCGCGCCCCCGACCGCAGCACCGGCGCCTGCCGCACCGCGCCGATCACGGTGACGGCGATGACGATCTCGCTCGCCCGGGTCAGGTCGCCGCCGACGACCGAGGCTCCGACCAGTGCGCACTCCTCGGCGAAGCCCCGGGCGAAGTCCAGCGCCCAGGCGACCGGCAGCTCGGCCGGCGCCGCCAGGCCCACGGTGAGCGAGTGCGCGACACCGCCCATCGCGTTGACGTCGGAGAGGTTCTGGGCGGCGGCACGGCGACCGACGTCGTACCCGCCGACCCAGTCGCGCCGGAAGTGCCGGCCCTCGACCAGCAGGTCGGTGGAGACGACGACATGGCCCTGCTTGATCCGCAGCAGGGCGGCGTCGTCGCCCGGGCCGACGAGCACGTGCTCGCCCTGCGGAAAGTGCTCGACGAGCGCAGAGATCAGCCCGAACTCGCCGACGTCGGCCAGCGTCTGGTCACCGGTCATGGGTTCATCCAAACACCGCACCCACCGTCCACGCACAGCCGCCGCCTATGGACACCTCTACCGCTCGGTATAGGTTGAACGGCGGACCGGCGAGCCGCTGGACCGAGGCAAGCCGTTGGAAGGAGCCCCCATGGTCGTGCAGGCCTACATCCTGATCCAGACCGATGTCGGCAAGGCCGCGGAGGTCGCCGGCCTGATCGCCCAGGTCAAGGGCGTCACCCAGGCCGAGGACGTGACCGGGCCCTACGACGTGATCGTGCGGGCCGAGGCCCGCAACGTCGACGAGCTCGGCAAGATGGTTGTCGCCAAGATCCAGACCCTCGAGGGCATCACCCGCACGCTGACCTGCCCCGTGGTGCACATCTGACATGAGCCAGGGTCTCGTCGCCGTCATCGCCGGCGGTCTCAGCCACGAGCGCGACGTCTCACTCGCCAGCGGTCGCAACCTGGTGCGCGAGCTGCGCGCGGCCGGGGTCGACGTGGCGTCGTACGACTTCGACCGCAACCTGCTGCACAACCTGGAGCGGGACAAGGCGGTCGTCGCGATGCCGGCGCTGCACGGGCAGTTCGGCGAGGACGGCGAGATCCAGACGCTGCTGGAGCTGATCGGCCTGCCCTACGTCGGCAGCACCGCCCGAGCCTGCCGGGTCGCCTTCGACAAGGGCACCGCCCGCGAGCTGCTGCGCCGCGCGGACATCCCGGTGCCGCAGAGCGTGGGGCTGTCGGCCCAGACGTTCCGCGACATCGGCGCCAGCGCACTGATGGAGCACGTGCTGGAGCGGCTGGGCGAGCGGGTCGTGGTCAAGCCCACCCGCGGCGGCTCCGCGCTCGGGGTCACCGGCGTGGACGGCCTGGCCGCCCTGCCCTCGGCGCTGGTGGAGACCTACGCCTACTGCGAGGACGCCCTGATCGAGAAGTTCCACAAGGGCATCGACGTCTCGGTGGTCGTGCTGGAGTCCGACGAGGGCCTGCGGCCGCTGACCCCGATCGCGATCGACTTCACCAAGGGCCACGAGTTCGACTTCGCCGCGCGCTACACCGCCGAGTTCGTCGGCCTGGCCAAGCCGGACCTGTCCGAGGACCTGCTCGACCGGCTCGGCGAGGTCGCCTGCCGGGCCCACCAGGTGCTCGGCCTGCGCGACCTGTCCCGCAGCGACTTCATCGTCTCCGCGGACGGCTCCTTCGTGCTGCTGGAGACGGCGATCATCCCGGGCACGACCGAGACCTCGGTCTTCCCCTACGCCTGTACGGCGTCGGGCACCACCCTGGGCGAGGTCGCGGACACCCTGCTGCGACGCGCGCTCGCGCGGGCCTGACGGGGCGGCTCAGCCGAGCCGGCGCTCCATCTCCACTTCCTCGCCGGCCTCCAGCGGCACCCTCCGCCCGGTCGGCACGAAGCCGATCTTGGCGTACGCCGACCGGGCGCGGCCGTTGTCGGTGTGCACGAGCAGTCGCAGCCGATCGACACCGCACCCGCGCGCCCACTCCTCGACCCGGTCGACGAGACGAGCCAGCAGCCCGGCCCCGCGGTGGTCGGGGTGCACCCAGACGCCGACCACGTGGACCTGGTCGCGCTCGACCGCCTCGCCGACGACGTCGTCGGCTCCGGGCCGCTCCCGCAGGCCGGTCACGGTCGCCACCCATCGCTTCGCCGCGATCGCGACGAACTGGGCGACGTCGTCGCCGGTGGCGGACCTGGCGGCGCGCTCCTGCCACTCGACGTCCGGACGGGCCAGCGCCGCCTCGTAGGTCTCGAGGAACGCCAGAGGGGCGACCGGGTCGCGGAGTGCCTCCAGCCGGGACGCGCGCACCTGCGGCCAGTCCTCGGCCCGGACCCGGCGGACGTCGTACCGAGGCGTGCTCATCAGCGCAGCCCCGTCGGCCGCTCCAGCGCGAGCTGGATGAGCTCGTCGATCAGCTCGGCGTAGGACAGCCCGGTCGCCTCCCACATCTTGGGGTACATCGAGATCGGGGTGAACCCGGGCATCGTGTTGATCTCGTTGAGCACCACCTCACCGTGCGGCGTGACGAACACGTCGACCCGGGAGAGCCCCTCCCCGCCGATCGCCTCGAACGCCCGCACCGCCAGGTCGCGGATCCGCTCGGCGACCTCGTCGGGCAGGTCGGCGGGCGCGTCGGTGCGGGCCTGGGAGGCGGAGAGGTACTTGGCCTCGAAGTCGTAGAAGTCGGCCGCGTCGTGGTCGACCACGATCTCGCCGGGCACCGACGCCCGCGGCGCGGCGCCGCCGCGGCCACCGAGCACGGCGCACTCGATCTCGCGACCCGCGATGCCCTGCTCGACCAGCACCTTCGGGTCGTGGAAACGGGCCGCCTCGATCGCCTCGGCCAGGCCGGAGACGTCGTCGACACGAGTGACCCCGAGCGAGGAGCCGGCCCGCGCGGGCTTGACGAAGACCGGGAAGGCGAGCTGGTCGCTGACCCGCTTGACCACCTCGGCCTGGCGCTGCTCCCACTCCCGCGGCTGCACCACGACGTAGGGGCCGACCGGCAGGCCGTGACCGGCGAAGACGAGCTTCATGTAGTGCTTGTCCATGCCCACCGCGGAAGCGAGTACGCCGCAGCCGACGTAGCGCACGTCGGCCAGCTCCAGCAGTCCCTGGATGGTGCCGTCCTCGCCGAACGGCCCATGCAGCAGCGGGAAGACCACGTCCACGTGGCCGATCTCGCCCAGCCCGGCGACCGCCGTCCCGGTCTCGCTGGTGACCTCGGGCAGGTGGTCGGCGCTCAGCTCGTAGCGGCTGGCGTCGCCTCCGGCCAGCACCCACTGACCCTCACGGGTGATCCCGACGGGGAGTACGTCGTACTTCTCCCGGTCGATCGCCTTCATCACGCCGGCCGCGGTGGCGGCGGAGATGGCGTGCTCGCCGGAGCGGCCGCCGAAGAGCAGTGCGACGCGGATCTTGCGGGTGGGCTCGGCGGGGGTCGGGTCAGCGTCGGCCATGATGCCCGACCCTAGCCAAGGGCCTCCGCCACCTCGAACAGGCGCGCCCCGTTGGACGCCTTGACCAACACCACGTCGCCCGGTGCCAGCTGGTCGCGCAGCCAGGCCAGCGCGGCGTCGTTGTCGGGCACGAAGGTGCTCTCGCCGGCGCCCTCCGCGATCGCCCGAGCCGCCTGGCCGACGACGACGATCCGGTCGATGCCACGCTCGGCGGCGTAGGCGCCGATCGAGCGGTGCGCTTCCGCAGCCGTCTCGCCGAGCTCCTTCATCTCGCCGAGCACGGCGATGGTGCGGGCGCCGCCGGCGCCGATCGTGGCCAGCGTGTCCAGTGCGGCCCGCATCGAGTCCGGGTTGGCGTTGTAGGCGTCGTTGAGCACCGTCACGCCGCTGGGCAGCTCGTGCAGCTCCATCCGCCACTTCGACAGGCTGGTGACGGCGTTCAGCGCCTCGGCGATCCGGGCCGGCTCCAGGCCGGCGGCGAGGGCGGCGGCGGCCGCGGCGGCCGCGTTCGTCGCCTGGTGGGCGCCGAGTAGCTGGAGCGTGATCGGCACCGAGCCCGCCGGCGTGACCAGGACGAACGAGGGCCGGCCCAGCCCGTCCAGCGTCAGCCCCTCCACCCGGACGTCGGCCGGCTGCCGGCTCCCGAACGTCACGATCCTGGCGCTGGTCCGGGCGGCCATCGCCGCGACCCGCGGGTCGTCGGCGTTGAGGACGGCGGTGCCACGCGCGGCCTCGACGAGCTCGCCCTTGGCGACCGCGATCGCCTCCCGCGACCCGAACTCGCCGAGGTGGGCCTCGCCGACGTTGAGCACCACCCCGATGTCGGGCTCGACCAGCGCCGCCAGCTCGGCGATGTGGCCGATCCCGCGCGCGCCCATCTCGAGTACGAGGTAGCGCGTCTCGGGCGTGGCCCGCAGCGCGGTGAGCGGCATCCCGATCTCGTTGTTGTACGACCCGCGGGTGGCGACCGTCGGCGCCTGATCCGCCAGCACCGCGCTGAGCAGGTCCTTGGTCGACGTCTTGCCCTGCGAGCCGGTGATGCCCACGACCGTCAGCGCGCCGGTGCCGTGCAGCAGCGCCACCACGTGGGCAGCGAGCCGCTGGAGGGCCCGCTGGACGTCGTCGACGATCACCGTCGGCAGCTCGGTCGGGCGGCTGCCCAGCACCGCGACGGCGCCGTTGGCGGCGGCCTGGGCGACGTGGAGGTGGCCGTCGGTCCGCTCCCCCACGAACGCCACGAACAGCCCGCCCGGCGCCTCCTCCCGGCCGTCGATCACGACCGGGCCGTCGACCGTCGTTGCGGGGTCGCCCTCCACTCGACCGTCGGTCACGTCCGCGATCTCGGCCAGGGTCAGCGGGATCATGCCTGTGCCTCTTCCGTATGGGCGTCCGGCCGGGCGTCCGTATGGGCGTCCGGCTGGGGAGTCCGAGCGAGGAGCAGCGCGAACTCCACCAGGGGTACGGCGGCGATCGGCAGCACCACGTAGGCGTGCGAGGGGACCAGGGTGAGGACCACGGTGAGCACGACGTGCAGCGCGACCACGATCGCGGCGACGCGCTTGATCCCGCCGGTCGGCTCGATCCGGCCGCCGCCGAACGGCTCGCCCACCGGCCACGACAGCCACAGCAGGGCGCCGACCACGCCGCCCCACGGCAGCCAGAACGACGCCAGGCAGACCAGGACCACCAGCCCGAGCAGCCAGCCCTCGACGGGCCGGGCCCGGACCCACTCGCCCTCCAGCGCGAGCAACCGGCCCGGCCGGAGGTGCTCACGCTGCGCGACCCGCAGCCAGCGCAGGTAGGAGACCAGGGTCAGCAGGCTGACGACGACGGCGTACACCACGTTCACGTCAGGGGGCTCCTCACGGCCGCCACCCTATCCGGGGCACGATGCCGGGGCCGGCTCCCAGGCCCTACGCTCGGGGTGTGTCCGACCACGACCTCTCCGACCTGCGCCCCGCCACTCTCGCCGTCCATGCCGGCCGACCGTCGCACGAGCCCGACCAGCCGCTGAACGTCCCCATCACGATGGCCTCGACGTACGTCGCGGGCGGCGCCAAGGAGTACGGCCGCTACGCCAACGACGCCTGGGCGGCGTTCGAGGAGACGCTCGGGGCGCTGGAGGGTGGCCGCGCGCTGGCGTTCGGCAGCGGGCTGGCGGCCGTGGCCACCGTGCTGGACCTGGTCAGCGACTCGGTGGTGGTGGCCGGCCAGTCCTACCTGGGCACCATTGGTCAGCTCGGCGACCTGGAGGCCCGCGGCCGGCTGACCACCCGGCTGGTCGACATCGCCGACACCGCCGCGGTGGTCGCGGCCCTGGACGAGGACGTCGCACTGCTGTGGATCGAGTCGCCGACCAACCCGGGGATGGCGCTGGCGGATCTGCCGGCGCTGATCGACGCCGCACACCAGGTCGGGGCACGGGTGGTCGTGGACAACACGTTCGCCACTCCCCTGCTGCAGCAGCCGCTGACCCTCGGCGCCGACATCGTGGTGCACTCCGCGACCAAGTACCTCGCCGGGCACTCCGACGTGGTGATGGGCGCCGTGGTGGTCCGCGACGACACGCTGTGGGACGTGCTCAAGGGTCGACGCGACCTGATCGGCGCGATCCCCGGGCCGTTCGAGGCCTGGCTGGCCCTGCGCGGCCTGCGCACCCTGGCGCTGCGGGTCGAGCGGGCCGCCGGAAACGCCGCCACGCTGGCCTCCCGACTGGCGTCCCACCCGGCCGTGACCGAAGTCCGCTACCCCGGCTTCGGCGCCATGCTGGCGATCGTGCTGGCCTCGGCCGAGGCGGCCGACCTGGTCACCCATGACACCTCGATCTGGGTGCACGCCACGTCGCTGGGTGGGGTGGAGTCGACGTTCGAGCGACGCCGGCGGTGGAAGGGCGAGTCCTCCGACGTACCCGAGGGGCTGATCCGGCTCAGCGTGGGCATCGAAGACGTCGAGGACCTTTGGTCCGACCTGCGCGCCGCACTCGACCGGCTCTGATCCCCCATCCAAAGTGTCACCGTGACACTTTGCGGTGCGGGTGACACTTCGGAAGTGTCACCCGCGGCGCAAACTGTCACGGTGACAGTTTGAGCCGCGGCGGGTGGCCGTCCGGCTCAGGCGCGCTCGGCCTTGGTGGGCCGGCCCAGCATCGCGTCCATGGTGTCGGTGACGGTCATCCGACCCGCCACGACCTCGTCGACGTACTGCGCCAGCGGGGCGTCCACCCCGTGGCTGGCGGCGAGCTCACGCAGCGAGTGGCACGACTTGGCGCCCTCGGCCACCTGGTGGGTGCCGCCGGTGATCTCCTCGACGCTCAGCCCGCGGCCGAGCTTCTCGCCGAACGTGCGGTTACGCGAGAGCGGTGAGGAGCAGGTGGCGACCAGGTCGCCCAGGCCGGCCAGTCCCATCAGCGTCATCGGGTCGGCGCCCATCTTGATCGCCAGGCGGGCGGTCTCGGCCAGCCCGCGGGTGATCACCGAGGCGGTCGAGTTGTCCCCGAAGCCCAGCCCGACGGCCATCCCGACCGCGATCGCGACGACGTTCTTGTACGCGCCGCCCAGCTCGCAGCCGATCACGTCGGTGGAGGTGTAGGGCCGGAACGCCGGGGTGTGGATCAGCCCCTGCAGCCGGGTGGCGACGGTCTCGTCGGCGCAGGCCACCACGGCCGCGGCCGGCTCGCGGCGAGCGATCTCCGGAGAGAGGTTCGGGCCGCTGACCACGGCGATCCGCTCCGGCCCGGCGCCGGTCTCCTGCGCGATCACCTCGCTCATCCGGTTGAGCGTGCCGAGCTCGACGCCCTTCATCAGCGAGACCAGCACCGCGTCCGAGGGCAGGTGTGGGACCCACTGGGTCAGGTTGCCGCGCAGTGCCTGGGAGGGGGTGGCGAGCACCACGACCTCGGCGCCGTACGCCGCCTTCTCGATGTCGTGCGTGGCCGAGATCGCGTCCGGCAGGCGCACCTGCGGGTGGTACTCGGCGTTGGTGCGGGTCTCGTTGATCCCGGCCGCGACCTCCTCGCGACGGGCCCACAGTGTCACCTCGTTGCCCGCGTCGGCGAGCACGATCGAGAACGCCGTACCCCACGAGCCGGCTCCGAGGACTGCGATCTTGCTCATCGCTTGTTCGGGTTCCCGGTGCCGCTGATGCCGTGCGCGCGCGGGTCGAAGCGCT
Source organism: Nocardioides sp. (assembly GCF_035547795.1). GTDB lineage: Bacteria > Actinomycetota > Actinomycetes > Propionibacteriales > Nocardioidaceae > Nocardioides. The sequence goes on from NZ_DASZUF010000017.1 coordinate 15,782, forward strand.
CGGCCGGCGCCTTCTCGCCGCGGATGTCCTCGACCAGGCCGACGATGGCGGCCATGATCCGGTCGGTGGCCTCCTTGACCGTGGCGACGTCGTGGTCCTTGGCGCGCAGGTCGTCCAGCGGCACCGGATCGCCGACCTTCATGGTGATCTTGGTGCGGCCCTTGAGGTTGGGCTTCTTGGAGTACGCCGGCAGCAGGTTCTGCGCGCCCCACTGCCCCACCGGGATGACCGGTGCGCCGGTCTCCAGCGCGATCCGGGCGGCACCGCTCTTGCCGACCATCGGCCAGCCGTCGGGGTCCTTGGTGATGGAGCCCTCGACGTAGACGACGATCAGCTCGCCGTCGTTCACCGCCTTGACGGCCTCCTGGAACGCGCCGGCGCCGGCCCCGCGGTCGACCGGGATCTGGCCCGCGGCGCGCAGGAACCTGGCGAACTGCCGGTTCTTGAACAGGCTCGACTTGGCCAGGTAACGCGAGAGCCGGCCGTAGTCCCAGGTGATGTGGGCGGCGGTGAGCGGGTCGATGTGCGAGACGTGGTTGAGCGCCAGGATGCAGCCGCCGGTCGCCGGGATCTTCTCCGCGCCGATCCACTCGTGTGTCGTGGTCGCCAGCAGGACCGGCTTCACGATCGGGACGACGACCCACCAGGCCCAGCCGCGCTTCTGCTGCAGCTTCCGGTACTTACCCACGAGGAAGGAGGCTACCGGTACCTGCGACGATTCTTCGCGATGTCCTTCGTCGTACTTCTCCCGGTCAAGCCGCCCGCGCGCGGCAAGTCCCGGCTCGACCTCGCCCCCGGGGCCCGCACCGCGCTGGCCACGGCGTTCGCGCTCGACACCGCCGCCGCCTGCCTCGCCACACCCTCGGTGACAGCGGTGCTGGTGGTGACCGACGACGCGCTGTTCGCCCGAGCGGTCGGAGGACTGGGCTGCTCGGCGATCCCCGACGGCGTCACCGACGACCTCAACGGCTCCCTGCGGCTCGCCGCCGCCGAGGCGGTACGGCGCTGGCCGGGCGCCCGGCCGGTCGCGCTGTGCGGCGACCTGCCCGCGCTGCGGCCGGCCGACCTGGAGGCGGCGCTGGCGGCGGTGAACGGGTCGCCCGCGGCGTTCGTGACGGATGCCGCGGGCACCGGCACGACGCTCTACTCGGCCGCGACCGACTTCTCACCGCGCTACGGACCCGACTCGGCCGCGCTGCACGCCGACGCCGGCGCGACGCCGGTGCCGGGCGAGCTCGTCTCGCTGCGACACGACGTGGACACCCTGGCCGACCTGAGGGACGTGGTCCCGTTGGGACTGGGCCCCCGCACCACCCTGGCCGCGGGGCAGCTGGGGCTGCTGGCCTGAGTGGAGCGGCTTGCATGTTCGTCGAGGTATGCAGGGCGAGCAGGCACATCCCCGGTGAACTCCACGCGGAAAGCGGCGGTTGGTCTGCCTACCTCGATGAACCAGAACGTACGCCGGGCGGGCCACCCCGGGTGTGGACGGCCCGCCCGTCGCTCAGGACTCCGAGGAGGGCGGGGTGCTCTCCGCCGGCGGCGTAACCGGGGTGGTCGGTGTCGCCTTCTTCGTGGCGGCTGACTTGCTCGTGGCCGTCTTCTTGGCCGGGGCCTTCTTCGCGGCGGTCTTGCTCGTTGCGGTCTTGCTCGTTGCGGTCTTGCTCGTCGCCGTCGTCGTAGCCGTCTTCTTGGCCGGAGTCTTCTTGGCCGGGGCCTTCTTGGCCGCGGCCTTCTTCGTCGCGGTCGTCGCAGTGGTCCTCTTAGCCGCGGTCTTCTTCGCAGGCGCCTTCGTGGCCGCACCGCCGGAGGCGGCGGGTGTCGCCTTCTTCGCCGGGCTCCCGGCCGAAGCGGGCGCTGCCTTCTCGGCCGGGCTGGCGGAGGTGGTCGCCGGCGTCGCCTTCTTCGCCGGGCTCCCCGAGGCGGCGGGCGCGGCCTTCTCGGCCGGAGTCGCCGGGGCGGCCGGAGTCGTCGGGGCGGCCGGAGTCGTCGCCGTCGCCGGGGCAGCGCTCGGCGTCTTCCGCGCCGGCGCCTTGGGCAGCTTCGGCAGCTTGATGGCACCGGAGACCACCCCGCTGAGCTCCTTGGCGGCGCTGAACTGCGGTACGAACGAGCGCTTCTTGGTGCCCTTCTTGGCCGCCGCCTTCTTCGGCAGCACCTTCTCGAAGGTGCCGAAGCCCTTGATCACGACCTTCTCACCGCGAGCGACCTCGCGGGTGATGGTGTCGATCACCGCGTCGAGCGCGTCGGCGGCAGCCTTCTTGTTCCCTTCGAATCGCGCAGCGAGCGCGTCGATCAGCTGAGACCTCTTCACGATCAACCTTTCGCGACAACAGGCCGAGCCGGGTCGCCCGACGTTCTCCTTGCACCCTAGAGACAGCGACGCCCGGGCACCATGCGGGAGCTCCCGATTTCACGGTCAGATGCGCCACAGCCCGACAGCGCCGAATCTCCTGCCGACACGACCCAACCCTGCGAGGCTCGGGTGACGTCATGGAGGCGAGAGGTGGTGCGATGGAGTTCGAGGAGTACGCCGGCACGCGTTGGCCGGTGCTCTTCCGCACCGCCCTACTGCTCACCGGCGACGAGGCCGAGGCCGACGACCTCGCCCAGGCGACACTGGTCAAGGCGTACGCGGCCTGGTCGCGGGTGCGACGGGCCGACTCCCCCGACGCCTACGTGCGCCGGATGCTGATGAACGAGTTCGTCAGCGACCGCCGTCGTGCCGCCCGGCGCCGCACTCGGCTGCCTCTCGCCGTACCCGAACCACCCGCCGACGACCCGAGCCAGCGGCTGGACCTGTGGGCGAACGTGCTGATGCTCCCGCCACGGCAGCGCGCCGTGTTGGTGCTGCGGTTCTACGAAGACCTCACCGAAGCCGAGACGGCACGTGTGCTGGGCGTCTCCGTCGGCACGGTGAAGTCGCAGGCCCACGATGCGCTCCGCGCCCTCCGCACCCGCCTCGAGGAGGTGCCGTCATGACCGACCAGCTCGCACGCGATCTCGCCGATCTCTTCCAATCCACCGCCGATGGCGCGGACACCCCGCACCTCGCTCTGGACGACGTGGTCGCCCGCGGCCGGGCGCTTCGGGAGGTACGGCGTCGCCGGGCCGCACTCTGGACCGCCGTCGCCGCCGCCGCCGCGGTCGTGGCGGTGTGCCTCCCGGTGGCACTCGTCGGCCAGGGCGGCCACCACCGCCCCGTCCCGGCTCATCGCACCTCGGCGCCGTCGCCGAGCATCCCCGCGAGCCAGCCGCCCATACTGGCCTACCTCGACCACGGCACACTCCACGCGGGCGGCCTGACCATGCCGACGGGCGGGAACCGGATCCTCAGCCGCGGCGGCACGACCTACGTGACCACCTCGAAGAAGGATCCCTGGTCCTGGTCGCATCTGGTCGACGGCCGGTTGAAGCCGGTCGGCCCGTCACACTCCGACGCACAACCCTGGACCGGCTGGCAGGCCATGGAGCTCTCCCCGGATGGCAGTCTGCTCGCGGTGGTCACCAACCCCACCCAGAACAGCACGCGGGTCACGGCCTACCGCACCACCGACGACACTGAGATCGACCACGTCGACCTTGCTCTGCCGTTCTCGAACTGGACCGGTGGCGGCAACTCGCTCAGCCTACTCGGGGTCGACGGTCAGGACCGGATCTACTGGGCCCAGGAGCCCGCCGACTTCGCCGGCCCGGAGACCGACTGGGTGTGGCATCCCAGCTCCGGCGCTCCTGCGCAGCTCGGCGAGCCGTTCGCCAGCCAGCCCTACGGGATGTTCACGGTCACGCCGGCCGGCCCGCTCGTCGACAACGAGATCCTCGGCGAAGCCGACGACGACACCTGGCATGACGTGACCCGGTTCGCGGATCCCGGCAACGACGACAGCAGCGGCACCGTGTGGTCTCCCTCCGGCGCCGTCTATGCGCGGGGCCCGGATGCGCCCGCTCTCATCTCGACGGCCACCGGCGCGGAGGTGGAGCCGAGGCTTCCCGCGCGGCTGCACAGCTGGATCGGGTTCGAGTCCGACACCGACGTGCTCGGCGTCGTCGGCACGAGTCAGGAGGCCGAGCTGGTCCGCTGCAACGTGAGCACCGGCGGCTGCGCCACGGTCGAGAAGCTCCCCGCCGGATGGAGATCGTGGCAGTGGGCGACGAACGGGCCGGCCGCCTCCGCTGCTGCTCCGACCGGCAACCCGACGGCGGGCGTCCCGACATCCGCGCCGCTGGTCCCCTACGTCCGCGACGGCGTCCTCCACCTGGACGGTCGGTCGATCGGCAACGATCTCACCCGAGCCGTTGCCAGCGGCGGGACCGTGCTGGCACTGCGCCTGACCGAGCTGGGAGCCAAGGCGAACGGCGCCAACACGACGACCGTGAGCCTGGTGGAGGGTGGCCGGCTGGTGCCCATCCCGGCCTTGACCTCGATCGGACTCTCCAATCACGAGTCCTCCTATGCCCCGTACCTCTCCCCCGACGGCGCGGTGGCGGTCGCGATGAGCTGGCGCCATCAGACCACGCTGCGGATGACCGCCTGGTCGGTGTCACAGCATCGAGTGCTGGGCACCATCGACCTACGCGACACGATGATCGCTCCCGAGGACATCGCCGGGATCGAGCGGGACGGCACCGTCATCTACTTCGACTCCGATGCCCAGCACGGCTACGCATGGCTGCCGGGGCACGCTCCGCGACGGCTCGACGCCACGACGTCGGCCGCGATCAAGCAGGGGTCGGTCGTGGTCGGCGACTCGGGCATCAGCGTCCTCAAGGGCGTCTCCCTCCTCGCCGGACTGTCACCGGGCGGCTCGGCGGCCCTCACGCTCGACAACGACGGCACGGCCTCGGTGCTGGACCTGCACACCGGACGCGCGGTCGCGCTCCACCTGCCACAGCACGTTTATGACCCGATCGGGTTCGAGTCCGCGAAGGCCGTCCTCGTCAGCGCCGGCGACGAGGACGGCGGCCCGCTCTTCCGCTGCGACACGACCAGCGGTGCCTGCGCACAGATCTGGTCCGACACCCGGGGCATCGCGTTTCCGCGACTCCGTGGCGGCTGGTGACGGAGGTCATCAGCCTTGCGTCCCTGACCGACGGCGTGCGCGCCGAGGCCGAGTGGACGGGCCCGGACACAGACGCGGGGAGTCTTCGCCGTACGACGAAGGCTCCCCGCGTCCCCAGGAGGGCTCAGAGGCTCAGAGGGTGGCCGGCTTCCAGCTCGGCCGGGTGCTCTCGAACGCGGCGATGTCGGCCTCGTGGCGCAGGGTGAGGCTGATGTCGTCGAAGCCGTTGAGCAGCCGCCACTTGGTGTACTCGTCGATGTCGAACGAGTCGGTCACCGAGCCGTCGGCGGTGGAGACGGTCTGCGCCTCCAAGTCGACGGTGATCTGGCCGCCCGGGTTGTCCTCGAGGTAATCCCACAGCTTCTGGACGACCTTCTCGTCGACGAGGGCCGTCAGCAGGCCGGCCTTGCCCGAGTTGCCGCGGAAGATGTCACCGAAGCGGCTGGAGATGACCACCTTGAAGCCGTAGTTCTGCAGCGCCCACACGGCGTGCTCACGCGAGGAGCCGGTGCCGAAGTCGGGGCCGGCGACCAGCACGGTGCCGGCCCGGTAGGCGTCCTGGTTGAGCACGAACTCCGGGTCACCGCGCCAGGCGGCGAACAGGCCGTCCTCGAAGCCGGACCGGGTGACCCGCTTGAGGTAGACGGCCGGGATGATCTGGTCGGTGTCGACGTTGCTGCGCTTGAGCGGGACGCCGACGCCGGTGTGAGTGGTGAACTTGTCCATCGTCGTACTCCTGATCAGGCGTTGGCCGGCTCGAGGTCGGCCGGGGCGGAGAGGGTGCCGCGAACGGCGGTGGCGGCGGCTACCGGCACCGAGACCAGGTGGGTGCGGCCGCCCTTGCCCTGGCGCCCCTCGAAGTTGCGGTTGGAGGTGGAGGCGGAGCGCTCGCCCGGCTGCAGCGTGTCGGGGTTCATGCCCAGACACATCGAGCAGCCCGCCCCGCGCCACTCGGCACCGGCCTCGATGAAGATCTTGTCCAGACCCTCCTCCTGTGCCTGCTGGCGCACCTTGACCGAGCCGGGTACGACGAGCAGCCGGGTGCCGTCGGCGACCTTGTGACCCTTGATGGTCTCGGCGGCCAGCCGCAGGTCCTCGATTCGGCCGTTGGTGCAGGAGCCGATGAAGACGGTGTCGACCTTGACCTCGCGCAGCGGCGTGCCGGCCTCCAGGCCCATGTAGGCCAGCGCCTTCTCCGCGGCGACCCGGTCCTGCTCGTCGGCGAAGTCGGCCGGGTCGGGGATCGACGCGCCCAGCGGGGCGCCCTGGCCCGGGTTGGTGCCCCAGGTGACGAACGGGGTGACCTCGGCGGCGTCGAGGACGATCTCCTTGTCGAAGACCGCGTCCTCGTCGGTGACCAGGGTCTTCCAGTGGGCGACGGCGGCATCCCACTCGGCGCCCTTCGGCGCCTCCGGGCGGCCCTCGATGTAGTCGAACGTGGTCTGGTCGGGGGCGATCAGACCCGCCTTGGCGCCCCACTCGATCGACATGTTGCAGATCGTCATCCGGGCCTCCATGGAGAGCTCCCGGATGGCCTGGCCGCGGTACTCCACGATGTAGCCCTGGCCACCGCCGGTGCCGGTCTTGGAGATCAGCGTCAGGATCAGGTCCTTCGCGGTGACCCCGGCCGGCAGCGAGCCGTTGACGGTGACGGCCATCGTCTTCGGCTTCGCCTGGGGCAGCGTCTGAGTGGCGAGCACGTGCTCGACCTCCGACGTACCGATGCCGAACGCGATCGCGCCGAACGCACCGTGGGTAGACGTGTGCGAGTCGCCGCACACGATCGTCATGCCGGGCTGGGTCAGGCCCAGCTGCGGGCCGACGACGTGCACGATGCCCTGGTTCTCGTCACCGAGCGGATGCAGGCGCACGCCGAACTCGGCGGCGTTCTTGCGCAGCGTCTCGACCTGGGTCTTGCTGACCGGGTCGGCGATCGGCTTGTCCCAGTCCAGGGTCGGGACGTTGTGGTCCTCGGTCGCCAGGGTGAGGTCGGGGCGGCGGACCTTGCGGCCCGACAGGCGGAGCCCGTCGAAGGCCTGCGGGCTGGTCACCTCGTGAATGAGGTGGAGGTCGATGTAGAGGAGATCCGGCTCCCCCGGGGTCGACCGGACGACATGCTCGTCCCACACCTTCTCCGACAGTGTCCTGCCCATCACAACTCCCTGCTTCTCCTGTACGACGGTCGTCCTCGACCGACTCCGACACGGTAGGCCGGAGAGCGCTTGCGGTTCCAGTTTGTGAGACGTTAGTCTTGCTATATGGACACCTCAAGCGGAGTGGGCGTGCTGGACAAGGCCGCCCTGGTGCTGACCGCCCTCGAGTCCGGACCGGCCACGCTGGCCGGCCTGGTCGCGGGCACCGGCCTGGCCCGGCCGACCGCGCACCGCCTGGCGGTAGCGCTGGAGCACCACCGGCTGGTGGCCCGCGACATGCAGGGCCGATTCGTGCTCGGCCCGCGCCTGGCCGAGCTGTCCGCCGCGGCCGGCGAGGACCGGCTGCTCGCCACCGCCGGGCCGGTGCTGGCCCGGCTGCGCGACATCACCGGCGAGTCCGCCCAGCTGTGGCGTCGGCAGGGTGACTTCCGCGTCTGCGTGGCCGCCGCCGAGCGACCCTCCGGGCTGCGCGACACCATCCCGGTCGGGTCCCAGCTCACCATGCGGGCCGGCTCCGCGGCCCAGGTGCTGCTGGCCTGGGAGGACCCCGAGCGAATGCACCGCGGCCTGCAGAACGCCGCGTTCTCCGCGGCCGCCCTCTCCGGCATCCGCCGGCGTGGCTGGGCGCAGTCGATCGGCGAACGCGAGGCCGGCGTGGCCTCGGTGAGCGCCCCGGTCCGCTCCCCCGGCGGCAAGATCATCGCCGCGGTCTCGGTCTCCGGGCCGCTGGAGCGGCTGACCCGCCAGCCCGGTCGGATGCACGCCCCGGCCGTGCTCGCCGCCGCCGAGCGACTCTCCGAGTCGCTGCGCCGCGCCGCCGAGTAACCCCTCCCCGCGAAAAGGGGATTTCGCACTCGCGAGTCGGGGATCTTGCCGCCCTTTCGCGGGTGAAAAATCCCCGATTCGGCGGTGCAAGATCCCCTTCTCGACTCTTAGAAGAGGGAGTCGGTCTCCAGGTCGAGCAGCAGCTGCTTGCGCTCGATGCCACCGGCATAGCCGGTCAGCGAGCCGTCGGCGCCGACGACGCGGTGGCACGGGATCACCACCGGGATCGGATTGCGGCCGTTGGCCAGCCCGACCGCGCGGGCACCGTGGCCGGTCAGGCCCAACCGCCCCGCGATCTCGCCGTACGACGCGGTCCGGCCGTAGCCGATCCGGGTCAGCTCCTGCCACACCCTCCGCTGGAACGGCGTCCCCTCCGGGGCGAGCGGCAGGTCGAATTCGGTCCGCTCGCCGGCGAAGTACTCCCGCAGCTGAGCTGCGCAGGTCAGCAGCAGCGGGTCGTCGTCGACGCGCTCGCCGCGCGGGCGGCCGTCGGCGTACCCGAACGGAGTGAAGTCGATCGCCACGATCGCGTCCTCACGCGCCACCAGGCGCAGCGCGCCGACCGGCGAGTCGATCACCGTCCACATCACATGACCTCCAGGTCGAGGGAGTTCCACAAAGAGACCGACGCGTAGGACCGCCAGGGGCGCCAGCCGTCGGGATCCGGCGCGGCCCCGAGCCGGGCGAGCGCCCGCCGCAGGCCCACGTCGGTCGGCAGGAAGACATCCGGGTCGCCGAGCGCGCGCAGCGCGATGTAGTCGGCCGTCCACGGGCCGATGCCCGGCAGTCCCATCAGCGCGTCGCGTACGGCGGAGCGTTCCGCGCCCCTGTCCAGCGCCACCCGGCCGTCGAGCACGGCGGCCGCGAGGCCCGCCAGCGCTCGGCCGCGACCCCGCGGCATCGGCAGCTCCTCGGGATCGACGCCGGCGAGCCGCTCGGGCGAGGGGAAGACGTGGGTGAGGCCCTCGATGCCGGACTCGATCGGCGTGCCGTGTGCGGCGACGAGCCGGCCCAGCACGGTGGCGGCGCCCGCGACGCTGACCTGCTGGCCGACGATCGCCCGGGCCGCCAGCTCCGGGCCGTCGACACAGCCCGGCACCCGCAGGCCCGGTGCCGCCGCGACCAACGGCCCGAGCAGGGCATCGGCGCCGAGCTGGGTGCCCACCGCGAGCGGGTCGCAGTCGGCGTCGAGCAGGCGCCGGGCCCGCTCCACCGCCGCGGCTGTGTCGCGCAGGTCGGTCAGGGTGAACGTCGCCGGCACGAACGCCGTCCCCGAACCGGCCAGGTCGGCGAGCTCCAGCCGCACGACGCCGGGCCCGTGCGGCAGGTCGAGAGTGCGGGCGAACCAGCCGTCGCCCGCGGTCTCCACGCCCGGCACGAGGTGCCCCGCCAGGAAGCGCAGCAGCGCGGCGCCGGCGAACGGCGTGCGCACCGCCAACCGCATCGCGATCGAGCCCGAGGCGGGCGTGCGCGAGCGGGAGCCGCGCAGCTGCGACGGTGTGGCGCCGTACACCTCGCGAATGGTGTCGTTGAACTGGCGGATGCTGGCGAACCCGGCGGCGAACGCGATCTCCGCGAACGGGAGCGCGGTGGTCTCGATCAACACCCGAGCGGTTTGCGCGCGCCGCGCCCGGGCGAGCGCCAAGGGACCCGCGCCGAGCTCGGCCAGCAGCAGCCGGGACAGGTGACGCGGGGTGTAGCCGACCCGGCGGGCGAGCCCCTCGACGCCCTCGCGGTCGACCACGCCGTCGGCGATGAGTCGCATCGCCCGGCCGGCTGCGGTGGCGACGACGTCCCACTCCGGACTGCCCGGCGTGGCATCGGGCAGACAGCGCTTGCAGGCCCGGTAGCCGGCCGCCTGCGCCGCGGCGGCGCTGCGATGGAAGGACACGTTCGCGCGGGCCGGCGTGCGGGCCGGGCAGGAGGGCCGGCAGTAGATGCCGGTGGTCCGCACGGCGGTGTAGAAGACGCCGTCGAAGCGCCGGTCGCGCGAGCTGACCGCGCGGTAGCAGACGTCGACGTCGAGTTCCATGGCTCCATCCTGCCCCACCCCACCGACGGTTTCTGGCGGGAATCGGACACGGCGGCGGCGCCGATCCACGACACGCCGTGAGAGCGCATCCAGCGGTGTTCATGTCACTCTCAGGCGCGTCTGGCAGGATCCGCCCATGACCACCGGTCCGATGGCGCCGCACCATCGTCGCGCCATCGCGACGGTCATCGTGACCACGCTGGTGGCCCTCGCCCTGGCGACCGGCTCCCTGGTGGCCGTCTTCTACAAGCACCTCGACGCCAACCTGAAGACCGGGCAGGCAATCAAGCACCTGGCCAAGAAGAAGCACACCGGCCCCAAAGACCCGCTCAACATCCTGGTGATGGGCATCGACACCCGCAGCGGCGCGGGCAACAAGATCGACAACGAGACCGGCGAGGGCGGCTCGGACACCAACATCCTGCTGCACGTCTCGGCGGACAGGAAGACGGCGTACGGCGTCTCCATCCCGCGCGACACGCTCGTGGACCGGCCGACGTGCACCACGACCAGCGGCAAGACGATCCCGGGCGGCACCGCCCAGATGTGGAACAAGGCCTATGCCCTCGGCGGCCCCGCCTGCACCGCGCGCCAGCTCGAGGCGGTCAGTGGCATCGAGATCGACGGCTATCTGACCGTCGACTTCGAGGGGTTCAAGTCGATGGTGGACGCGATCGACGGCGTCCAGGTCTGTATCCCCAAGCCGGTCAACGACCAGGCGCATGGCATCGTGTTCAAGGCGGGCACCCAGACGCTCAAGGGACAGCAGGCGCTCAACTACGTGCGCGAGCGCTACTCGACCCCCAACGCGGACATCGGCCGGATGAAGCGGCAGCAGGCGTTCATCTCCTCGATGATCAACAAGGTGGTCTCGGCCGGCACCCTGACCCGGCCGGACCGGCTGATCAAGTTCGCCAGCGCGGCCGCCGACTCGCTGACCGCCTCCCCCGGGTTCGACACCGTGCACGACCTGACCAAGCTCGCCGGGCAGCTCAAGCACATCGACCTGACCCACATCCGGTTCGTGACGGTGCCGAGCCAGCCCTACGACGTACCGCGCTCGGATCCGCGCTGGGGCCGGGTCGAGCTGCTCCCCGGAGCCAAGAACCTGTGGAAGCGCATCATCGACGACAAGCCGCTGTCGAAGTCGCTCATCTCCGGCTCCATCTCGGCCGGTGCGCCGCCGGGCTCGACCTCCCCGTCCGGTACGTCGAGCGACACCACCTCCCCCTCGTCGCCGACCGGCTCGACCTCGCCGTCCGGCCAGCCGTCGGACACCCAGGCCGCCCAGGAGGCAGCCGCCAACGGCCTGTGCGCCTGAGGAGTCACTCTCCTGATCTGACGTGCATCCGCTCCCCCTGCGGCCCGAACAGCGCGAGCAGCTCGGCGGGGTGCTCGCCGCGGTTGGCGACGACGTGCGGCGTACGGGTGTCGAACTCGACCACCTCGCCCGGCCCCAGGTCGAGTCGCCGGCCGCCCAGCACGAGATGCACCCGGCCGGAGAGGACGTAGAGCCACTCGTAGCCCTCGTGGCTGCGTGGCTGGTAGGGCTCGGGCGGGTCCTCCGGCGGCACGATCAGCTTGAACGCCTGCAGGCCGCCGGGCCGCCGAGTCAGCGGCACGAACGTCCTCCCGTGCCGCTTGATCGGCCGGATCCGCACCCGCGGGTCGCCGGTCTCGGGCGCGTCCACCAGTTCGTCGAGCGGCACCTGGTAGGCCCGTGCCAGCGGCAGCAGGAGCTCCAGCGTCGGCTTGCGCCGACCGGACTCCAGTCGGGACAGCGTGCTGACCGAGATGCCGGTGCTCGCCGCCACCTCGGCCAGCGTCGCGCCCTGGGCGATCCGCAGCGTCCGCAGCCGCGGGCCGACCGCCTCGAGCACCTGGTCGAATTCCACCATGCTTCCCAGTTTGCCAAAGCAGCAAGAATCTTTGTCGAAACGGGCCACCGTCCCGCACGCTGACGAGCATGGACATCGACGAGTCGTACGACGTGGTCGTGGTGGGCGGCGGCCCGGCCGGGCTCAGTGCCGCGCTGGTGTTGGGACGATCGCTGAGATCGGTGCTGGTCATCGACGCCGGCGAGCCGCGCAACGCCCCCGCCGACCACATGCACAACTACCTGGGCCGGGAGGGGACGCGGCCCACCGAGCTGCTCGCGATCGGCCGCGAGGAGGTGACCCGCTACGGAGTCGAGGTGCGCGTCGGGCGGGTCAGCTCCGCCCGTCGTACCGCCGACGGCTTCACGCTGCTGCTCGAGTCCGGCGGCAGCGTCGCCGCCCGGCGGGTGGTGCTGGCCACCGGCGTGATCGACGTGCTTCCCGAGATTCCCGGCCTGGCGGAACGGTTCGGCCGCGACGTGCTGCACTGCCCCTACTGCCACGGCTGGGAGCTGGCCGGCGAGCCGCTCGGCGTGATCGCCACGGGTCCCGACTGCGTCGAGCGGGCGCTGCTGTTCCGGCAGTGGAGCGAGGATGTGGTGATCCTGCTCAACGGCCAGCCGGAACCCGTGGGTGAGGACGCCGAGCGGCTCGCCGCCCGCGGCATTCGCTGCCTCCCCGGGGAGATCAGCCGGGTGGTCGTCGAGGACGGCACGCTGGCCGGCGTCGAGCTGGCCGGCGGCGAGGTGGTGCGGCGTGCGGCGCTGGTCGTCACGACCGTGCCCATCCTCGACACCACCCTGCTGGACCTCCTGGGCGGGCCGGAGGCCCCCGGGGTGAAAGTCGTCGGCAACGCGGCCGCGCCGTACGGCGGGGTCATCGTCGCGGCCGCCGATGGCATGATGGCCGGCACGATCCTCAACCACGACCTCATCGTCGAGGACACCGACGCGGCCCTCGCCGAGCACCGGAAGCGGGTGGCCTGATGAGCGAGCATCACCATCACGACGAGGACGCGGAGATGTTCGAGCCGGCCAGCTGGGACGAGCGCTACTCCGGCGAGGAGCAGGTCTGGAGCGGCCGCCCCAACGCCCAGTTGGTGACCGAGGCGTCCCGGCTCGCCCCCGGCACCGCGCTCGACGTGGGCTGCGGCGAGGGTGGTGACGTGATCTGGCTCGCCCGGCAGGGTTGGCGGGTGACCGGTGCCGACTTCTCCGCCGCCGGGCTGGCTCGGGCGGCGCGGCACGCCGCCGAGGCCGGCGTCGCCGACCGGGTCGACTGGTGGCAGGTCGACGCCCGCAGGTTCGCCGCCGGCGAGCGGCGCTACGACCTGGTCACCACCCACTTCCTGCACCCGCCGGACGGCGGCATGGTCGACGTCGTCGGTCGCCTCGCCGCGGCGGTCGCTCCCGGGGGCCATCTGCTCGTGGTCGGACACGCCCCCTCGGCGGTGTTCACCCAGCTCTCGGCCAGCAAGCGGCGAGCGATGTTCGAGGCCGCCGATCTGGTCCCGGGGCTGCCGGCGGACTTCGACGTACTCGCCGTCGAGCAGCGCCCCCGCCGGATGACACGCGAGGGCGAGACCTACGACGTCCACGACTCCACGCTGCTCGCCCGCCGGGCGGGCTGATCGCCATTAGCCGGTCAAGCGGGGAGCAACAGCTGACTTGGTCGACCGACACGCTGGCGTGTCACCGGCCAAGTCAACTGTTCTTTTTCCGAGGCCCGGCGCCGGCCTGAGACGCCGAGGGGCCCAGCGCACTGCGCTGGGCCCCTCGGCTGTTGTGGTACCCCCGACCGGATTCGAACCGGCGCTACCGCCGTGAGAGGGCGGCGTGCTAGGCCGCTACACAACGGGGGCTCGCACGATTGTCGGCCTTCCGACCGACGAGCAGAAACCTTAGCGGGAGCCTCGGTTTCGACCCAAATCCTCGGCTTTCAGCCTCGGATTCGCTGGGATACTAGGACTCGAACCTAGAATAACTGAACCAGAATCAGTCGTGTTGCCAATTACACCATATCCCATTGACTTTATCGTCAACGGCCCCTCCGCCGGAGCGGTGGGCGCGATCCAGAAGATTACACGGCCGGTTCGGTGGAGGCGAAATCGCCCCGCCCGGCGGCATCGGCCCCGGTGCGGGTCGCGATCCGACGGCGGCGTGCCGCCCACAGCACCAGCGCGAGGAAGACCAGCGACTGGGTCAGCGTGACCGGGATGTTCCACCAGCTGCCCGAGGAGGCGTTGAGCGTCGAGCTCATGTCGCCGTACACGAGCGCCAGGCCGAAGGCCAGGAAGTTGTTGAGCACGTGCATCGCGATGCCCGCCTCCAGGCCCCCGGTCGCGATCACCAGGACACCCGCCACCAGCCCGAACGCGAACCTGTCGAAGAAGACCGGCACGTCCTGCGCGCCGTGCGCCAGCGCGAACAGGAACGCCGGGATGACCACGGCCGCCCAGCGCGCCCGGAACAGCCCGCCGAAGGCTTGGGTGAGGTAGCCGCGGAACGCGTACTCCTCCCCCGCCGCCTGCAGCGGCGTGAGAAACAGGATCACCAGCAGGAAGTCGCGCATCTGGTGGGTCCAGGGGTTCACCGCGCCGCCGACCTTGGTGTCCGAGGGCCCCTGTGAGGGCAGCAGCGCGGAGACGACCAGGGTCGCGAGCAGGGCGAGTACGGCCAGCCCCAGACACACCCCGAACCAGCGCCACCGGATCCGCGGCCGCACCGAGGCCAGCCAGGCCGGGCGCATCAGGTGGACGTAGCGGGTGACCAGCATCGCGACCGGGATCGCCGCAGCCAGCGACAGGTTGAGGAAGGCCAGGGCGCCCGGCGTCACGTGCTTGGTGTCGGCGATCCGGTCCATCGAGGCGCTCACGTCGGCGCCGCTGACCGCGAAGCCGATCGCGAACGCCGCCTCCAGCAGGAACTGTGCCACCACCAGGGTGAGCAGCATCAGCCCGAAGACGCCCAGCAGCGTCCACAGCCAGCCGTTGCGGCCGGCACGGTGCAGCTGGTGGTAGGCCAGTCCGGCGCGCGGCTCCCCCGACGTGGCGGTCACCCCAGTGCGGCCTGCAGACGCGACAGGCTGCGCTCGCGGCCGAGCAGCTCCAGCGACTCGAACAGCGGCGGACTGACCCGCTTGCCGGTCACCGCGACCCGCACCGGCCCGAACGCCACCCGCGGCTTGAGTCCCATCTCCTCGACCAGGGCCTCCTGCAGGGCGTCATTGATCCGCGCCGCCGACCACGGCTCGACGCGGAGCAGGGCGTCGTACGCCGCCTGGACCACGGCCTGGCCGTCCTCGGTGTCGACCACCTTCTCCTTGTCGGCGGGGTCGACCACGAAGTCCTGCTCGGGGACGAACAGGAAGCGGAGCAGGTCACCGACCTCGGTCAGCTTGTTGACCCGCTCGGCGACGAACGGCATCGCCAGCTCCAGCAACTGCTGGTCGGCCGGCGAGACCGGGTCGGTGAGCACGCCGTCGCGCTTGAGGTAGGGCAGCGCGCGCCGGGTGATCTCCTCGGTGGAGAGCCGGTGCATGTGGGAGGCGTTGATCGCCTCGCACTTCTTGAGGTCGAAGCGGGCCGGGTTGGGGTTGACGTCGCGGATGTCGAACGCGTCGACCATCTCCTCCAGGGAGAAGACGTCGCGGTCGGCGGCGATCGCCCAGCCCAGCAGCGCCAGATAGTTGAGCAGGCCCTCGGGCAGGAAGCCCTGGTCGCGGTAGGCCAAGGCGTGCGCCTCGGGGTCGCGCTTGGAGAGCTTCTTGTTGCCCTCGCCCATGACGTAGGGCAGGTGGCCGAACTCGGGCGTGAACTCGGCGATCCCGATGTCCTGCAGCGCGGCGTAGAGCGCGATCTGCCGCGGGGTGGAGGAGAGCAGGTCCTCGCCGCGCAGGACGTGGGTGATCTTCATGTACGCGTCGTCGACCGGGTTGACCAGCGTGTAGAGCGGGTCGCCGTTGGCGCGGGCGAGCGCGTAGTCGGGCACGAACTTCGTCTCGAAGGTGACCTCGCCGCGGACCAGGTCGTTCCAGGTGATCGAGCCGTCCGGCATCCGCAGCCGTGGCACGCTGGGGCGGCCCTCGGCGTTGTACGCCGCGATGGTCTCGGCGTCGAGGTTGCGGCAGAAGCCGTCGTAGCCCATCACCTTGGAGCCGGACGCCTTGCGGCGCGCCTCGACCTCGTCGTTGGTGCAGAAACACGGGTAGGCGTGGCCGGCCTCGAGCAGCCTGGCGAGGGCGTCGGCGTACAGCTCGCCACGCTCGGACTGGAAGTACGGCCCGTAGGGCCCGCCCACGCCCGGGCCCTCGTCCCAGTCCAGGCCCAGCCAGCGCATCAGGTCGATGATCGCGTCCAGGCTCTCCCTGGTGGAGCGCTCCTTGTCGGTGTCCTCGATCCGGAAGACGAAGGTGCCGCCGTGATGACGGGCGAAGGCCCAGTTGAACAGCGCCGTGCGGATCATCCCGACATGCGGGCTGCCGGTCGGGCTGGGGGCCATGCGGACGCGGACGTTCACTTCTTCACTCCACTCACTTCTGGGCAACCGTGTTCGTGAGCGCGCCGAGGCGCTCGATCGCGACTTCCACTTCCTGGCCGGGCTGCATCGGCCCGACGCCGGCCGGCGTACCGGTGAGGATGACGTCACCGGGCAACAGCGTCATCGCCGCGGTGACGTGCGCGATGATCGCGGGTACGTCGAAGATCAGGTCCCGGGTGTTGCCGTCCTGCTTGACGTCGCCCTCCAGGAACGTCTGGACCCGCAGCCCCTGCTTGACGTCGTCCAGCGTCAGCTCCGTCTCGATCCAGGGGCCGAGCGGGCAGAACGTGTCGAAGCCCTTCGCCCGGCTCCACTGCCCGTCGCTGACCTGCAGGTCGCGCGCCGAGACGTCGTTGGCGACGGTCCAGCCGTAGATCACGTCGGCGGCGCGCTCGACCGGCACGTCCTTGCAGATCCGGCCGATGACGATCGCCAGTTCGCCCTCGAAGTGCACGTTCTGGCTCTGCGGCGGGTAGACGATCGCGTCGCCGGGGCCGATCACCGACGTGTTCGGCTTGAGGAAGAACAGCGGCTCGGCGGGCGCGTCGCCGCCGGTGACGCCCTTCATCTCCGCGACGTGGTCGGCGTAGTTCTTGCCGATGGCCACCACCTTGCTGCGTGGGATCACCGGCGCGAGCAGCCGCACGTCGGCCAGCCGATGACGCTGGTCGAGCGGGTTGATGCCGGCATAGATCGGGTCGCCGGCCAGGGCGACGATCTCCGCGTCGGGGTCGGGTTGGCCGTACTCGTCGAGGTCGCCGGTGACGATGCCGAAGAGAGGCTCGTCGCCGGCGCTGAATCGGGCGATGCGCACCCACCGAGCCTATCGGGCCGGCGACGCCCCGGCCGAAGCGAGACCTTCTGCTGTACTGGGGGCGCCATGTCCCGCCTCTCCCCGACCCTCGCCCTCGCCGTCGTCGCGGCCGTGCTCTACAACGCCTGGCTGCTCGGCTTCGTGCTGGATCCGGACGGGCTGCACGGCAGCTACGTGAGCGTGCTGGAGGCCCCGGGGCACCCCCACGCCGAGGTATTCGTCGTCTGCGACATCGTGGCCGGGGCCGCCGCCGTACTCGCCGGGCTGTTGCTGCGCCGGCAGGGGGAGCCGGCCGGCGACGGCTTCGTGGTCTTCGGCGTCGGCAACATCCTGGAGGCGACCATCCCGATCTCCGCGCGCTGCGCCGCCAGCGTCGCCGCGTGCGGCACCGGGCTCGGGCAGGTGCTGGCGCCGCACGACGTCGCCAGCCTGGTCTCGGTGCTGGGGCTGGCGCTCGCGCTGCTCGCGGTCCGCCGCGCCCCGAGGATGCGGGCGGTGATCGGGATCTGGGTGGCGGCGGCGCTGTTCATGGTCTTCTCGGTGGTCGCCGACGATCTCGTCATCGCCGCCCAGGCGGTCTTCCTGGGCGCCTGCGGCCTGGCGCTGGTGGCGGTGCCGCTGGCCGTGCCGTTGGCCGTACGACGGGCATGCTGACCTACCCTGCTCCGGTGCAGGAGCTGAACCGGGCGCAGTGGGAGTCGCGCGCTCGGGCGCATCGCGAGCGCCTGCTCCCCTACGTCGAGCCGCACCTGGCACGGCGCGGAGCGCGGGTCAAGCACCCGGTGCACGACTTTCTCTTCACCTACTACAGCCAGCGCCCGGCCCAGCTGCTGCGCTGGCACCCCGGCTTCGGCGTGCGCCTGCTGGACGCGCCGGAGTACGACGGCCTCAAGGGCTACCGCGACGGCGCCGTCACCACCGCCCATGCCGCGTCGCAGCGGGTGCTGGTCGAGACGCTGCTGCGGCTGCTGCGTGCGACGGCCGGCCGGGCCGCCAACTTCGGCTGCTTCGGCCTGCACGAGTGGGCGATGGTCTACCGGGCCGACCAGACCCGGCACGACTGGCCGCTGCGGCTCGGACCGGCCGGCACCGACACGGTGGTGGAGTCGCACCGGATCCGGTGCTCGCACTTCGACGCCTACCGCTTCTTCACGCCCGCAGCAGTGGGCCTCAACGCGCTGCGCCCCGGCCGCGACGACCGCGCCGACTTCGAGCAGCCCGCCTGTCTCCACGCCGGGATGGACCTCTACAAGCACGCCTTCCGGCTCTCCCCACTGGTCTCCTCCGACCTGGTCGCGGACTGCTTCGAGCTGGCCTGGGACATCCGCGTCCTCGACATGCGCGCCGCTCCCTACGACCTGCGTGACCTCGGCCTGGAGCCGGTCAGGATCGAGACGCCGGAGGGCAAGCAGGAGTACGCCGCCGCGCAGCGGTCCTTCGCCGACCGAGCCGCCCCGCTGCGCCAGCGGCTGACCGGGGAGTGCGAGCGGCTGCTCGCGGCCGCCCGCGGGGGTAGTTCGGGGAGAAACGGTCGATTTACCAGCGAGTAATAGACCGTTTCTCCCCGAACTACCCCGACAGCCGGCCCGTCAGGCGCCTGTTGGCCCCAACTGCCGAGCCGCGCGGACGACCTGGATCCCGGCGATGACGATGCCGAGGCCGGTGCCGAAGTCGTCACTCTCGCGGGGGTCGTCGTCGATCGCACCGGCGGCAGCGGCCTGCAGGTGGGTCTGCTCGTCGACGGCATGCCCGTAGACGAAGTGCAGGAGCGTGCGGGCGGCCTGGGGGGCGAGGCCGCCGACGCCGCCCTCGGCGAGCGCCGCGACCAGCAGCTCGTAGGGCTGGCGGGCGCCGAGCCCGAAGGAGTGCACCGTCGCCACCAGCTCGGCGCCGTCGCGGTAGGCCAGCAGCTGGTCGCGAAGGGTGGCGCAGATCGCGGCGGCACGGTCGGCCCACTCCCCCGTCGCCGGCCAGTTCGCCCGCGCCAACAGTTCGTCGGCGACGGCCGCGAGCAGGGTCTGCTTGTCGGCGAAGTGGTGGTAGAGCGCGCTGGGCCGTACGCCGAGCTCGGCACCGAGCCGCCGCATCGTCAGGTCGGCCAGGCCGTAGTCGTCGAGAACCTCGATCGCCTTGGCGACGACATCGCGACGGTGGTTGCGGTTCATCGCGTCCCAGCCTAACCTGAACATCGTTCACCTGACCACCGTTCAGGTCGGCCGAGACGAGAGAAGAGACGCAGTGAAGAAGAGCACGACCACCGACTTGGCGCTGATCGCCGCCTTCGCCGCGCTGGTCACCGCCTGCGCCCTGCTGCCGGCGGTGGACGTCGCGGGGCCGGTCCCGATCACCCTGCAGACCTTCGGCGTACTCCTCTCCGGCGCGGTCCTCGGCGCCCGTCGCGGCTTCCTCGCCGTGCTGCTCTACCTGGCGATCGGCGCGGCCGGCCTGCCGGTCTACTCCGCCGGCGCCGGCGGGCTGGGCACGTTCTCCGGCCCGACCTCCGGTTACCTGGCGTCCTTCCCGTTCGCGGCCGCCGTGACCGGCCTGATCGTCGGTCTGCTGCCCAGCCGCGCGATCGCCAGGAGCGTCCCGCTGATCTTCGTCGCGGGCATGGTCGGCGTCGTGCTCAACCACGCCGCCGGTATCGCCGGTCTGCACCTGCGCGCCGACCTGTCGTGGCAGGCCTCGTGGAACGTCGACAAGGTGTTCTGGCTCGGCGACACCCTCAAGACCGTCGCGGTGGCGGTGGTCGCCACCGCCGTGCACCGGGCGTTCCCGGGCCTGCTGCGCCGTCGGCCGGTCGCGGTCGCGAAGGCCACCGCCGCCACGACCGCGTGAGCGTCCTCCTCGAGGAGGTCACCGTCCGGGTCCCCGTGGCCGACGGCGACCTCCTCATCCTCGAGCCGACGTCGCTGGAGCTGACCGAGCGGCGAGTCGCCCTGGTCGGCCCCAACGGCGCCGGCAAGTCGACCCTCGCCCGGCTGCTCAACGGGCTCGCGCTCGCCTCCTCCGGGCGGGTCCTGGTCGACGGCCTGGATCCGGCCCACCAGGGCAGGGAGGTACGGCGCAAGGTCGGCTTCACGTTCACCGATCCGGCGGCCCAGCTGGTGATGCCCACCGTGGCCGAGGATGTCGCCCTCTCGCTGCGCCGCACCCATCGCAACAGATCCGAGCGGGAGGCGGCTGCGCTCGGGGTGCTGACCCGCTACGGCCTCGAGCACCTTGCCGAGCGCAGCGTGCACGGGCTCTCCGGCGGCCAGCGACAGCTGCTCGCGCTGGCCGGGGTGCTCGCCACCGAACCCGACATCCTGGTCGCCGACGAGCCGACCACGCTGCTGGACCTGCGCAATGCCCGGATGATCGGCGACCTGCTGCTCGGCCTTCCCCAGCGGCTGGTCCTGGTCACCCATGACCTCGAGCTGGCCGCCCGCTGCGATCGGGCGCTGCTGGTCGACGACGGCCGAGTGGTCGCCGACGGGCCGGCGCAGGACGTGGTCGATCACTACCGGGCCACGACATGAGCATGATCGGCGACTACCGCCCCGGCGCCACGCTGCTGCACCGGCTTCCGGCGGGCGTCAAGCTGCTGGGGATGCTGGTGGCAGCGGTCGCGACGGTGGCCGCCCGCGGCTGGGCCGCTTCGCTGGTCGCACTCGCCGTCGCCGCGGCGTTGCTGGCCTGGTCCGGCGCCGGGCTGCGGGTCACGGTCAAGGCACTGCGAGGGATCGCCCTGGTCGCCGTACTCCTCTTCGCCTGGCAGACCTGGCAACACGGCTGGCCGCGGGCGGTCGAGACGGTGGGCGACATCGTCGCGCTGGTGCTGCTGGCCACGGTCCTGACCGCCACCACCCGGGTGCAGGACATCCTCGACGCGATCACCGCCGGCCTGCGGCCGCTGCGCCGTGTCGGCGTGGACGCGGACCGGGTGGCCCTCGCGTTCGCGCTCACCATCCGGGCGATCCCGGCCACCCTCGAACTCGCCGTCGAGACCCGGCAGGCAGCGCAGGCACGAGGACTGGAGCGATCGCTACGGGCCCGGCTGGTGCCGTTCGTGATCCGGGTGGTCGCGCGCGCCCACGAGACGGGTGCCGCACTTCACGCCCGCGGCGTCGGCGACCAGGACTAGGCTCGGAGACGAGCCTCGGGACGGCACGCTGGGAAACGGAGGACGCGACACCATGGATGTCGTCACCCTGCGCTTGACCCTCGCCGTGGTCTCCGGGGTGCTCCTGGTGCTCTTCTACGTCGCCGCCTACCGTCCCACCCGTGCGCCGTTCTCCGGCTGGTGGACGGTGTCGCTGATGCTCTTCGTGCTCGGCTCGCTGTGCTACCTCGGCAACGGCACCGACGCCCAGGCCGTCCTCAACCCGCTGGGGAACGGCTTCGGCGTCGCCGGGACCGAGGCCGCCTGGTACGGCGCGCGCTCGCTGCACGTCCACGCGCCGCGGTGGCCATGGCTGTTGCCGGCGCCTCTGGTCGCCGTCGCCGCCGGAGCCGTCGACCATCCGGGCAACGACGTCTGGGCCGGCGGCTTCGTCTATCTGCTGCTCATGACCGTCTTCTTCGGCCTGGCCTGCGCCGAGCTCGCGGTGGCCATCCACCGCGACCCCGAGCAGGCCAGCCTGACTCGGGCGCTGGGGATCGTCTCGGGCGTGCTCGCGGCGTTCTACGCCGGCCGCACGCTCACCTTCGAGGCGGGCGGGCCCGACAGCGTCCTGTTCCGCGACGGCTTCGGCAGCGCACCCACCACGCTGCTGCTGATCGTGCTGCTGGTGACCGTCTCCTTCAGCATGTCGTCGCTGAGCACGCAGCAGCGGCTGGGCGACCTGCGCCGCCGGGCGACGTACGACGGCCTCACCGGGCTGCTGCGCGGCCAGGAGTTCCGCGCCCGGGCGCCACGCGAGGTGGCCGCGCTCATCGCCGCCCGCCAGCCGGCGATGCTGGCGATGGCCGACCTCGACCACTTCAAGAAGATCAACGACCAACTCGGCCACGCCGCCGGCGACATGGCGCTGCGGGCGTTCGGCCGGGCCGTCCGCTCGACCCTGGGGCCGGACGCGCTGTGTGGCCGGCTGGGCGGTGAGGAGTTCGCGCTGCTGTTCCCGGCCCGCAACCTGGCGGACGCCGAGCGGATCCTGGCCACGATGACCGCCACGTTCCAGCGCAGCGTCCGGCTCTCCGACGGTCGCATCCCGACCGTCAGCATCGGCCTGGTCCCGATCATGCCCGGTGTCTCGGTCCAGGAGTTGCTCGCCCGTGCGGACAACGCGCTCTACCGTGCCAAGGACGGAGGCCGCTCGCGGGTCGTGCGGGGCTGACTCACCAGCCGGGCGGGTGACGGTCCTGCCACGGTGCCGCCGCCTCCACCTGCGCTGCGAGGGAGAGCAGCAGCTCGTCCTCGGCCGGCCGGGCCGCGAGCATCACCCCCACCGGCAGCCCGGCGGAGGTCTGGTGCAGCGGCAGCGACACCGCCGGCATGCCGGTGACGTTCCAGGCGCTGGTCCAGGGCGTGAACCGTTTCTGCGCCTCGAAGTCGCGGCTGGGGTCCACGTCGTCGCGCAACTCCCCCACCCGCGGCGGTGGTGTGGCCAGGGTCGGGGTGAGCACCGCGTCGTACGGCGCCAGCGTCTGCAGCGCCTGGGCTGCGAACCGCCGCATCGCGCCGATGGCCAGCCCGAACTCAGGACCCGACACGCCCGCGCCCCATGCCCCCAGCCACCGGGTGAGAGGCCGCAGCATCTCCTGCCGGGCCGGCTCCAGCGGCACCACCGAGAGCGCCGTCAACACCGCCCAGCACGTCTCGAACGTCGCCACCGCCTCGCGCGGCAGCGGCAGCGCGATGTCGACCATCTCGTGGCCGAGCGAGTCCAGCAGCCGGGAGGCCTCCTCGTAGGCGGCCACGCAGGCCGGGTCCACCGGCGTGTCCAGCAGCACCGGCTCGACGAATCGCGCGATCCGCAGCCGGCCCGGCGAACGGTCGCAGGCCTCCAGAAACGTCCCCATCGGCCCCGGCGCCCAGAACGGGTCGCCGGTCCGCCGCCCGGCCAGGACGTCGAGGAAGGCCGCCGCATCGCGCACCGTCCGGGCGATGGGGCCCGCCACGGCCAGTCCGATCGGGTCGCCGTACATCGGAGAGCCGGAGACGCGACCGCGCGAGGGCTTGAAGCCGACCAGTCCACAGCACGAGGCCGGGATCCGGATGGAGCCGCCACCATCGCTGCCCTGGGCGACCGGCACCAGCCCGGCGGCCACGGCCGCCGCGGCCCCGCCGCTGGACCCGCCGGCGATCCGGGTGCGGTCCCAGGGCGTGACGGCTGGCGGCGCGACGTCCGGCTCGGTGTAGGCCGGCGAGCCGAACTCGGGGGTGTTGGTCTTGCCGAGCGAGATCATCCCGGCCGCCTCGATCGAGAGCGTGACGTTGTCGGAGACGTCGGGAACGAAGTCGGCGTACGCACGCGACCCGAACATGGTCCGCACCCCGGCGGTCAGGTTGAGGTCCTTGATCGCGGTCGGCACACCCCACAGCGGGCTGGCGCCGACCGGCTCGATCGCCAGCTCGCGGGCACAGGTGGAGATCCGCCCTTCGGCGACGGTCACGAACGCGCCGACGTCATCGAGACGCTCGATCCGGTCCAAGTAGTGCTCGGCCAGCTCACCCGGCGAGACCTCGCACCGCCGCACCAGCTCGCCCTGCTCGAGCGCCGTGAGGTCGTGCAGCTCTGCCATGGGACGACGTTAGTCCGCGGCCCACTCGCGATCGAGGATCGCGAAGTCGACCTCGGTGGACCACTCGCCCTTGAACCACTCGTTCTCGACCAGCACCGCCTCCTGGCGCATCCCGAGCTTGCGCAGGACGGCGGCCGAGGCCGGGTTGCGCTGGTCGATGCGTGCGGTGACCCGGTGGAGCCCGAGCCCGTGGACGGGATCGAAGGCGAACCGCAGCATCGGGGCGGCGGCCTCGGTGGCGATGCCCCGGCCGACGTGGTCGGGATGGACTACGTAGCCGATCTCGGCGTTGGTCTCGTCGCGCCACATGAGGAGGACGTCGCCGACCACAGCCCCCGTCTCACGCAGCACGATGGCCAGATCGAGCGCCTGGCCGGGGGCATCGATCGACGACCGGACGTGCTCCGGATCCGCGAGCCGCTCGGCGACCTCCTGCCGCGACTGCGGTTCGAACGGCACGTAGCGGCAGACCTCGGGCAGCGATCGATAGGCATGGATCGCGTCGACGTCGGTGATGGGGTCGATCGGGCGCAGCACCAACCGCTCGGTCTCGATCGGGTAGGTCGGCGCAAGGGCGCGCACACCGCTGCTCTCCATGGCCCAGACCCTAGCCATCCGCAGGCTCATCGTCGGCTCATCCGTAGGCTCGGACGGGTGAGGCCGATCCGGTACGCCGCCGTCGCCGCCGTCGCCGCCGTACTGCTGGCCGGCTGCGGGACGACGCCGTCGAGCACCCGGACTTCGCCCGGCGCACCCGGCACTCGGACGACCGCAGCCGAACCCGCGCCGGTGCCGTCGACCCCGATCGCCTCGCCCTCGACCACACCCACCACACCCGCCGCGACGCCCTCGTCGCAGCACCGCGAGGCGCACCCCGACCCGCGCTGGCGGTTCTACACCGCCGACGGGCACTGGTACTCCTCGCCGTGGTTCGCGGGCACGCACCGGATCATGATCGGGTTCGGCTGCAACGCCTCACCCTGGTACGACCACGACCCCGCCTGCCCCGGCACCGAGGGCTTCCACCACGGCATCGACGTCGCGATGCCCTGCGGCACGGTGCTGCGGGCGGGGCTGGCCGGGACGGTGCTCCCGCCCGACGCACCCGGCACGCCCGGCCCGGCCTACGGCGTCCACCCGTTCCGGATCCGGATCGAGGGTCCCGGCGGTCCACACGACGTGCTGATCGGCCATGCCCGCACCGTCTTCGTCCACCCCGGCGACCGGGTGGCGGTCGGTCAGCGAATCGCGCTGGCCTCCGACTCGGGCGCGCCCGACGGCTGTCACCTGCACTTCGAGGTGAGGCCGCCCGGCGGCGCCTATCGGACGGCCGTCGACCCGGCGCGCTGGCTGCGGCTGAGCCGGGCGTGAATCAGCGGTGCCGCCACAGCCCGAACGTGAGCCCGTCGGCAAGCGCCTCCCAGGATGCCTCGATGACGTTCTCGCCGACGCCGACCGTGACCCACGTGGTCTCCCCGTCGCTGGTCTCGATGAGCACCCGGGTCTTGGCGTCGGTGCCGTGGCCGTCGTCGAAGAGCCGGACCTTGTAGTCGATCAGCTCGAAGCGCTCCACCACCGGGTAGGCCTGCACGATCGCGGCGCGCAAGGCCTGGTCGAGCGCGTTGACCGGGCCGTTGCCCTCGCCGGTGACGACATAGCGGGTGCCCTCGGCGTGGATCTTGACGGTCGCCTCGGTCTGACCGGTGCCCTCGCTGATCACTCGCCACGACTCCACGTCGAAGTACGACGGCCGGGCACCCTCCACCTCCTCGAGCAGCAGCAGCTCGAAGGAGGCGTCGGCGGCCTCGAAGGTGTAGCCAGCGGCCTCGCGCTCCTTGACCCGGTCGGTGACTCGGGTGACCAGCTCGCGGTCGGAGAGGTCGTAGCCCAGTTCCTTGCCCTTGAGCTCGATGCTGGCCCGGCCCGCCATGTCGGAGACCAGCAGCCGCATGTCGTTGCCGACGTCGACGGGGTCCATGTGCTGGTAGAGGTCGGGGTCGACCTTGATCGCCGAGGCGTGCAGGCCGGCCTTGTGGGTGAACGCACTGGAGCCGACGTAGGGCTGTCGTGACGCCGGCGGCACATTGGTCACCTCGGCGACCGCGTGCGCGGTGCGGGTGGCCTCCTGCAGCAGGCCGTCGGGCAGCACCTGGCGGCCGACCTTGAGCTGCAGGTTGGCGACCACGGCGACAAGGTCGGCGTTGCCGGTGCGCTCGCCGTACCCGTTGATGCAGCCCTGCACGTGGCTGGCGCCGGCCTCGACCGCGGCCAGCGTGTTGGCCACCGCGCAGCCGGTGTCGTTGTGGCAGTGGATGCCCACCCGTACGCCGGTGGTGTCGACCACGTCGTGCACCACGTCGGCGATCCAGCCCGGCAGCATGCCGCCGTTGGTGTCACACAGCGCGACCACCTCGGCGCCCGCGTCGTACGCCGTGCGTAGCACCTCCAGGGCGTAGTCGCGGTTGGCGCGGTAGCCGTCGAAGAAGTGCTCGGCGTCGACGAAGACCTGCTGCCCCTCGGCGCGCAGGTGTGCGACCGTGTCGCGGATCATCGCAAGGTTCTCCTCGAGCGTGGTCCGCAACGCGAGGTCGACATGCCGGTCGTGGCTCTTGGCTACCAGCGTCACCACGCCGGCGCCGGACTCGCGCAGCGCGGCGACCAACGGGTCGTCGGCCGCCTTGCCGCCGGCGCGCCGGGTGGAGCCGAACGCCGCCAGCCGGGCGTGCTTGAGGTCGAGCTCCTTGGCGGCACGGGCGAAGAACTCGGTGTCCTTCGGGTTGGCGCCCGGCCAGCCGCCCTCGATGAACCCCACGCCGAGGCCGTCGAGCTGGCGCGCGATCGCCAGCTTGTCCCCCACCGAGAGGTTGAGCCCCTCCTGCTGCGCGCCGTCGCGCAGGGTGGTGTCGTAGACGTGGAACGCGCCCTGCAGGTCCATCTTCTTCACTCGTCTCGTGGTCGGGATCGGGCAACAAAAAAACCTCTCGGGATACGAGAGGTCGGCGCGCTGAGGTGCTCAGCGCGCTAGCGAATGATGATCAGGGAGATCGTCACGGGCTCATCCTGCCACGACGCCCGGCTCCGCGTCAGACGTCTCTCATCATCCGGGCGGTTCTCGACGGGGGCCAGCTCAACCCGGCCCGCTCAACCCGGCCCGCTCAACCCAGCCCGCTCAGCGGTGGACCGCCCGCCGGGGTCCAGTAGACACCCCCGTGCAGCCGCACGCCGAGGTACGCCGCGATGCCGGCGAGCACGAGCAGGGCGACGCACCACCGCCTGCCGGTGCGCGCCGCCGGCCGCAGCAGCGCGCCGACCGGACCGCGCACCCGGCTCCCGCCCGGGCCGCAGGCCAGCATCACCGCGAAGGTGAGGCCGCAGGCGAGCAGGGTCACCGTCGTGCCGGCGGCGACCGCGTAGCACAGCAGCCCGGCCGCGACCGCGAGACCGCCGGCCCACAGCACCAGCACGACGGTGCTCGGCAGCGACCTGACCAGGTGCCAGGGCGTGCCGACCACCAGCCGAGGGCCGTCGTACCAGCGCGCCCCGCGCAGCTCGCGGCGCTCGCCGTGCACCGAACCGGCCAGCGAGAGCCCGCGCAGCAGCGCGACCAGCACCAGGACGACGGCGCCGGTCGACCACGGGAACGCCGCGAAGCCGACCCCGACCAGCGTCGCCAGGCCGGCCGCGAGCACGAACCGCCGCGCCCGCTCTCCGGCAGTGCTGCCCGCCGGCACCTCGTCGAGACCCTCGGGCTCCTGAAGCGTGGCGTCCTCGGACTCGAGGATGGTGAGCGTCCGGGGCGCCCCCGCGGCCTCCGGCACGTCCGGACGAGGCGGCGGGCGCTCCGCCGTACGCCCCGGGAGCGGGCGGCCCGGATGACGCAGCCAGGCCCGGAGCTCGGTCACCGTGGGCCGCAGCGCCGGGTCCGGGGAAAGCGCGGCGTCGAGGACCCGACGCAGATCCGGCTCGATGCCGGCAAGGTCGTGCTCGCCGCGGCGGGCGCGGTCCATGATCGCCGCCGAGGGGCCCTTGCCGTACGGCGGCCGGCCGGTGGCGGCGAAGGCCACGGTGGCGGCCCAGGAATGGACGTCGGAGGCGGGCGTGGCGTCGTCGCCCCGCAGGATCTCCGGCGGGAGATAGCCCGGGGTGCCGAGCAGCCAGCCGGTGTGGGTGATCCGAGGGTCGTCGGCGACCCGGGCCAGCCCGAAGTCGATCAGCACCGGCGTGCGGCCCTCCATGATCACGTTGGACGGCTTGACGTCGCGATGCAGCACGCCGCCCTCGTGGACCGCGGCCACCGCGTCGAGCAGACATCGGGCCAGCCAGTGCAGGTCTCGCCCCCGCACCGGGCCCTCCTCGGCCACCTCGTCGTGCAGTGAGCGGCCGGGCACGTAGCGCATCACCACGTACGGCACCGGCCCCCACGGGTCGGCGTCGACGATCTCGGCCACCCAGCGGCTGTGCACCCGGCGCAGCGACGAGACCTCGCGGGCCAGCCGACGCCGGCCCTCCTCGTCGCCGACGATCTGCGGTCGCAGGATCTTCAGCGCGACCCGGTCGCCGGTGACCTCGTTGCGAGCGAGGTGGACCACGCCCATGCCGCCCTCCCCCAGGACGCCGAGGAGGGTGTAGTCGCCGACGGTCCGAGACGCGGCAGCGCTCACGTCAGCCCGGCTCAGACGATCCGGTGCATCCAGCCGAACGTGTCTTCGGCGCGGCCGAACTGGATGTCGACGAGCGTCTTGCGCAGCCCGGTGGTGACCGGACCGGCCTCGGTCTTGACCGAGCCGCCCTCCCAGACCAGCTCGCCCACCGGGGTCACGACCGCGGCGGTGCCGCAGGCGAAGACCTCGCTGATCTCACCGGACGCCACGCCCGCGCGCCACTCGTCGATCGCGACCCGGCGCTCCTCGACCTTGAGGCCCTGCTTGGCGGCCAGCTCGAGGATCGAGGCGCGGGTGATGCCCTCCAGGATCGTGCCGGTCTCCGGGGTCACCAGGCGGCCGTCGGCGTACACGAAGAAGATGTTCATGCCGCCGAGCTCCTCGATGTACTTGCCCTCCGAGGCGTCGAGGAAGACCACCTGGTCACAGCCCTGGGCGTAGGCCTCGTCCTGGGCGGCCAGCGAGGCGGCGTAGTTGCCGCCGGTCTTGGCCGCGCCCATGCCGCCGCGGCCGGCGCGGGTGTAGTGCTCCGAGAGCCACAGCCGGACCGGCTTCACCCCGCCCTTGAAGTAGGCACCGGCCGGCGAGGCGATCACCATGAACGTCACGTGGTGCGCCGAGCGCACCCCGAGGAACGTCTCCGAGGCGAACATGAACGGCCGCAGGTAGAGCGACTTCTCCTCACCCTCCGCCGACGCCGGAACCCAGCGCTGGTCGACCTTCACCAGTGCGTCGACGGCCGCCACGAAGTCCTCGACCGACAGCTCCGGGAAGGCCAGCCGCTTGGAGGACCGCGCCATCCGGGCGGCGTTCGCCTCGGGGCGGAAGGTCCAGACCGAGCCGTCCGCGTGCCGGTATGCCTTCATCCCCTCGAAGGTCTCCTGCGCGTAGTGCAGCACCGCCGTCGCCGGGTCGAGCGAGATCGGGCCGTAGGGCTCGATCCGGGCGTTGTGCCAGCCGGTGTCGGGGGTCCACTCCACGGTGACCATGTGGTCGGTGAAGTACGTGCCGAAGCCGGGGTCGGCCAGGATCTCGGCGAGACGCTCGTCGTTGACCTGGTTCGTCGAGAGGGTGGTGCTGAACTCCATGTGGTGAGTCTCTCAGATGAGGGCGGCGACGGCGTCCCCCACCTCGGCCGTGGTGCGCGGCTGCGTGCCGCGGGTCGACAGATCCTTGAGGACAGCGGTGTCGATCGCGGCGGCGGCCTCGGCGTACCCGAGGTGGTCGAGAAGGAGGGACGCGGACAGGATCGCCGCGGTGGGGTCGGCCTTCTGCTGGCCGGCGATGTCGGGCGCCGAGCCGTGCACCGGCTCGAACATGGACGGCGTGGTCTTGTCCGGGTTCACGTTGCCGGAGGCGGCCAGGCCGATGCCGCCGGTGATCGCGGCGGCGAGGTCGGTGATGATGTCGCCGAACAGGTTGTCGGTGACGATCACGTCGAAGCGGCTCGGGTCGGTGGTCAGGTAGATCATCACCGCGTCGATGTGGGAGTAGTCGACCGTGACGTCGGGGAACTCCCGGGCGACCTCCTGCACCAGACGCCACCACACCGAGCCGGCGTTGACCAAGACGTTGGTCTTGTGGACCAGGGTGAGCTTCTTGCGCGGCCGGGCCTGCGCCTTGGCGAAGGCGTAGCGGATGACCCGCTCGGCTCCGAAGGCGGTGTTGACCGAGACCTCGGTGGCGATCTCGTGCGGCGTGCCGACGCGCAGGGCGCCACCGTTGCCGGTGTAGGAGCCCTCGGTCCCCTCGCGCACCACGACGAAGTCGATGTCGCCCTGGCCGAGCACCGCCTCCGACAGCGGGGACGTCGCGCCCGGGAAGAGTCGGCTGGGACGCAGGTTGACGTAGTGGTCGAGCTCGAAGCGGAGCTTGAGCAGCAGACCGCGCTCGAGGATGCCCGGGGGCAGGTTCGGGTCGTTCGGCTTGCCGCCGACCGCGCCGAGCAGGATCGCGTCGTGCTGCCGGATCTCGGCGAGCACCGACTCGGGCAGCACCTCGCCGGTGCGCAGGTAACGCTCCGCGCCCAGGTCGTAGGGGGTCTGCTCGAACGTCACCGGGGAGGCCGCCTGGAGCACCTTGAGGGCCTCCGCGGTCACCTCCGGTCCGATGCCGTCGCCGGGGATCACTGCGAGCTTGAGGCTGGTCATGGGCCAGAGACTAGTTGTCGTCCGGCCGCTCGCCGTGCTCCGCCCGGATGTCGAGCGCGACCTGGGTCGCCTCGAGGCTGTGCGGGTTCTCCGGGTTGTGGCTCGCGGGCCCCCACTCGGGATGGTTCGCGTACATGACGGCATTCCTTCTTCTCGATCCAGCAGATGAGGTGAGAAGCCGGGGAACCGCTGGGAGCGGAGGGCCACCGCGACGGGGTGGCCTCTCGATCAGCGAACGCTGGAAGCCCCGTCGCGGCACTCGGCTACGAGTGCTACGACGAGCTGGGTAATGGCCAGGGCGTTACGCATGATGGGAAGAGGGTACGACGACAGGCGGGCGCGCGGAAGCGTTTCGCCCAGGATGTCGCCGGTGTCAACGCCGGCAGGTGATGGGAGACTCTTGATCTTGTGAGCGCACCGCCAGAGCTGCCCGACATCGTCACCCGTGCCTTCGACGTCTCCCGTCGCGCGGGCTACGTGTCGTTCTGCCGCAACGAGACCGGCCGGCTGCTGGCGGCGCTGGCCGCCACCCGCGGCGGAACCATGGCCGAGTTCGGCACCGGGTGCGGCGTCGGCACCGCGTGGCTGCGCTCCGGCGTACGCGGCACCTCGGCGCGGATCGTCAGCGCCGAGCTGGACGCCGACCTCGCCCACGCGGCCGCGGAGATCTTCGCCGACGACGCCCAGGTCGAGGTGCTGGCCGTGGATTGGGCGACGCTGCGCGACCGCGCTCCGTTCTCCCTGTTGTTCCTGGACGCCGAGATGCCCGGCGACATCGGCGTGGACAACATCGTCGAGCTGATCGAGGAGGGCGGCATCGTCGTGCTCGACGACTTCGTGCCCTGCGAGCAGTGGCCGCCGCTGGCCTACGGCCGGGTGGACACGCTGCGCGAGCAGTGGCTGACCGACGAGCGGTTCACCACCGTCGAGGTGATGGTCGCCACCGACGCGTCGGTGCTCATCGCCACCAAGCGCTGAGCACCGACGCGATCACGGCAGTCAGGAGAACAGCGCCTCGCCGATGTAGTGCCCCTTGGCCGGCGCCGGCGGCACGGCGAAGATCGCCGATCCGATGTGCGAGATGTACTCGTTGAGCAGGTCCGAGCTGCCCAGTTTGGTCTGCAGCTGGATGAAGTGCGCCGGGTCGTTCATGTAGGCGATGAACAGCAGACCCGCGTCGAGCTGGCCGTACTGGTTGATCCCGTCGGTGTAGTTGTAGCTGCGCCGCAGGATCCGTACGCCGTTGTTGTTCTCGTGCGCGGCCAGGGCCACGTGCGACTTCGGGTCGATGACCGGCTTGCCACCGGAGGTGCGGTGGAAGTCGGGAGTGTCGAACTCCTTGGTGCCGGTCAGCGGCGCGCCCTCGGCCTTGGTGCGGGCGAAGATGCGCTCCTGGTCCGAGACCCGGTCGGCGTCCCAGATCTCGATGTTCATCTCGATCTTGCGGGCTACCTGGTAGGTGCCGCCGGTCATCCAGTCGACGTCCCCGGCGGAGTCCTTGACCCAGACGAAGGAGTCCATGTCCTCGGGCTCCTTGATGTTGCGGGTGCCGTCCTTGAAGCCGAGCAGGTTGCGCGGGGTCGCCTGGCCCTTGCCGGCCGAGGCCCGGCCGAAGCCGAGCACCGTCCAGCGGGTGTCGACGACGCCCCGGCCCATCCGGGCCAGGTCGCGGATCGCGTGGTAGGCGACCTGCGGGTCGTCGGCGCACGCCTGCAGCGACAGGTCGCCGCCGGTCAGTGCCGGCTGCAGCGCGTCGCTGGGCAGCTTCGGCAGGTCGGCGAGCAGCGCCGGCTTCTTGTCCGCCAGCCCGAACCGGTCGTCGAAGACGCCCGGGCCCAGGCCGAGCGTGACGGTCAGCGCGGACGGGCTCAGGTTGTAGGCCTCCCCCGTGTCCGCGGCCACCGCGGCGTCGCCCTTCGGCTGCACCGCGCCGACCGGCAGCCCCGCCATCAGCTGGGCGATCCCGGCCGACCAGCGGGCCAGCAGCACCTGCAGGTCCTGCTTGCTGGTGGTGGTCAGGTCGAAGGTCATGTAGACCACGTGCCGCTGCGGCTCGGTGGCGATGCCGGCCTGGTGGCTGCCGGTGTAGAACTCGTGCGCGACGGTGAGGTCGACGAGGTCCCCGGTGTCGGTGGCCGGCGCTCCGGACTCGTCCGCGCTGGCCCGGCCCCCCAGGAAGCCGGCCCCCACCGCCACGGCCGCGCCCGCGCCGACGCCGGCGCCCTGGATCAGGCGCCGGCGCGAGAAGGCCGTCGTACTGCTGGTGCTCATCAGGCGGTGGCGACCTTCTCCGCGAGGTGGGCCAGGGCGTCCTGCAGCGCCTGCACGGTCTGGCTCAGCTTGTTGGCGTCCGAGGCCTTGAGCGCGGCGGTGTAGCGCTGGTAGCCGCCGATCTGTGCCGGGTCGCGGTAGCCGTCGAGCATCTTGTTCACCGCGTCGAAGCGCTGCGCGATGGTGTCGGTCATCGCGGAGTCGATCTCGGTCAGACCCGGCTTGAGGTAGGCGAACGCCTGCTGGGCGCCCTCGACGTTGGCGGCGAAGTCGACCAGGTCGATGTGACTGTAGTTCTCCTCCTCGCCGCTGATCTTGTTCTTCTGGACCTCCTCGAGCAGGCCCGCGGCGCCGTTGGCGAGGTCCTCGGGCTTGTAGGTCAGCGAGGTGGACAGCTGAGCGAGCTTCTGCACGTTCGTGGTCAGCTCGGCGGCCAGCTTCTTGGTCTTGGCGGTGATCTTCTGACCCTGGAACAGGTCGCGCTCGACGGCGTGGAAGCCGTGCCAGCCCACCGCCGGGTCGAGGTTCGAGGCGCGCATGTCGATCAGGTAGTCGAGGTTGCCGTGGTTGTCGGTCGGCTTGTAGCCGGGCAGCACGAAGCCCTCGACGTCGGACTCGATCTTCTCGTAGAACGGCCGCGCCACGCCGTACTGCTTCTGCGCGGCCTGGAGATCGCCGGAGTCGATGTCCTGCTGCAGCTTCTGGACGGCGGTGACCATCGCGTCGACCTGCGTTGTCACGTACTTGCCGTAGCCGACCGTGCCCTGCTGCAGCAGGTCGGCGGCAGTGCCGGTCGGGCTCGCCGCAGCCTTGCCGGTGACGGTGAACGGCACCATCTCGTCGCTCGCGCCCGGGCAGTAGATCTGGTAGTCGCCGCCGCCCAGGGTCAGGGTCAGGGAGACCGGCGCCAGGCCGGGGGCGAGGTTCTCCTTCTCGCCGACGATCTTCTGGTCCTGCAGCAACTCGACCTCGCTGACGCCGGTCGCGCTCTGGTTGGCGATGGTGAACGTGATCGGTCCGGCGGGTACCGACTTGGTGTCGACTCCGCAGGTGTCGCCGTTCGCGCCCGAGGTGAGGGTGACCTTGACCTGGGTCACGCCGCCCTTGGCGGCGGCGCTGGTGTCGCCACCGGCCGCCTTGGTGCTGTTGTCGTCGCTGCCGCTGCCGCAGGCTGCCAGGGTGGCCAGCGAGACGGCGGAGACGAGGGCGACGGCGACCTTACGCGAGGCTGTCGACATGGGCGGTGCTGCCTTTCGTTTCGGGAGCCTGCTGCACCGGGAGCGATGCACGGCGTGAGTAGCGTCGGTAGGCCTGCCCGAGCAGGAGAAGTGCGGTGGCGAACAGTGCGACCGGGACCCAGCGGCTCCACATCAACCGGTCGTGGGCGGTCGCCCGGGCCTGGGCGATGTCGGCCCGGCTCGCGGCGGCATGGGCCGGATCCACCCGCCACGTCGGGGCGCCGACACTGAGCACCCGCGGCGACGTCAGCCCGCCGCCGCTGAGGGTGAGCACCAGCTTGCCGCCCGCCTGGGCGTCGACCAGGCCGGCGCCGTACGTCGTGGCGGTGACGGCCGTGCGGTCGGACCAGGTCGCCTGGAACGGCCCGGTTGCCGTGTGGACGTCGATGCCGACCGGGATGCGGTTTCCGGTGTAGCCGAGCAGGTCGGTCAGGCTCAGCGACGCCGGCAGTCTGCCCGCGGCGTGCGCGGCACTCCAGTGCTCGCCGCCGCCGGTGAGGGTGACGCGTCGGCCGCCCTCGGTCAGGGTGGCGGTGTGCCCGTGCACGGCGATGGTGGCGGTGCCGCCGCCCTCGACCGGCGCCGAGGCAGCAACCGTCGCCGTCGGGGAGGGTACGGCGACGAGCAGCACCACGCCGCCCACCAGCGCGGCCACGGCACCGGCGACCCGCAGGCGCTGCGCGAGCGTCTGACCCGGACGTAGCCGCGCCGGCAGGAACGTGACCAGCAGCAGCGGGACGAGGTAGGCCAGCCAGGCCACGGCCTCGATGACGCGCGGATCGCGCGGGATGCCCAACACGCCACTGATCAGGGCGGAGCGGATCGAGCCGTTCGGGGCCAGCCAGGACAGGTCGACGGTGCGGCCCTGGCCGACGGTCACCCAGCCGGCCTCGTGGCCGGTGCGGAACGCGTTGAGCACCAGGCCGGCGGCGACCAGGATCAGGAAGAAGCCGGTGATGGAGAAGAAGCGCTGCAGGTTGAGCCGCACGCCACCGCGGTAGATGCCCCAGCCGAGGCCGATCGCGACCACGATGCCGGCGAACGCGCCGAAGACCGCGGCCGGCGCGCTGCTGGCGCTCTGGAACGTGGCGAGCAGGAACACCGCCGTCTCGAAGCCCTCGCGCAGCACCGCCAGGAACGCCATCACCGCCAGCGCGGTGGTGGTGCCGCTCTTGAGCGCGTCGGCGGCGGCGGACTCCAGGTCGCGCTTCATGAACCGCGCATGCGTGCGCATCCAGAAGACCATGCCGGTCACGAAGAAGACCGCGACCAGGCCGATGACCGTCTCCATGCCCTCCTGCTTGGCCTGCGGGAGGCTCTGCTCGACCAGCCGGAGCACGACGCCGACGGCGAGGCTGATCCCCACGCCGGCGCCGACACCGATCCACAGCCCGCGCAGGCTGGCGCCGTTGCGACGCAGGAAGGTGGCGATGATCGAGACGATCAGCGCCGCTTCCAGGCCCTCTCGGAGGCCGATCACGAAGGTAGGCAGCACGGGCTTCTGCGATTCGGGTCGAGGGGCGGTCGGCCCCGGCGGTCTCGGTCTTAGGGGAGACTACCTTAGGTAAGGCTTACCGACTAGACCGGGGCCGGAATTAGTTGCGGAAGTCGTTCCCTAATTCGGCCCCCGCCTCTCTGTGCGCCAGGCATGCGTTCACTGGGCTCAGGCTGTGAATCCTGGGCGGCGGATGAGGCGGCGTTAGCGCGTTTTCCCAGGTCAGGGCGGTTTCGGGCCAACTCCGGTATCCCGTTCCGGTTTGCGCAAACCACCTGCCTGTGGTGGGTTGGAACGGCTTTTTTCCTGACCGAAGCGTCACAACGGCGTAAACCAATGGACGACCGAGGGGGCCGCGTGCCGGCAATCCAAGCGCACCATCTCTACAAGATCTTCGGCCGCAGACCACGCGAGGGCGTGACCCTCCTCCAAGCCGGCCAGAGCAGGGAGACGGTCGCTCGGGCCGGCCTCACCCCGGCGGTGATCGATGCGTCGTTCGCCGTCGAGGAGGGCGAGATCTTCGTCGTGATGGGCCTCTCCGGATCGGGCAAGTCGACCCTGATCCGGATGATGAACGGGCTCTACGAGCCCACCGCCGGCGCCGTCGAGGTGTACGGCGAGAACCTCACCACGGCGTCCAGGCGCGACCTGCGCCGGATCCGGCGCGAGCGGATCAGCATGGTCTTCCAGCACTTCGCGCTCTTCCCGCACCGCACCGTCCTCGACAACGCCGCCTATGGCCTCGAGACCCGTGGGGTGAGCAAGGCCGAGCGCCGGACCAGAGCTCACGACGCACTGGAGCTGTGCGGGCTCAAGGGCTGGGACTACCACCGACCCGACGAGCTCTCCGGCGGCATGCGCCAGCGCGTCGGACTCGCCCGTGCCCTCGCGGCCGACACCGACATCCTGCTCATGGACGAGGCGTTCAGCGCCCTGGACCCACTGATCCGGCGCGACATGCAGGACCAGCTCATCGAGCTCCAGCACCAGCTCGGCAAGACGATCCTGTTCATCACCCACGACCTCAACGAGGCGATGCGGCTCGGCGACCGGATCGCGATGATGCGCAACGGCCAGATCGTCCAGATCGGCACGGCCGAGGAGATCCTCACCGATCCAGCGAACGACTACGTCGCCCAGTTCGTCGCCGACGTCGACCGGACGCGCGTGCTGACCGCGTCCTCGATCATGGAGAAGCCGGTCGCCGTCCTCGGCGGCGAGCAGGGCCCGCGGGCCGCGCACCGGCTGATGCGCGAACAGCAGCAGAAGGGCCTGTACGTCGTGGGCCGCGACCGCCGACTGCTCGGCTACGTGACCGAGGAGGACATCAGCGCCGGCCTCGACCGGGCCCGCCTCGACGGCCTGCTGCGCACCGCCGGCACCACGGTGCGGGCACAGACGCCGGTGGCGGAGCTGTTCGGCCCGGCCGCCGTGACGCAACTGCCGCTGCCCGTGCTCGACGACCAGGACCGGCTGATCGGAGTGATCCCCCGGGTGACGCTGCTGTCCGCGATGAGCGAGCAGGCCGGGACGGCCGATCCCGCCGCTGTCACCGAGCTCACCGAGGAGGCGGCGCATGTCTGAACTCACTCCGCTGAACCTGGTGCCCCGGATCCGCCTCGGCAACGCCGTCGACGACGTCGTCACCTGGCTGCAGGACCACTGCTCGGGCTTCTTCGACGCGATCTCGCATGCGATCAACTCGACGGTGGACTGGCTGGCCGGCGAGCTGCTGAGCCTGCCGATCATCGCCGTGGTCGTCGTGCTGACGCTGATCGCGCTGCTCGCCCGCGGCTGGCAGACCGCCGTGCTCGCCGCCGTCGGCTTCCTGCTGATCGACGGCTTCGACCAGTGGTCGAACGCGATGCAGACCCTGGCGCTGATCGTGGTGGCCGGGCTGATCGCCGTCCTCCTCTCGGTGCCGCTGGGGATCCTGGCGGCGAAGTCGCGGATCGCGTCCCTGGTGATCCGGCCCGCGCTGGACTTCATGCAGACGCTGCCGGCGTTCGTCTACCTGCTGCCCACGCTGTTCCTCTTCGGCCTGGGCTACGCCACCGCGACGCTGGCCACCATCGTCTTCGCCATGCCGCCAGGCGTCAGGCTGACCGAGCTGGGCATCCGGCAGGTCGACGCGGAGACGGTGGAGGCGGGACACGCCTTCGGCGCCACGCCGGGTCGGATCCTGCGCGGAGTCCAGATCCCGCTCGCGATGCCGACGATCATGGCCGGCGTCAACCAGGTGATCATGCTGGCCCTGTCCATGGTCGTCATCGGCGGCATGGTCGGCGCGGAGGGGCTCGGCGGCTCGGTGGTCCAGGCGTTGTCGACGCTCGACATCCCGCTGGGCGCCGAGGCCGGCGTGTCGGTGGTGATCCTGGCCATCTACCTCGACCGGGTCACGGCCGGCCTCGGCGGCCAGACCGAGTCCGGCCTGGCCCGGATACGCCGGCTGGTCCGCCGCTCCCGGCTGGCGGCCGCGACCGCCTGACCCCACGGCGACGCCCCGGAGCAGCCGCTCCCGGGGCGCGCCCTCCCCTGCCCCCACGCACTCGGGAACGGATCGACCAAGAGATGAAACGAGAAGGAGTGAGGATGAAGCGCCTGAAGATGGCGTCCGCCGTGCTGGCGGCCGCTGCCCTGCTGCTCGCCGCCACCGGCTGCGACAGCGGCGACAGCGAGACCGCCGGTGACAGCGGACAGTCCAGCAGCGGCGGCAAGCAGATCACCATCGGCTACATCAACTGGGACGAGGACGTCGCGGTCACGCACCTGTGGCGGAAGGTCCTCCAGGACCGGGGCTACGACGTCAAGATCCAGCAGGTCGGCGACGCCGGGCCCACCTACATCGGCCTGTCGAAGGGCGATATCGACCTGTTCTTCGACGGCTGGCTCCCCGCCACGCACGCGACGTACTGGAAGCAGTACGGCGCGCAGCTGACCGACGTCGCCACCTGGTACGACAGCGCGCCGCTGACCATCGCGGTGCCGAACTACGTCACCGACGTGAAGTCGCTGGCCGACCTGAAGAGTCACGCCAGCGAGTTCGACAGCACCATCACCGGCATCGAGCCGGGCGCCGGCGAGACCGGCGTGGTCAAGAAGATGATGAAGGCCTACGGCCTCTCCGACTGGAAGCTGCAGACGTCCTCGACGTCCGGCATGCTCTCCGCCCTGGAGAAGGCAACCAAGGCCAAGAAGCCGATCGTCGTCGACCTGTGGCGGCCGCACTGGGCCTACACCGCCTACCCCATCCACGACCTGACGGACCCCAAGGGTGCGATGGGCAAGCCCGACGGCATCCACGCCATCGGCACCGGCAGCTTCGCGACCGACTTCCCCGAGGTCGACGCGATGGTGAAGAAGTTCCACATGAGCGACGACCAGCTCGGCTCGCTGGAGCAGGACGTCCTGGTCGAGAACAAGGAGAACCCCGACAAGGGCGTCGCGACCTGGCTCGCGGCCAACCCGGACTTCGAGAAGTCACTGGCCTGACCCGGCCCCACGAGCGAGCCGGCGCCACCCCTCACGCAGGGATGGCGCCGGCTCCCGTGTTCGGGGTGTGCTCAGATCGCGCAGCCGTCCGGACCGCACGCGTCCTCGCCGCCGCCCACGGTCTCCAGGACGGGGTGGGCATCCGACCAGGCCTTCTCCAGCACCTGGCTGAAGACCTCGACCGGCTGGGCGCCGGAGACGCCGTACTTCCGGTCCACGACGTAGAAGGGGACGCCGCTGGCGCCGTACGCCGCGGCCTGGTCGACGTCCGCCTCGACCTCCGCCTCGAACTCGCGGCCGGCCAGCACCTCGTCGACCCGGGCAGCGTCGAGGCCGACCCCGGTCGCGACCTCACGCAGCACGGCGTGGTCGGCCACGTTGCGGGCCTGGCCGAAATAGGCGTCCAGCAGCGCCTCCTTGAGCTCGCCCTGCCGGCCCTCCTCGGCAGCCAGGTGCAGCAGCCGATGGGCGTCGAGGGTATTGGCGTGCGGGGAGTCCTCGTGTCGCCAGCGCATGCCCTCCTCGGCGGCGAGAGCGCTGACCCGACCCTGCGCCTCGGCGGCCTGCGCCGGCGTCATCCGGTACTTGCGCGCGAGCATCTCGCTCGCGGTCTCGGTCGGCTCCGTGGGCGCGGCCGGGTCGAGCTGGTAGGAGCGCCACACGATCTCGACCTCGTCACGGTGCGGGAACCGGGCAAGCGCCGTCTCCAGCCTGCGCTTGCCGATGTAGCACCACGGACAGACGACGTCGGACCAGATCTCGATACGCACGCCGGGACAACGACGGGGATCGGCATTCCATTCCACGATCCCATACAAGTATGGGATCGTGGGGCCTGCCGTCCCCCGTGCCGTCGATCGAGGAGCACCGGGTGTCGCGCACCAATCGGACCATCCGCACCGGGCGGAGACGACTCTCTCGCGCCCAGCGCCGGCTCGAGCAGGCCCTCGAGGCAGGCTGGCTGACCCTCGCCGTACCGAGCCGGGTCGATCCCGAGGAGACCCTGCACCGGGTGGCCAGCGACATCCTGGTCCGCGCGCGTGGTGGCCGCCCGGCACGGTCGGCCGGCGGCGCTGGCGCAGCTGCAGGAGGCCGAGCATCCCGATCCCGACGACCCGAGCGACCTCGCCGAGATCTGGCGGCTGGTGCTGCAGGCGGTCAGGTCCGCGCTATAGCCGAAATGACGACCGGGGTGCCGCCGTTGGCGGCACCCCGGTCAGACGTCCGCTGCGGTCAGCGGGCAGCGCTGCCGTCGGTGTAGTCGGCGTCCTGCTGCTTCCAGGCGAAGTGCGCCCGCAGCACCTTGCCGGTGGCCTCGATGGGGTGCTGGGCCTCCTTCTCGCGCAGCTCGAGGAACTCCTTGGCGCCGTTGTCCTGGTCGGCGATGAAGCGCTTGGCGAAGGCCCCGGACTGGATGTCGTCGAGGATCGCCTTCATCGACGCCTTCACCTCGGGGGTCACCACCCGCGGGCCGGAGACGTAGTCGCCGTACTCGGCGGTGTCGGAGACCGACCAGCGCTGCTTGGCGATGCCGCCCTCCCACATCAGGTCGACGATGAGCTTGAGCTCGTGGAGCACCTCGAAGTAGGCGATCTCGGGCTGGTAGCCGGCCTCGGTGAGGGTCTCGAAACCGGCCTGGACGAGGTGGCTCACGCCGCCGCACAGGACGGCCTGCTCACCGAACAGGTCGGTCTCGGTCTCCTCGGTGAAGGTGGTCTTGATGACGCCGGCTCGGGTGCCGCCGATGCCCTTGGCGTAGGACTTGGCCAGCTCCCAGGCCTGGCCCGAAGCGTCCTGCTCGACGGCGATGATGTCCGGAATGCCGCGGCCGGCGACGTACTCGCGGCGGACGGTGTGGCCCGGCGCCTTCGGGGCCACCATGATCACGTCCACGCCCTCCGGCGGGGTGATGTAGCCGAAGCGGATGTTGAAGCCGTGGCCGAAGACCAGGGTCTTGCCCGCGGTCACGTGCGGAGCCAGCTCGTTGTTGAACAGGCCGCGCTGGTGCTGGTCGGGCGCGAGGATGACGACGACGTCGGCTTCGGCGGCGGCCTCGGCCGGCGAGAGGACGGTGAAGCCCTCGTCCTGGGCCTTCGGGGTGCTCTTCGAGCCCGGCTGCAGGCCGATGCGGACGTCCACACCGGAGTCACGCAGGTTCAGCGCGTGGGCGTGGCCCTGGCTGCCGTAACCGATGACCGCCACCTTCTTGGCCTGGATGAGGCTCAGGTCGGCGTCGTCGTCGTAGTAGATCTCAGCCACGGGGGCTTCTCCTTCTGCTGTGTTCTTCTCTTGGTGAATTCTGGAGTACGGCGCTCAGCCGGCGGCCGGCGGCGCCGGGGTCGCGACCGGGCGCAGGGTGCGCTCGGAGATGGAGCGGGAGCCGCGGCCGATGGCGACCATGCCGGACTGGACCAGCTCGCGCACGCCGAACGGCTCGAGCACGCGCAGGAGGTCGGCCAGCTTGCCGCTGTTGCCGATCGCCTGGATCGTGACCGCCTCGGGGGCGACGTCGATCGTCTTGGCGCCGAACAGCTGGACCACGTCGAGCACCTGACCACGGGTCTCGGCGGTGGCGCTGACCTTGACCAGCAGCAGCTCGCGCTGCACCGAGGCGTCGGGCTCGAGCTCGACGATCTTGATCACCTCGACGAGCTTGTTGAGCTGCTTGGTGACCTGCTCGAGCGGGGTCTCCTCGACGTTGACCACGATGGTCATCCGGGAGATCTCGGCGTGCTCGGTCGGGCCGACGGCGAGGCTGTCGATGTTGAAGCCGCGGCGGCTGAACAGCCCGGCGATCCGGGCCAGCACGCCCGGCTTGTTCTCGACCAGGACGCTGAGGGTGTGGGTGGTGGAGTCGGTCACAGGTCGTCCTCGTCGAACTTGGGCGCCAGGTCGCGCGCGTACTGGATCTCGTCGTTGCTGGCGCCGCCGTGGATCATCGGCCACACCATCGCGTCCTTGTGGACGCGGAAATCCACGACCACCGGGACGTCGTTGATCTCCATCGCCTTCTCGATCGTCGCGTCCACGTCCTCGGCGCTGTCGCAGGAGAGCCCGACGCAGCCGTAGGCCTCGGCGAGCTTGGTGAAGTCCGGGATGCGGGTCGGGCCGGCGTGGCGCTGCAGGTTGGTGTTGGAGTAGCGCTCGTTGTAGAGCAGCGTCTGCCACTGGCGCACCATGCCGAGGTTCTCGTTGTTGATCACCGCGACCTTGATCGGAATGTTCTCGATCGCGCAGGTGGCCAGCTCCTGGTTGGTCATCTGGAAACACCCGTCACCGTCGATGGACCACACCGTGGTGTCCGGTCGGCCGACCTTGGCGCCCATCGCCGCGGGCACCGAGTAGCCCATGGTGCCGGCGCCACCGGAGTTGAGCCAGGTGTTCGGGTTCTCGTAGCCCACGAACTGGGCCGCCCACATCTGGTGCTGGCCGACGCCGGCGACGTAGACCGCCTCGGGGCCGGCGATCTTGCCCAGCCGCTCGATGACGTACTGCGGCGCGAGCCCCTCGGCCGGGGTGTCGTAGCCCAGCGGGTAGTTCTTCTTCACGCCCGACACGAAGGCGACCCAGGACTCGTAGTCGCCCTGCCGGCCGGCGGCGTACTCCTGCTCGAGCACGGCGGTCAGGTCGAGCACGACCTCCTTGACGTCGCCCACGATCGGGACGTCGGCACGGCGGTTCTTGCCGATCTCGGCCGGGTCGATGTCGGCATGGATGACCAGCGCGTGCGGCGCGAAGGAGTCGAGCCGGCCGGTCACTCGGTCGTCGAAGCGGGCGCCGAGGCTGATGATCAGGTCGCTCTTCTGCAGCGCCGCCACCGCGGCCACGGTGCCGTGCATGCCGGGCATGCCCAGGTGCTGCGGGTGGCTGTCGGGGAACGCCCCGCGCGCCATCAGGGTGGTCACCACCGGGATGCCGGTCATGGTCGCCAGCTTGAACAGCTCGCGGTGGGCGCCGGAGCGGATGGTGCCGCCGCCGACGTACAGGACCGGCTTGCGGGCGGCGAGGATGAGCTTGGCCGCCTCGCGGATCTGCTTGGCGTGCGGCTTGGTCACCGGGCGGTAGCCGGGCAGCTGCAGCTCGCTCGGCCAGGCGAAGGTGGTGCCGGCGGTCAGCGCCGACTTCGCGACGTCGACCAGGACCGGGCCGGGGCGGCCGGTCGAGGCGATGTGGAACGCCTCGGCGACGCGCTGCGGGATCTCCGCCGCGTCGGTGACCAGGAAGCTGTGCTTGGTGATCGGCATGGTGATGCCGCGGATGTCCGCCTCCTGGAAGGCGTCGGTGCCGATCAGCGACTCGGCGACCTGGCCGGTCACCGCCACCATCGGGACCGAGTCCATGTACGCGTCGGCCAGCGGCGTGACCAGGTTGGTCGCGCCCGGACCCGAGGTCGCCATGCACACGCCCACCCGGCCGGTGGCGGAGGCGTACCCCTCGGCGGCATGGCCCGCGCCCTGCTCGTGCCGGACCAGGATGTGCCGGATCTTGGAGTCCATGAGCGGGTCGTACGCCGGCAGGATCGCCCCGCCCGGGATGCCGAAGATGTGCTCGACCCCTGCCGCCTCCAGCGATCTCACCAGGCTCTGCGCGCCGGTGATGGTCTGATCCGTCATCGCTCGTTCCTCATCCTCTGCTTCTTGCTGGGTGCTGCGGGCGTCCTCGTGCAACAAAAAACCCTCCGGCCCGAGGGCAGCGGAGGGAGACGCGTCTACTGATCTGCTCAGTGGGCGCGTCGCGTGCGTACAAGAATGCTCTGCAGCATGCCCTCACGGTAGCCGCTCGCCGCGGCTCGCGTCATCACAGTCTGGCACTCGTCCCGGGATCTGAGACGGCGGTCCCACGATGTGGCTCGACGCAGCCGCGTCACGGCGACTCAGCCGCGATCCTGCACGGTGCAAATGCAGGCGCGATTGCCCTGCGGGTCGGCGAGCACCCAGAACGACGGCGCCTCGCTGTCGTCCACCAGCGACCCGCCCGCGGCCAGCGCGGCGGCGATCCGGGTCTCCGCCTGGTCGACCGGCACCCAGATGTCGGGGTGCCAGCGCTGC
Organism: Nocardioides sp.; assembly: GCF_035547795.1. Lineage (GTDB taxonomy): Bacteria > Actinomycetota > Actinomycetes > Propionibacteriales > Nocardioidaceae > Nocardioides. The sequence continues at coordinate 60,159 of NZ_DASZUF010000017.1, forward strand.
CGCGGGGTCTCGTGCTCGTCGGTGTCTTGGAACCACACCGTCGGCCCGCGGCCGGTGGAGTCGACCGCCTCGTGCTCGCGCACGGACTCGTCGTACCCGAGGATCGCGCGCCAGAACGGCAGCACCTCCGCATCGGCCCAGGTGTCCAGACCCCACTCGACCTGCTGCAGGGCGCCGGGCTCGGGATGGGCGCCGGCATCGCGGGCCAGCGCGCTGATCCGGTGGGCCAGCCGCAGGTCGCGACGGGTGACGCCGCCGACGTCGTGGCTGGCCAGCCGCGCCTCGACGTATCCCCAGCCGACGAGCAGGTCGGGATGGTGGTTGTCCTCCTCCGCGGCCTCGCCGATGGCGGCGGCGAGCGCCTGCGCCGAGACGAAGTCCCGGGTGCGGTAGCGCGCCGCCACGTGGTTGGCCAGGTGGCGGAAGTCCTCGGGCAGCCCATCGCCGATCTCGACGACGGAGAGCTTCTCCCGGTCCTGTCCGGCTGTAGCCATGACTCCACGATGCCACGGGCGGCCGGCCCTGACGAGGCCCCGGAGGCATCCGGTCGGCGCCGTGGGGTACCCCGGGTGGCATGTCCACCACAGCCTCATCGTCATCCGCCAGCGGGCCGGGCCACCGACTCACCCGCCGGCTGGGCATCGTGGGCCTGCTCTTCGCCAGCGTCGGCTCGATCATCGGCTCGGGCTGGCTGTTCGGTGCGATGCAGGCCGCCTCGGCCACCGGCCCCTCCGCGATCCTGTCGTGGGCCATCGGCGGGGTGATGATCGCGTTCATCGGCCTGGTCTACGCCGAGCTCGGCTCGATGTTCCCCATCGCCGGCGGCGTGGTGCGCTTTCCGCATCTGGCCTTCGGCTCGTTCGCCAGCTTCGTCGGCGGCTGGACGACCTGGGTCGCCGCTGCCACGACCGCGCCGATCGAGGTCGAGGGCGCGCTCCAGTATGCGACCCGCTACGCCGACTTCACCCGCACCAAGACGGTCAACGGCGCCCAAGTGCACACCCTGACCGGGTGGGGCTTCGTCGCCGCGGTCGTGCTGATGGCGCTGTTCGTGGTGATCAACTACATCGGGATCGCGTGGTTCGCCCGGGTCAACAACATCCTGGTGGTGTGGAAGCTGGCGATGATCACCCTGGTGGTCGTCGCCTTCCTGCTCACCACCTTCCACGGCGCCAACCTGAGCGACCACGGCTTCTTCGCCCACGGGGCACAGGGCGTCTTCAGCGCGGTGGCCACCTCCGGGATCGTCTTCTCCTATCTCGGCTTCCGGCAGGCCATCGAACTGGCCGGGGAAGGCTCCCGCCCGAAGCGGGACATCCCGCTGGCGGTGATCGGCTCCCTGCTCGTGACCGCGGTGCTCTACGTGCTGTTGCAGCTCGCCTTCCTGGTGGCCGTCGACCCCGGCCGGCTCGCCGCGCACGGCTGGGACAACGTCGCCGACACCCTGACCAACTCCGCCGGCCCGCTGGCCTCGATCGCCAGCACCATCGGGCTCGGCTGGCTGGCCGTCCTGCTCTACATCGACGCCGTCGTCTCGCCGGGCGACACCGGTCTGATCTACACCACGACGGCGGCGCGGATGTCCTATGCGATGGGTCGCAACGGCAACGCGCCGGCGGCGCTGGCCCGCACGACCGGTCGCGGCGCGCCCTGGGTCAGCCTGGCGGTTGCCTTCGTGGTCGGGCTGATCGCCTTCCTGCCGTTCCCGAGCTGGCAGCAGCTCGTCGGCTTCATCACCTCGGCCACCGTGCTGTCCTTCGGGTCGGGCCCGCTGGTCCTCGGCGCGCTGCGGCGGCGGCTGCCGGAGCGGGAGCGGCCGTTCCGGGTCCCGAGCGGCGACCTGCTGCCGATCCTGGGCTTCGTCTCCAGCAACCTGATCGTCTACTGGACCGGCTGGACGACGAACTGGAAGCTGTTCCTCGCCATCGTGCTCGGCATCGTCCTGTACGCCGTCCACGAGACGTTCGGCAAGGACACCCCGCCTCGGGAGCTGGCCGCGGGCGCCACCTGGGTCGTCCCCTGGCTGGCCGGGCTGGCGGTGCTCTCCTACGTCGGCGACTTCACCGGCGGCCGGGGCTGGGTGGCGTTCTGGCCGGCGATCGCGCTGGTCGCGGTCTTCTCGGTGGCGATCTACTACCTGGCGGTGCGCCAGGCGCTGCCGGCGGAGAAGATCCACGGGCACGTCACGAAGGCGGAGCGCGACACCGAGGACGACGACGAGGTGTTCGCAGGCGGCTGAGCCCTACGGCAGCACGAGGTCGCCGATCTCCCCGGGGTTGTAGGCGATCTCCCATCGGTAGCCGTCCGGGTCGGCGAAGTAGCCCGTATAGCCGCCCCACTCCCGCTCCTGGCCCGCGGTGACCGGGCCAGCACCCAGCTCGCGGGCGCGCCGCAGGATGGCGTCGACCTCCTCACGGGTGCGGACGTTGTGCGCCAGCGTCACCGGCGGCACGCCGGACGCCCCGGCGGCCCCGCCGGCGATCGGCCCGACCTCGGCCTCGAACGCGGCCCGATCCCACAGGCTCAGCACGACATGGGCGCCGACCCGGATCATCAGCACCTCGCCCTCGACGTACATCTGCGGGGTCCAGCCCAGGCCACCGCAGTAGAACTGCTCGCTGAGGGCCACGTCGGCCACGGCGAGCGTCACGAAGCTGATCCGCTGGTCCATGGGTCCACCATGGCATGGACGGCCGACAGTCAGCGGGGGGTGAGCTCGCTCAGCGCGGTCAGCTGGCGGCCGTCCGCGTCGAAGTTCGCCGGGTCGAGCCAGCGCTCGTGGGCCGCGCGGACCGTGGGCCACTCCGCGGCGGTGACGGAGAACCAGTCGGTGTCGCGGTTGCGACCTTTGACCACCATGTGATGGCGGAAACGACCCTCGTGGGTGAAGCCGAGCCTGGTCGCGGCGCGCCGGGACGGCTCGTTGAGGCTGTCGCACTTCCACTCGAAACGCCGGTAGCCGAGCTCGTCGAATGCGTGCCGCATCAGCAGGTGGATCGCCTCGGTGGCGGCTCGGGTGCGCTGCAGCGTCCGACCGAGGAGCACTCCCCCGAGCTCGACCTGGCCGTGCGTCGGCTCGATCCGCTGGTACGACGCGATGCCCGCGGCCCGTCCCGCCGCCGTACCCTCGGTCGGCACCAGCGCGAAGGTGACGTCCGTCGGCGAGTCGAGGAGCTCGGCCAGGTGCATCCACAGCGTGGGCAGCGACGTCGGTCGCTCGATGGTGCGGTAGGTCCACAGCGGGTCGTCGCCGGGCCCGCAGGTCGCCGCGAACAGGTCGCTGTAGTAGGCCGAGTCCAGCGGCAGCACGGTGACGTAGCGCCCGGTCAGGGTGACCGGCTCCGGCCACGGGGGCGGAGTCCAGCCCGGCACCGGCTCGCCGTACTCCTCAGGCATGGGCCCCTCCCCTCGGCCGGCTCACGTAGCCGACCACCATCCCGATCACCACGCCGATCAGCGTCTCCAGTGCCCGATCGCCGATCAGCTCGCCCACCGGCATCGGCCGTACCAGGTCGCCCATCAGCAGCGCCAGCGGGGTGATCGCGACCAGCGCGAGGGCGTAGTTGCGTCCCACGATCAGCTCGGCGAGCGCCTGCAGCAGCGTGACCAGCACGATGACGACCAGGCCGTGCGGGCCCAGCGCCAGCAGCGCCCAGGCCACCAGCAGTCCCAGCCCGGTGCCGACCAGCCGGTGGATGCCGCGAACCACCTGCATGGTCAGCGCCCGGGCCGCGAGCGGCACCACCGCGCCGACCATCGCCCAGTAGGGCCGGCCGATCCCGAAGGCGTTGGCGACCGCCCCTGCCACCAGCACGCCGACACCGGCCTGGAGGGCATAGCGCCAGGCACCCTCGACGGCGCCCCCCAGGGGCGTGGCCACCTCGAGGGAGCCGCCGCGCCGTACTCGTCGCAGCAGCGCGCCCGCACTGCCCACCCCGATCGCGAAGACGGCTGCCGCGGCCGAGACCAGCACGGCGGGTACGACGTCGGACAGCGTGGCCGGCACCGTCGCGACGGCGGCCACCCCGAAGACCTGGAAGAGCGACCCGGGCGGATGCCAGCCCTGCACGGCCGAGGCATAGGCCGCGAGCACCGCGACGACGGCGGCCACCGGCACCGCCAGCCACGACCGGTGCGCGGAGGCGGCGACCAGCGCGCCGATCGTCACCGCGCCGACCTGCCAGGCGCCGGCCGCGGCCTGGAGGCGTAGCCGCTGGGCATGCACTCGCTCGCGGCCGTAGAGCGAGGTGAAGGCGCCGAAGGCGGCGTAGAGCGACCAGCTCAGGTGGTCGGTGGCATCCAGGACCAGCAGCGGCACCAGCACCGAGACGGCGGCCCGGAAGGCGACCCGGTGCGCGCCGTTGTGCGGCCCCACGTCGACGAGTCGCTGGCCGAGTCCCTCGAGCGTCGCCATGCCGCCATCCTTCCAGGCGACCGGGCCCTCACTGGTAACTGACGAACCGGACCCTGGGGCGCAGCTTGACGACCTGGCGGGCGCTCATCCGGTGGATGTCGACCTGGTAGAAGAGCTTGAAGCCGAGCACGAACCTCCGCGGCCGCACCACCGCATGGAAGGTCTGCTTCTTCTCCCCCGGCGTGCCGAACCCGTCGACGTGCTGCACCATCGCCAGCCCCGGCCGGGCCTTGACCCGGTCGATGTGCCGGATCATCGCGGTGCGGAACTGGTGCAGCACGAACAGCTTCTGCGGCAGGTGGTCGCGCGCGACCAGCCGTGCCAGCCAGGCCGAGGTGCGGTTCACCTCGCCGGCCCCGACGTGCCCGATCACCCGGCCGGGCACGTCGTGCCCGCTCATCCGCCACTCCGGGTCCAGCGCGAGACCGACCCACGGGTCCGCCAGCGCCCAGCGCCAGCGCTTGGCGACGCTGAGGAAGTCGGCATGGCCGGGCTGGATGTCGAGCAGCAGCAGCGCGTCGTTGCGGTGCGCCGCCCGCAGGTAGGGCCTGACCTGCTTGCGGTTGATGTCGTGGCTGAAGTCGCCGTCCTTGCCCGGGTGCCGGTCGGCGATCGTGACGATCAGCTCGTAGACCAGCTGCACCGGACGACCGGCCCGGGCGAAGCTCTTGCCCGCGCGATGGAGCTGGCGCTGCATCTTCGCCGGCGAGGTCTTCCCCAGTACGCCGAGGGCACCGGTGCCGGCCGTGCCGTAGTACGCCACCAGGAACCGGCCGCCGCCGAAGACCGTGCTCCGGCCGCCGGGCAGGGTGGCCGGTGACTGGGCCGGTGACTGGGCCGGTGACTGGGTCGCTGACTGGGCCGCGACGACCGCCGCCGGCTCGGCCGACGACCCCCGGTCCGCGATCTTGCCGGTGGTGGCCACCGGACCGCCGTGGCCTCCCGGTGCGGCCGCCGCCGGCGCCACCGCGGCCAGGCCGATGTCGATCAGGCCGGCGTCGTTCGCCGCGATCCCGAAGCCGTTGACGACGACCACCACGCCGAGCGCTGCCAGCGCGGCGTGGAGGGCGACCCGAGTGGAGCCGTGGCTCACTCGGGGACGCGGCGATAGGCGCCGTCGGAAGCGGCCGTCGCCATCGAGGCGTAGGCCCGCAGCGCCGCCGAGACCTTCCGGTCACGCGCGAGCGGCGTGTAGGGCTTGTCCCGCTTCTCCTGGGCCGCACGCCGCTCGTCGAGGACCAGCTGATCGACCTCGAGCGCGATGGTGCGGTGGGGGATGTCGATGAAGATCGGGTCGCCGGTCTCGACCAGCGCGATCAGGCCACCGCCGGCCGCCTCGGGCGAGATGTGCCCGATGGACAGGCCGGAGGTGCCGCCGGAGAAGCGGCCGTCGGTGATCAGCGCGCACGCTTGGCCGAGCCCACGGCCCTTGAGGAACGAGGTCGGGTAGAGCATCTCCTGCATGCCGGGACCGCCCTTGGGTCCCTCGTAGCGGATCACCACCACGTCGCCGGCCTCGACCTCCTTGTTGAGGATGCCGGCGACCGCGTCCTCCTGGGACTCGTAGACCTTCGCCGTACCGCGGAAGGTCCACACCTCCTCCGGGACGCCGGCCGTCTTCACGACGCAGCCGTCCTCGGCCAGGTTGCCCTTGAGGATCGCCAGGCCGCCGTCGACGGTGTAGGCGTGCTCGCGGTCGCGGATGCACCCCTCCACCGGATCGAGGTCGGGGCTGCTCCAGACGTTCTCGGTGGAGAACGGCTCGGTGGTGCGCACCCCGCCGGGTGCGGCCAGGAAGAGCTGGTGGGCCCGCTCGGAGGCCTTGCCACCGCGGATGTCCCACTCGTCCAGCCACGACTGCAGGTCGGGCGCGTGCACCGCATGGACGTCGGTGTTGAGCAGGCCGGCACGGTTCAGCTCACCCAGGATGGCCGGGATGCCGCCGGCGCGGTGGACGTCCTCCATGTGGTACTTCGGGCTGTTCGGCGCAACCTTGCTCAGGCACGGCACCCGCCGCGAGACGGCGTCGATGTCGTCGACGGTGAAGCCCAGCTCCGCCTCGCGGGCGGCCGCCAGCAGGTGCAGCACGGTGTTGGTCGACCCGCCCATCGCCACGTCGAGGGCGAAGGCGTTCTCGAAGGCCTGCCGTGTGGCGATGCTGCGCGGCAGCACCGACTCGTCGCCGTCCTGGTAGTAGCGCCGGGCCAGCTCGACGACGGTCCGGCCGGCCCCGACGAAGAGGTCCTTGCGGGCCGCGTGGGTGGCCAGCGTGGAGCCGTTGCCGGGCAGGGAGAGGCCGATCGCCTCGGTGAGGCAGTTCATCGAGTTGGCGGTGAACATGCCCGAGCAGGAGCCGCAGGTCGGACAGGCGGAACGCTCGATGGTGGCGAGCTGCTCGTCGCTGACGTTGTCGTTGGCGCTGGCGATCATCGCGTCGATCAGGTCGAGCTTCTCGTGCACGATGCCCTCGATCGCGACCGTCTTGCCGGCCTCCATCGGGCCGCCGGAGACGAAGACGACCGGGATGTTGAGTCGCAGCGCGGCCAGCAGCATGCCGGGGGTGATCTTGTCGCAGTTGGAGATGCACACCAGCGCGTCGGCGCAGTGCGCGTTGACCATGTACTCGACCGCGTCGGCGATCAGCTCGCGGCTGGGCAGCGAGTAGAGCATCCCGCCGTGGCCCATCGCGATGCCGTCGTCGACGGCGATGGTGTTGAACTCCTTGGCAACCGCGCCGGCCTCCTTGATGGAGTCGGCGACGAGCTTGCCCATGTTGCGCAGGTGCACGTGCCCGGGCACGAACTCGGTGAACGAGTTGGCCACCGCGATGATCGGCTTGCCGAAGTCGTCATCGGTCATGCCGGTGGCGCGCCACAGGGCGCGCGCGCCGGCCATGTTGCGGCCCTGGGTGGACGTGGCGGAACGGAGCGTGGGCATGGCCCAAGGCTAACCCCGCCGTCGGCACGGCGAGGGGTGCGTCCTCAAGACTGGACGGTCGGGCCTTTGGCGGCGACGCTGTCCCCATGCGGCGGCGTACGGCTGACGTCTGGGTGGGAGCGATCGGCATCGTGGTGCTGATCCTCGTCGCCGGCGTGCTGCTGATCCGGGCGGGTTCCCACCGCGGTGGTGACCACGGGCGACGGGCGACGACGTGGAGTCGGTACGCCGTCACCGGCGACCGGCTTCGCGTCGAGTTCGAGGGCAGCCCGTGCGACACCGGCACGGCGAGCCTGCGGGAGCAGCCGGACCGGGTCGTGGTGACCGCCTACCTGAAGGCGTCGGGGACGTGCGTCGCCCTGGCCGCCGGCCTCGACGCAGAGGTGCGGCTGCACGCTCCGCTCGGCAGCCGACCGGTGTACGACGGCGCCTGCCTGCAGCGCTCCGACACGCCGAACGACCCGGCCTGCGTGCGCTCGGCCCACGACCAGGCCGGAGGGATCTAGGGGATCAGCGCCGCGCGCACCGCCATCACGTCCGGCAGGTCCGAGGCCAGCGACCGCCAGGTCTCGCCCTCGTCGGCCGAGCCCCATACCGTGCCGTTGCGGGCGCCGACGTACACCCCGGCGGGATCCTGGTCGTCGGCGCACATGGCGTCGCGCATCACCGCGACGTAGAAGCTGTCCGGCAGCCCGTCGGCCAGCTCCTGCCAGCTCTCCCCCGCGTCGGTGGAGCGCCACACCCGGGCCTTGGCCTCGGGCGGGTAGCGATGCTCGCCGGCCTGGATCGGGAAGAGGTAGAGCGTGTCGGGCCGGCGCGGATGCACCACGACCGGGAAGCCGAAGTCGGCCGGCAGCCCGTCGGCGATCGAGCGCCAGGAGCCGCCCTCGTCGTCGGACCGGTAGACGCCACCGTGGTTCTGCAGGTAGAGCCGCTCGGGCCGGACCGGGTCGCGGGCGATCTTGTGCACGCACTGGCCGAACTCCGGATACTGCTGGCCCTCGGGCAGGAAGATCGCGCGGATGCCCTGGTTGCGCGGCTCCCACGCCTCGCCGCCGTCGTGGGTCTGGTAGACCCCGCCGGTCGAGATCGCCACCGTGACCGAGTCCGGGTCGGTGGGGTGCGGCAGGATCGTGTGGAATGCCTGGCCGCCGAAGCCGGCGTTCCACTGCGTCCGGTGCGGGTGGTCCCACAGCCCGCGGATCAGCGCGAAGCTCTCCCCGCCGTCGGTCGAGCGGAACACCGCGCCCGGCTCGGTGCCGGCCCAGACCGTCCCGTCCGGCCCGACTGCCAGCTGCCAGATCCGCGACACGCTCTCGTCGACGTCGTCGGGGAACTTCACCGACGTCTCCTGCCAGGTGGCGCCGCCGTCGGTGCTGCGCCGCACGACCGGACCCAGCCACAGGCTGGACGCGCCGGCGTAGAGCGTCGTGGCCTCCTCGCGCGCGTCGACGAGGCAGGAGTAGACCTCCTCCACGTCGAAGTGCGGCCCGTCGAAGTCCCAGCTCGCCCGCGCGTCGTCGGACCGGCCGAGCCACAGCCCCTTGCGGGTCCCGACCATCAGCATCGTGCTCATGCTCCTAGGGTGACCCCGTGCCCTCACCGGTGTCAGCAGGTATGACGGTGAAATCCGCGGTGCTGCTCGTCCTGACCGGCATCGTGTCGGTGCAGTTCGGCGCGGGCGTGGCCAAGTCGCTGTTCGACGACGCCGACCCCACCACCATCGCCTGGCTACGGCTGTGCGTCTCGGCGCTGGTGATGCTGGCCTGGACCCGGCCGCGGCTGCGCGGGCGCAGTCGGCGCGACTGGCAGCTGGCGATCGGCTTCGGCGCGGCACTCGGGCTGATGAACTGGTCGATCTACCAGTCCTTCGCCCGGATCCCGCTCGGCATGGCGGTGATGGTGGAGTTCGCCGGGCCGCTGACGCTGGCGGTGGTCGGCTCCCGTCGGGCGCGGGACCTGCTGTGGGTGCTGCTGGCCGGCATCGGTGTGCTGCTGCTCGGCCTCGAGCCGGGCTCGCTCACCCTCGCCGGGGTGGGGTTCGCCCTGCTGGCCGGGGCCGCCTGGGCGGCGTACATCCTGCTAAGCAGGGGCACCGGGGCGCGCTGGCCGGGGCTGGACGGCCTGGCGATCGCCTCCACGGTCGCCGCGCTGTTGCTCACCCCGCTCACGCTCGGCAGGTACGGCGACCAGCTCGGGCAGCCCCGGGTGCTCGCGCTCGGTGCGGTGGTCGGCGTACTCAGCTCGGTGATCCCCTACAGCTGCGAGCTGGTCGCGCTGCGGACGCTGCGGCCGGCGGTCTTCGGCATCCTGATGAGCCTGGAGCCCGGGGTGGCGGCGCTGGCCGGATTGGCGGTGCTCGGCGAGACCCTCGGCGTACTGCAGTGGGTGGCACTGCTGTGCGTGGTGGCGGCCAGCGTCGGGGCTACTCGAGACTGGGGCGCGGAGCCGTCGGCGTAGCCGACGGCCCGGTTAACCTGGCTGTCACCAAAGGGTGAGACGGGCGTCGCCCACGCCCTTGACCGCTGGCCTACTGTGAGCGAGACGGTTCCCCTGATCCCCCGCTCCGGGAGTCCTCATGTCACCCTTCCTGCTGGTCCCCCATACCCTCATCAAGCCGTTGCAGTGGTCGCTGGAGTGGCCCACCACCTCCGCGGTGCGTGCCCGCCGCAACGCCCGCACCGCGCTCGCCGCGCTGTCCGTTCGGCGTGCCGAGCGCGAGGACGTCGAGCGCTTCCTGGCCTCCTGGCGCGCCGACCGCACCGAGGTGCCCCGACCCCGCCAGGCCCGGTGACGCACTCCACAGACGACGCCGGCCGTGGCCTGGGCCGGCTACGGCACAATCGAGGCATGCAGTTGCCGAAGGCCGCGGCGCGCTCGACCGTCGCTTTCCGCGATGTCCTCTCGGACGACGGCACGCTGCTGCGGGCCTGGACCAACGACCCCGACGGGATCATCGACGGGCCCACGGTGCTGTTGTGCAACGGCCTGGCGACCTCGCCGTGGAACTGGCCGGCCCTGCTGCACACCGACTGCGGTGTCCGGGTCGTCTCCTGGGCCCACCGCGGCACCGCCGGGTCCGACCGCCCCGACGACCCCGACCGGGTCGGCGTCCAACAGTTCGTGGAGGACGCGCTCTCGGTGATGGACCACTTCGGGCTGCACCGCCCGGTGGTGATGGGGTGGTCGGTCGGCGTGAACACCATGTTCGAGCTCGCCGCGCAGCATCCGGAGCGGGTGGCGGGGCTGTTCGCGGTCGCCGGCGTACCGGGGGACACCTTCTCCACCATGCTCGGACCGCTCTACCTGCCGCGGCCGCTGGTGCGCGCCGTGACGGTGGGCGCCTCGCGCGGGCTGCGGCTCGCGGGCCGCGTCCTCACCCCGCTGACCACCCGGCTGCCGGTGGGCCCGCACACCATCGATGCGCTCTCCCGCACCGGCCTGATCTTCCCGGTGCCGGACCCGGAGCTGGCCGCGCTGGCGCTGCACGAGTTCCTGCGCACCCCGATCGAGTGGTACTTCCACCTCGCGCTGCGCACCTCCGAGCACGGTCGGGTCTCACTGCGCCGGATCAAGGTGCCGGTGCTCTTCGTCGCCGGCTCCTGGGACCTGCTCGCCGGCGCCCGCCACATGGCCTCCGCCGCAGCTCGGGTGCCCGACGGCACCTACGTGCAGTTGCACGGCTCCCACTTCGTGCAGATGGAGCAGCCCGAGCGGGTGCACCGGCTGCTGCTGGAGTTCCTGGAGCGGGTCGGCCGGGTCGGCGCGCTGCGTTAGCGGGGTAGTTCGGGGAGAAACTGTCGCTTTACTGGTCAGTAACCGACCGTTTCCCCCCGAACTACCCCCACCACGGTCGCCCGCCGCGCGGCCCGCCGCAGGGTGGTGAGCACCGCGGGACCGAGGATGACCACGGCGACGGCGGTAGTGATGGCGCGGCCGGTATCGAAGCTGCCGGTCGAGGTCAGCAGGGTGTAGCGGCCGAAGGTGGCCAGGTTCTGCCACAGCGACGCGGACGGGTCGAAGGACAGGTTGCCGGTGTGGCCCGGCACCGCGACACCGGTCAGCAGCGGCCAGCCCTGGAGATTGAGCAACAGCCCGTAGACGTAGGACGCGACCACGCCGTACGCCGCGAGCATCGCGATCTCGGTGCGTCCCGACGCCCGGCGCGGCAGCAGCCCCGCCCCCATCCCGACCCAGGCCGAGACCAGCATCTGGTAGGGCAGCCATGGCCCCACCCCGGCGGTCGTCAGCGCGCTGGCGAACAGCGACGTGCAGCCGAGCACGAACCCGAACCCGGGGCCGAACACCCGCCCGGCCAGCACCAGGAGGAAGAAGACCAGCTCCACCCCGGCGGTACCGGCGGAGATGCCGCGCAGCACCGCGTTGACGGCGCTGAGTACGCCGAGGACCGCGAGCACCCGCGGATCCAGGCCGCCCTCCCCCAGCTCGGCAAGCACGACGGCCACGATCACCGGCAGGAGCAGCAGGAACAGAAACGGCGGCTGCACCGTGCCGCCGCCGTGCACCAGCAACGGCCAGCACAGCATCATCAGCCCGGCCAGCGAGGCCAGCGCCAGCACCGCCCCGGAGCGCAGCGAGAGTCGGACCGCCGTCATCCGGGCACCTGACCTTCCTCACCGCGACACGCCGATCGAGGGGGCGCAAGGTCAGGTGCCTGGGTCTCACCGACGGCCGCGGCCACCTCGTCGACCCGCAGCCAGCCCGGGCCGAGCACCTTGCCGACCTGGGGTGCGAACGCGGGCGACTCCGCCACCACCCGCCGGGTCGGTCCCTCGCTGACGATCTCGCCCTCGGCCACCACCACCACCCGGTCGGCCACCTGGGCGGTGAACTCCACGTCGTGCGTGGCCACGAGCACCGCGTGCCCGGCGTCGGCCAGGTCGCGCAGGATCCGGGCGAGGTGGGCCTTGGCGGCGTAGTCGAGTCCACGGGTCGGCTCGTCGAGGAGGACCACGTCGGGCCGTGCCGCGAGCACCAGGGCCAGCGCCAGCGCCAGCCGCTGGCCCTCGGAGAGGTCGCGCGGATGCCTGTCGTCGGGGATGCCGGGCACCAGCAGGTCCAGCAGCGCGCGGGTGCCCACCCCGCCCGCGCGGCACTCCTCGGCGACGGTCTCCAGGTAGAGCAGGTCGGCCGCGGTCTGCGGCAGCAGCCCGACCCTGGCGCGTCGGCCGGCCGGATCGAGCGCGGCCGGGTCCTCGCCACCCACCCGCACGCTGCCCGCCTGCCGCGGCTGGCTGCCCTGCAGCGCCCACAGCAGGGTGGACTTACCGGCACCGTTGCGACCCATCAGCGCGGTGACGGTGCCGCCGTACAAGTCGAGCGAGACCTCGCGCAGCGCGACGGTGCGCCCGCGGGTCACACCCACCCCGCGGGCGCAGAGCGCGAGCGGGCCACCAGGCGCCTCGGCCGGCACCGGCGGGGCGAGGTCGAGTCCACGAGCGCGGCGGCGGGCGTCGCGCACGGTCAGCGGCAGCGGCGACCAGCCCAGGGCTCGGCCGAGCTCGACCAGCGGGGGTACGACGGGCGAGGTCGCCAGCACGTCGGCCGGCGACCCGAGTGTGACCTCGCCGGAGCCGGTGAGCAGCGCGATCCGGTCGGCGAACGGCACCACCCGCTCCAGCCGGTGCTCGGCCAGCAGCACGCTCACGCCGAGGTCGTGCACCAGCCGGGTGAGGGTGGCGAGCACATCCTCGGCCGCGGTCGGGTCCAGCGCGCTGGTGGGCTCGTCGAGGACGAGCAGACGTGGGTGCATGGTCAGCACCGAACCGATCGCGACGCGCTGCTGCTGGCCACCGGAGAGGGTGCGCAGGTCACGGGCGCGCAGGTCGGCGATCCCGAGCAGGTCGAGCGTCTCCTCGACCCGGCGCCGCATCGTCGCAGGAGGCAGGCCGAGCTGCTCCATGCCGTAGGCCAGCTCCTCCTCGACGGTGTCGGTGACGAAGCCGGCCGCCGGGTCCTGCCCGACGTACCCGATCACCGCGGCGCGCTCCCGCGGCGGAGTGTGCACGACGGAGCGCCCGTCGAGGAGCACGTCGCCGCTCAGCGTGCCGCCGCTGAATCGCGGCACCAGCCCGCTGACCACGCCGAGCAGCGTGGACTTGCCCGAGCCGGTGGGTCCCGAGACGAGCAGCAGCTCGCCCTCCTCGACCTCGAGGCTGACATGATCGAGGACCGGCGCGCTCGCGCCGGCGTGGGTGACGGTGACGTCCTCGAGCCGGATCATGCCGCCGCCACCGCCGGCTCGGGGGTGGCCACGGCAGGAAGCAGCCCGACGAGTACGCCGACCAGCGCCACCAGGCTGACCGTCGGGGCGCCGGTCACGTCGGGATAGGCCACCACGCCCTGATGATGCCCGACCCACCAGCCGACCACGCCGACGGTCAGACCGGTGAGCAGCACCACGGTCTCGGGCCAACGCCACCGGTCGGGTCGATAGACGGTGCGCTCCACCCGCCGGCCCGCGGCGACCAGACCGGCCGCGGCCAGCACCAGGCCGGCGATCACCATCGGCGCGGCCAGCCAGCGCGGTGCGGTCGGGTCGAGGACGCCATAGGTGCCCAGGCACAGGCCGAGCAGTCCCAGCAGCATCAGCGTGCCGGTGGTCCGGCGCTGCCGTGGGCTCGCGGTGCCGGCACGGCCGTAGCCGCGGGTGTCCATCCCGGCGGCCAGCGACAGGGAGCGCTCCAGCGCGTCCTCCAGCACCGGTACCAGGAACCTGCGCAGACGACCGATCCGGCGAGTGTCGCCGGCCCGGAGCTGTTGGGCACGCCGTACCCGCTGGGTCGACTCGGCCAGCTGCGGCAGCACCGTGACCGCCACGACCAGCGCGGTACCGATCTCGTACAGCGCCGGCGGGACGCTGCGCAGCAGTCGCTTGGGGTTGGCCAGCGCGTTGGCGGCGCCGACGGCGACCACGATCGTCGCCAGCCGCAAGCCGTCGTAGAGGCCGGCCAGCAGTGCCTCCCGGGTCAGCGGGCCGAGCAGGGTGATGCCGAGGACCCAGTGCGGCAGCGGGATCGTCGGCAGGTGTACCAGGACGTGGCCGGGCGTGGCGCCGAGCAGGATCCGGAAGAGCACTCGGATCACCACGATCGCCGCCGCTACGCCCAGGTAGAGCCGGAACGATCGGCTCCAGGGCTGCTCCCCGCGCCGGGCAGCGACCACCAGGGCCGCCACGCCGATGAGCAGGACGAGGAGCCAGGGGTTGGTCGTGGCCGAGGCGTACGCCGCCAGACCGATCGCCCACGCCCACCATGCCAGCGGATGGAGATCCCTCCTCATGCGCGGCGTCGTCGCGCCACCGCGATGCCGCCGCCGGCGGCCAGGACGGCCACCACGACGACCGGCGCGACCCAGCCCGGTAGGCCGCCACCGCTACTCGGCTGGTCGGTCTCGGCGGCGGAGGTCGTCGGCGACGGGGCCACTGGCAGCGTCGTGGAGGCGACCTCCGTGCTCGCCGACGGAGTGGGGCCGGCACCCGTCGGACTGGCCGAGGTGGTAGGTAGAGCGCCGGCGCTGGATGAGGCCGTCGCGCTCCCGCTGGCGGTGACACGGGGAGTCGGGCTGACGCTCAGTGACGCCGGATGCGTGGTCGTCTTGTGCGGGTGCTTCTTCCTGGTCGGCTTCTGGGACGACTTGGT